>NZ_PTRA01000001.1:1857786-2167417 GCF_002943425.1 Siphonobacter curvatus
ACCGATGTTTCAATTAGAGAAACTAGTACGTCCGCACTTGCTTTCGCTTACTCCGTACTCGTCCGCCCGCGATGAATACAGTGGCAAGGAAGGCGTGTTTCTGGATGCGAACGAAAACCCTTTAGGCTCGGCTACGGCCAACGCCTACAATCGTTACCCCGATCCGTATCAGTGGGTCGTCAAGGAGAAACTGGCTCCTCTCAAAGGTGTCCGGCCTTCGCAGATCATGCTGGGCAATGGCTCCGACGAACCAATTGATTTGCTGGTCCGGGCCTTTTGCGAGCCTAAGGAAGACCATATTCTGATCCTGCCGCCGACCTACGGCATGTACGAGGTATCCGCGAACATTCAGAACGTGGCTGTCCAGAAAGTACCGCTGACGCCGGAGTTTCAGATCGACGTGCCCGTTGTACTGGCTGCCGCAGATGAACATACAAAACTCATCTGGCTCTGTTCGCCTAATAACCCCTCGGGGAACGTACTGCGGCGGGCGGACATTCTGCAAATCATTGAATCGACTTCCTGCATTGTGGTCGTCGATGAAGCTTACATTGATTTTGCAGCGGATACAACGTTGTTGACGGAACTGGATCGTTACCCGAATCTGGTTGTCTTGCAGACCTTCTCCAAAGCTTGGGGACTGGCCGGTTTACGCGTCGGGATGTGTTTTGCCAGTGAAGCCATTATTGCATTACTGAACAAAATCAAATCTCCCTACAATATCAGTAGCGTAACCCAGCAACTACTGGCCGAGGCTCTGACGGAGGTGGCGAAAAAGGATGCAATGGTACAGACGATTCTCGTCAACCGCGAACGCCTACGCCAGCGTCTGGAATCATTACCCAACGTTGAAAAAGTATTTCCGACGGATTCTAACCAGCTGTTAGTAAGGTTTCAGGATTCGGCGGCTGTATTTTCTTACCTGCTCGAACACAAAATCATCGTCCGGGATCGTTCTAAAGTCAAACACTGTGACAACTGCCTCCGAATTTCGGTAGGTACCGAGGAAGAGGATAACGTGTTGTTTGACTCCCTGCTGGAATTTACCCGAGCGATTGTTCACGACTAGTACAAATTTTGCTTGTGTATGGCGAAGGAGGTCTGAATTCAGATCTCCTTCCTTATATCGTTCATCCCTCCATGTTATCGTTTAACCAACCAATGAAAAACTTTTTCCGTATTTCGGTTCTTCTGGTGGGCGTTCTGCTCGCTGGTTCACACGTTAGTTTTGGTCAGGCCAAGAAGTACGCCGTTGGCTTTAAAGTAGGAGAGCCCCTGGGCCTCAATGCCCGGATGTACCTCAATAATAACCGGGCTATCGACGTGGGCTTAGGTACCTACGGGATGCTTTGGGGACGGGAGCGGAAGTACGGTCCACACGGCCGGTTCAAGAATACGGGCTGGACCCTGAACGCCAATTACCTCTTCCACACGGGTAACGAAGGCAAACGTTTTCAGGCTTACTACGGATTTGGGGGACAAATTACCAGTCGCCGGAGTTTCCCGGACCGTCTGGCGTCTATCAATGGCTACGAAAATAAAACGGGGATTGGAGCGAGTGGTCTGGCTGGCGTCGAGTACTTCCTGCGGGATTCGCCGTTGTCTCTCTTTGCGGATGCTGGTCTGTACGTAGAATTACTACCCGTACCGATCTTCATGCATGTACAGGGAGGCGTCGGAGTTCGCTTTAACTTTTAAGGTGAAAAATCCAGAAAGCAGCGGGATTTTATACGAAACGACCGTAACTTGAGATAGTATTAAACGAAAGCAGGCCCAGCCTGCTTTTTTCATCGGTAATGTTTACGATTTACGCGGCTTCGGCGGGGTCAGGAAAGACTTTTACGCTTGCCAAAGAGTTTCTGAAACTGGCTCTATCGAGTCATCCAAACGAAGAAGGCCTGTTGCAGTTTAGTCCTTCGTACTTCCAGCATATTCTGGCCGTAACGTTTACGAATGATGCGGCTCATGAGATGAAAAGCCGAATCCTGCAAACCCTGCAGGGGATCAGCCGATACCGTACGCTCGACGAAACAGCTCGGCGGAAAGTAGAAGCCTACCGACAACTGCTCTTACAGGAAATCACGGACCCTCAGACGGGGCAACTGATTACGGAAGCGGAACTCGAAAAACGTTCGGCTCAAACCTTTCAGGTACTCCTCCATCAGTATAGCCGATTATCTGTTTCCACCATCGATAGCTTTACGCAACGGGTAGTGGCGGCGTTTACAGAAGAACTAGGTATTCCCTATAACTTTGAAGTAAGTCTGGAATCGGATGTGATTGTAGCCGCCGGAGTAGAACAGCTACTTAGTAAAGTGGGGCAAACGGAGTTTAGCCAACTGACGCTGGTACTGGAAGAACTCGTGGCCGAAATGGCGGACGAAGGCAAAAGCTGGACTTCTCTGCGAACGGAACTACAAACCGTGGGCAAGAAAATTCTGGATGATAAACATCGGGATGCCCTGCAAAAGCTAGCTGAACTCAGTGCGGAAGACTTTTGGGAAATACGCCGACAGATCCGTGAATACTGCCAGTGTCAGGAGGAAGAATACCGCCGCCTGGGCCGTCTGGCTATGGAACTCATTGAGGAGAAGGCAACGCTGACCATTAGTGATTTTAATTACGGAGCCACGGGGGCCGCCGGTTTTCTGCAAAAGGTACGCGACGGACAGAAGAAGTTCGCCGAAGGCGTTTCCTCGCGTTTACAGGCCGTCATCCGGCGGGAGCAAAACTGGATGAAAGCCAAAACACCTCTGCTGATTCTTTCGCAGTTCGAACGTATTGAAGCAGAGCTGGAAGTGGTGGGCCGTGAAGTGATCAATCTGTACGAGAGTCAGATTGAAAAATATACCCTGTGTCAGGAGTTAGAGAAACACCTGCACAAACTGGCCCTGCTCAAGCAACTGTCCGATGAAGTAAAAGCTATTGAGGATCACTCCGGGCAAATTCACATCTCCCGATTCAACCAGTCCATTCTCAACATTGTACTGGAAGAGCCCGTACCTTTTTTGTACGAACGACTCGGGGAGAAGTTTCATCACATCCTCATTGACGAGTTTCAGGATACATCACAACTTCAGTGGCTGAACTTTATGCCGCTGATTGACAACAGCTTATCCTCCAGTCACTACAACCTCGTGGTGGGTGACGCAAAGCAAAGTATCTACCGGTTTCGGGGGGGAGAAATGGAGCAGCTGGTCCATCTTCACCAAAATAAAGGCAGTGATCTGTCGCCCATGTTACCGCCCGGGAATACCATTAACTGGAACGTAGGCGATCGTCTGCTGACCATTTCCCGGCATTTGCAACCGGAGGTGCTCAACTACAATCGGCGGAGCTGTAAGGAAATTGTGGATTTCAACAATGACCTGCTAAAGCATGTGCTGGATCATCAGATTCGGGAAGAGTGGCAGGTGACGCCGCGAATTTATCAGACCTATTTTCAGAAAACGCCCGAAGTTAATCCTAAGTGCGGTGGACACGTACAGATCGATTTTCTGGAAACGGAGGCGGATACCGAACCAACGCCCGCTTTTGTCATCAACCAAATCAACGCCTGTCGGGCCGAAGGATATACGTACAAGGATATTGCCATTTTGTGTCGAAAAAACCGGCACGCCCGGCTCCTGGCGGATACCTTGACCGCACACCGGATTCCGGTTATTTCCGCCGATTCACTCCTGGTGAGTGCCTCGGTAGCGGTGAATTTAGTCATGGCGTTTTTGCGGGTTCTGGATGCACCCGATCAGCCACTGGTCAAATACGAAGCGGCCTACCTGTATCTGAAGGACATTCAGGGGAAAGTTCCGAATGAGGAAATCAACACCCGGATCCGGGCTATGGTAGAATCGACGGACTGGAAAGCCTTCTGGACGTGGCTGAAAGAAGAAGGACAAACCCTGGAGCCTTCGGTGTTACGAAAATTCGGACTGTTTGAACTTTGCGAAGAACTGATTGCCCGTTTTCGGCTATTCGACGTACCCGCTCAGGCTCCGTACCTGTTTCGGTTTCTGGACTACGCCCAGGATTTTTCCGTTCGAAAAAGCGGCCATCTGAGCGATTTCGTACAGGATTGGGAACAGCAAAAAAACAAATTGTGCGTCAATACCCCCGAAGGTAGTGACGCCGTGACCATTCAGACGATCCACAAGTCGAAAGGAATGGAGTACGGGGTCGTCTTGTTACCGTACGCCAATTGGAGCTTCACGTCGAATCAATGGGACGAAATCTGGGGAGATCTGGAAGAGATTGAGTTAGAGGAACTACAATTGCCTGAAAGTGGCGACCGTCAGCTCCGTCGTTTGCGTACCGCTCCTTTTTCGGTGACGCAGAAGCTCGCTCAAACCCACTTGAAGGCCGAATACGAACGCGAAACGGAGCAAACCTTTCTCGATAATCTAAACCTGTTATACGTGGCCCTGACCCGTGCCGTCGAACGATTGTACGTCTCGATGGAAGTAAAACGGACGAAGAAGGGCGAGCCTTTGAAAGACACCGTCGGTCAGTTTTTTGCGAGTTACGTCGATTCAGACGAAGGACAGCACATCGTACGACAGGGGAATGCTCTCAAGCCCCGCCCCGTCGCAGTGAAAGATGACACGACGATTAGTATTGAAAACGTGCTCACGGTTCGGCGGGAAAGTATGCGTTTACGGAGGCAGAAAGATCGACTAACGGAATGGGATACGTTTACCAGTCAGAAAGACTGGCCTAATAAAGCTCATGCCGTCATGCGGGATATCCGTACGCCTGAAGACGTACCCAACGTGATTGAACGAATGCAGAAACGGGGCCTCATTGACGAGTCGCAGGTGATTCTTCTCCGGGAAGCCATTGAGCGGGTATTGAGTCGGGAAGAAATGAAACCGTACTTTGAATTGCCCGCCGAGTTTTTGTCGCAACAGGAAATCCTGATGCCCAACGGAGATATTCTGCGTCCGGATCGGGTCGTAATTCGCCCCGATCAAAGCATAGCCATTCTGGATTACAAAACCGGCCAAATCCGAGATAGCCACCGGGACCAAATGAAATCCTACGCCCGCCGTTACCGCGAAATGGGTTATACAAAAGTTGAAGGATGGATTGTGTATCTGGAGACCGGAGAGATTGTATCTGTGAAGTGAGTTTAGTGTTTTGGGTTGAGTAGTTATTCCGAAATCGGCATGGCATAGTAGGAGGGAATTAGTTTCGCGTCGGAGACGCTTAACCAGTTGCACCCCGATCATTCCATGATAGTTACAAATCGGAGTGAGCCGAGGAAACGCTAAACCCCAAACCCAAAGCAGGCAACTGAAAACCGTAAACTGAATATTGTACCCATGCGTACCGCAGTAGCTTTTATTTCAAGTCAGTTATCGCTTTCCGCTCGTTCGGTCGAGCATACCATTCAACTTTTTGACGAAGGAGCCACCGTGCCCTTCATCGCCCGGTACCGTAAGGAAATGACGGGCAGTCTGGATGAAGTACAAATTCAGGCCATCAAAGATCAGTACGAGAAATTCAAGGAAGTGGAAAAGCGTCGGGAGAGTATCCTGCAATCCATTCAGGAGCAAGGTAAACTAACGGCCGAGCTTCGGAAACAACTCGAAGCTTCCCAGACGCTTACTCAGCTCGAAGACCTGTACCTGCCTTACAAACCCAAGCGGAAAACCAAAGCCAGTATCGCCATTGAAAAGGGATTGGAACCGTTGGCCCGGCTAATTTTTGAGCAACGCGAACGCGATATTACGGGGAAAGCTCAAGCTTTTATTAATGAGTCAGTACCCACACTGGAAGAAGCCTATCAGGGAGCCAGCGACATTATGGCCGAGTGGATCTCTGAAAACGCGGACGCCCGAAATGCAGTTCGTAAAGTATTTGAAAGACAGGCGATTGTCTATGCTAAACTCAAGAAAAATAAAGCAGAGGAAGGAGCCAAATACCGCGATTACTTCGATTTTTCGGAAGAGTTGCGGAAAATTCCCTCACATCGCCTGCTGGCCATTCGGCGGGGGGAAGAAGAAGGCATTTTATCCGTAAGCATTTCTCCGGATGAAGAACGCTCGCTGGAACAGCTAGATCGATTGTTCGTTCGGGGTTCTTCACCCGCTAAACCATTCGTAGAAGATGCTATTACGGATAGTTACAAGCGACTCATCAAGCCCAGTATTGAAAATGAATTTGCCCGACTTTCGAAAGAAAAAGCCGATGCTGAGGCAATCACCATTTTTGTGGGAAACCTTCGGCAATTGCTTCTCTCGTCGCCACTGGGTCAAAAACGGGTGCTGGGTATTGACCCTGGTTACCGGACGGGCTGCAAAACCATTGTACTCGATGCACAGGGCAATCTGTTGAGTGATACTGTACTTTATCCCTTTGACAAAAAGCAGGAGGCGGAAGCGAAAGTCCGTCAGCTCATTGCTTCGTACCAGATCGAAGCCGTAGCCGTAGGCAATGGTACTGCAGGACGGGAAACGGAAGATTTCCTGAAAGGACTATCCCTGACAATTCCCATTTTTATGGTTTCCGAACAGGGAGCCTCCATCTACTCCGCTTCGGAAGTGGCCCGGGATGAATTTCCGGATAAAGACATTACGGTCCGCGGAGCTGTATCGATTGGTCGCCGCTTGATGGACCCCTTGGCTGAACTGGTTAAAATCGATCCCAAGTCCATTGGTGTAGGACAGTATCAGCACGACGTAGATCAGGGAGCGTTAAAGAAAAGTCTGGATACGGTGGTGGAGAGCTGCGTTAATGCGGTAGGAGTCAACCTGAATACGGCGAGTAAACACTTGCTGAGTTACGTCTCCGGATTGGGCCCTACGCTGGCTCAGAACATCGTGACGTACCGCCGCGAACATGGAGCTTTTAAATCCCGGAAAGAACTTTTGAAAGTACCGCGATTGGGTGGAAAGGCCTTTGAGCAGTGTGCGGGCTTTCTGCGAATTGCGGAAGCTGCCAATCCCCTGGATAATTCAGCAGTACACCCGGAAAGCTACGACATCGTCGAACGGATGGCGAAAGACCTGGGTGTGTCGGTGAAAGACCTGATGACGCAAACCGAGCAACGGAAGAAAATACAGTTGCAAAAATACGTTACTGATAAAGCGGGCTTACCCACTTTGCAGGACATTGTAAGCGAACTGGAAAAACCCGGTCGGGACCCGCGTCAACCCCTCACGGCCTTCGAATTCGACGCTTCCGTACGAAAACCAGAAGATCTGCGGGAGGGGATGATTCTGCCCGGTATTGTTACCAACATTACGGCTTTCGGAGCCTTCGTGGACATTGGGGTGAAACAGGACGGGCTGGTACACGTATCGCAATTGTCGAATCGCTTCGTCCGGGATCCCAATGAGGTCGTTAAGTTGCAGCAGCAGGTTCAGGTGAAAGTAGTGGAAGTAGATCTGACCCGTAAACGCATCGCTTTGACCATGAAATTCTGATAAAAAAAAGGGGGAGCATGTAAAAAAATATGCTTTCCCTTTTGTCGTTTTTAGGACTGAATCCTTACATTCAAACCGATATAGGGTATTTTAAACCGAAGTTTTTTGGAAGACAATAGGTCTTAAATAGCTGAAAATCAATTGCAAGTACTAGTCTTCCTTCACAACTCACTTAAACACTAGCTTATGCGTTTTTGGACTTTTCCGCTCCTTTGTACGCTAAGTATTTTACTTAGTTCCTGTGAATTATTTCGTACGACGACTCGTAGTAAACCCGTCAGTCGCCAAACTTCGTACCGTGCACCTGCTAGCCGTTCGACTACGGCCTCGCGTCCTTCTTATGGTGGATCATCCGTCTCTCGATCGTATGCGGGGGCTTCGGCGGCTGCTTCCCCAGCTACACCGGGCAAATATGCTTTGACTAAAAAAGCAGAGTATAATCCCAAGGCGGTTCGGTACGACAAACAGTTGGTCAATGATGTGATCAATACGGCCAAGAGTTATGGCGGGACCAATTACCGGACGGGTGGGGGTACCAGTGTAGGGCTCGATTGTTCAGGATTGGTACAGGTAAGCTTTAAGCAGATCGGACTGAAACTGCCGCGTACAGCCGCTGAACAGGCCAATGTGGGACAATCGATCTCAGTGAGTGACTTACGGCCCGGCGACCTGGTCTTCTTCAACACGGAATACAAAGGTTTCGGTGCAAACCGAATCAATCATACGGGCATTGTCACCCATATCAATGGCTCCGAGGGTGTCATGTTTATCCACGCGTCCAGTAGTCGGGGCGTCATCGAAGACAACCTGTATAACGACTACTGGCAACGCGGATTCATTAAAGCTACGCGACTGCTGGATTAGGCCACCAGTCGTTTCCAGTCGGGGTGCCGTTCCAGATACGTCCGTACGAATGAGCAGTTAGGTACGAGCTTAAGCTGGTTATCGTCCAGATACTGAAACGTTTTTTCGACCAGTGCCGAAGCTATGCCCTGACCTTCGAGTTCTTCGGGAACTTCCGTATGATCGAGAGCCAGTGTATGAGTATCTAGTACGCGATAGGCAATCAAAGCCGTATGCTGGTCGATTTGTAATTCAAATTGCTGATCGTCCTCGTTTACGTTGAGGGATAGGGAGTCAAATTTCATGGGATCGTTTCGTTGTAAAATAGAGCCCGGCGGAAGAACCGTCGGGCTTTAGTATTAAGAGGGATATTCCACGCGTTCGCCGGTTTGTACCGTGCCTTTTGGTTCCCGCAGGTACTTCCAACCTTCACTTAAAAAGCCTAGGCCATAGCCCACCATTTGCACGAAAACGGCCTGCACACTGAGACTGGCGACGGTAATGCTCTGATTCTGTTTCCAGGAATCAAAGAAAATCATCAGACAGTAGGCCAGCAGAGCTAGTACCGAAAGCTGAAATAAGGGTTTAAAAATGAGCAGTTGAAGCGGGAAACTGAACAACCATACGGTGAACGCGGCCGGGAAAAAATGCACCAGTTTCAGCGTATCCGGGAAAAAACGAGTAATGTTGATGCGGGCTCGTCCGAAAAAACGAAGCTGTCGAAAAAAAGCCCCAAAGTCGGTCCGGCGTTTGTGGTAGATAAAAGCTTCGGGAATCAAAGCACTGCGAAAGCCCAGCTTAAGGGCCTGAATACTGAAAATAATATCTTCACCCATTCGAGTAATCCGGAAACCACCCGTTTGTTCCCAGACCTGCCGACTCAGTCCCATATTGAAACTCCGGGGGTGAAAGGTACCGCCCGCATTCTTGGCTTTACCCCGAATGCCCCCCGTAGTAAAGAGGGAAGTCATCGAATAACTGATGGCCTTTTGTACGGGCGTAAAGCTGGGATGATCGCGGTCAGGGCCACCGTATAGATCGAGTTGCTGACGATCGATTTCCCGGTTGACGATTTCCAGGTACTGCGGCTCCACCAGAGCATCCGAATCCAGAATAATAAACCAGTCGCCAGCCGCCCGTTCCATGCCGTAGTTACGGGCAAAACCCTGTCCGCTGTTGGGCTTTTCGTAATAACGAATGTCCAGAGCGGTTTCAAACGACCGAGCGACGTGTTCCGACCGTATGCCTGATCCATCTTCCACCACGACGACTTCAAAATTCCGAACCGTTTGTCGGGCCAGGCACGCCAGCAATTCCGCTAATTCGTCTGGACGGTTATACACGGGAATAATGATGGAAAAGCGACGCATGAATGGGGGAAAGGGTTTGAATGTAGTTTAAGGTTTGAATGGCGTTCGAGGGTCGATAAATGGTTTGAAGTTTGATTAATGTTTGAGGATTTGAAGGCTTTCTGAACGTTTAACGAAGGTTTGAAGGTTCGCGAGCTTTTAAATCACTTCCACAAACTTGTCTTCTGAAACACCTTTCTGGTAAGGCGACATTCGCTGTAGTCAAACCTTTCTCAAACACTAATCAAACCTCAAACTCAATCAAATTTTCCAAATATCTCTCAAACTCCCTACGCTCCACCCAGTACCTCCAGCAAGCTTACTTCGTGAGCGGCGATGATCTGATCGACGAGGTCATCCGTCAGGGCCGTTGAAATGAAGAGACTTTCAAACTGTGAAGGAGCCAGGTACACACCGCGTTTCAGCATCGCCTGGAAATAGGCTCCGAACATACTGAGATCAGAAGCCTTAGCCGAGGCAAAATCCGTAACGGGCTGTTCGTTAAAGAAAAGCGTATACATCGAACCAATGCGGTTGATGGTGAAGTTCTTACCGGCTTTCTGGTTACCCGCCCGCAGACCGTTTTCCAGCTTGGCTCCGATGCGATCCAGTTCTGTATAAACTTCCGGATTTTCGTTAAGATAGGTCAGCATGGCCTTTCCAGCGGCCATTGCAATGGGATTTCCCGAAAGCGTACCTGCCTGATAGACCGGACCCGCCGGAGAGACAAAATCCATGATTTCCTTGCGGCCCCCGTAAGCACCTACGGGCATACCGCCGCCAATGATTTTACCCAGCGTAGTTAAATCGGGCTGTACGGATGTGATGCCCTGAAAACCGGAAGCAGACAAACGAAAGCCCGTCATTACTTCGTCAAAGATCAGCAGAATTCCTTCTTTGTCGCACAGTTCCCGTAAACCTTCGAGAAAACCGGGCTCGGGCAATACTAGACCCATGTTTCCTACCACGGGTTCCAGGATAATAGCGGCAATTTGGCCTTTGTTGGCTTCTACCAGCGTTTCTACCGAATACAGATCATTGAAGGGAGCCGTCAGCGTATCGTTAGCGACGCCTTTGGTTACGCCCGGACTGTCAGGAACGCCCATCGTTACGGCTCCACTACCAGCGGCAATCAGGAAGCTGTCACCGTGACCGTGGTAACAACCTTCGAACTTGATCATTTTTTCACGACCTGTGAAGCCACGAGCTACGCGTATGGCCGACATCGTAGCCTCGGTACCGGAATTTACCATCCGAACTTTCTCGATGGAGGATACCATTGAAATAATGAGTTCCGCCATTTCTACTTCCCGACGAGTAGGAGCCCCGAAGGAAAACGAATGCTGAACCGCATCCGAAACGGCTTTCTGGATCATTTCATTGGCGTGTCCCAGAATCATCGGCCCCCAGGAGTTGATCAGTTCGATGTATTGGTTGTTATCTTCATCAATCAAATAAGGCCCTTGAGCTGCTTTGATAAATAGGGGATTGCCACCCACGGCCCGAAACGCCCGTACCGGCGAATTGACGCCGCCAGGAATGACCTCTTTGGCTCGTTGAAAAAGTTGTTCAGATGTTGTCATGGAAGCAAGTTGAGTTTCGGGTTACGAGTTTTGAGTTGCGTTACTAGTCAAAGCCTAAATTGCTGAAGTGCTTAGTAGCTGAAACGAATAGTTTGGTCGACCTAGGCTTCCAAACGCTAAACACAAAACCCTAAACTCCAAACTCATTTATTTAACCTGAATAAATTGATAGTTACTGAATTTTAGAACGTTGAAATTCTGATTGTCGGTGGATTGCCGATAGTCGAATCCACCCAGCGTATAGCCATCCTTGTAGGGCTGACTTTTCAGGCCTTTGGTAAAATCGCTACCGTACTTACCCAGCATACGACCGAAAAAGAGCATCGTATCGTACCCGAGGTAGGCGTAACTGGACGGTAGCGTGTTGATTTGAGTCATGTACTTCTGCCGGAAATCCAGTACCGCCGGATCCGTGTCACTACTAAACATGGAATCGAAGAAATATACATTCGAACCCGAAAACGTGGACGCCGGAGACGTGTTGGTATTGAAGGCTTCGTAAGGCACTAGCAGAGGAACACCCAAGTTTGTACTCCGATTCCAGGAAATCACGCCGGGGCCTTCGCCGCTACCCGTAAAAGCAGCCAGAATGTGACCCGGCTTTTTTCCTTTCAGTTCGACAGCGAGGCTTTCGCTGCGACCGCGTTTCATGCCCAGTACCTGAACCCCATTGGTTTTTGCTACTTGAGCGTATGTGGCGGCGAGTAGTGAATCCTGACGCGTATTTCCATAGGCGATGTACGTAGATTTGGGTGTAAAGCGTTGCGAAAACTGGAAGAGCAAACGAGCCTGTGATTCAACGGAGGGTTGTACCAGATACGTCTGGTTTACCAGTAAAGAACTATTCGTCGAGATGGGATTGACGATGGGAATGTTACGTTCGGCAGCCCAGGTCGTCGCTAATTCGTACGTAACCGGATACAGCGGTCCAATGAGTACATCCGACTGCTGAAACTGAGGATCTCCGAATACTTTCTGCATACTTTCAGCCGTGTTATCCACTTCATAGGCCAGGACATTGACCGTGATCCCTTCACTTTGTAGTTTTTTGACGGCCAGTCGGATGCCTTCGTACAGATCTACTACGAATTGATTGTTTGCCGAGTTCAGCTCATTCATTCGGAACGGGAAAAGGACAGCAATGGTATAAGCACTTTTCTTGCCTTTCGGAGCAGTCACTACCGGAATATTCGGACCCGTCGGAGCCGTGCGGGGTTTCAGGGAAAACCGAGTAGTAAGTCGGGCGGCTAAATCCAGATCGGCCTTATTCGTTGAGTTCCGCTGAATCAGAGCGACCAGATTTTCGGCAATAATGGCATCATTCGGATACTTGGTATGGAGCTGACGCAGCGTGGAAAGGTTCGTGCACTGAGCCAGATAATACGCTTCCAGCGATTCAATGTCCTGCTTCATGCGTGCTTCCGGCAGTCGTTTAAGGGCATCCACACCGGCCGTAAACTGATCTTCTTCCAGCAACACATTGGCGTACAGGTAGCGGGCATCAGCGATTTTTAGCCAGTTGGGGTAACGGCTTTCCAACTGGCGTAAGTACGTACGACTTTCCGCCAGCCGATCGCTTTTCAGGCAAGCCAGAGCCATGAAGTAGTGACTGTAGGGTACCAGTTCGTTCTGGTAACGGGCCGAGGTGAGCGGAGCAAAGTACTCGCGGGCCAAATCGTATTTTTTATCGCGAAGAGCCCGTTCGCCCTTCTGGTACGCCTGCTGGTAGTCCGCAGGAGCGGTTTGGGCCAGAACATTCAGCGAAAAAAGGATACTGAAAAAGATGAAGGTAAGTCGAATCATGAATACGTCTTTGGACAAAAGTAAATCAGAATGGACGGTCTTACCAACCGCCCCCAATATTTACGCAAAAGAAAGATACCAATCAAAAAGCCCCTTTCCGGTAGGTCAGGGGCTTTTGTCACGTTAGGCAGGCCATCGGGCCAGTTACCAACTATTTTTTCTTTTTGTTGGCCTGAGCTTCGGCTTGTTTTTTCGCTTCTTCCGCTGCTTTCAACTGTTTTTCGAGCATCTCAGAGAATTTCGATTTTTTCTTTTCTCCGCTCGAAATCTTGCGACGGTTTTCCTCCAGAATAGCCTTGATTTTATCTTCGTCAACGAAGCGTTTGATCAATTGCTGTTGCCCGATTGTGATCAGGTTGGATACCAGATAGTACCAGGCCAGACCCGCCGGGAAGGAGTTCATGATGAAGAAGAACACAAGCGGCATGATGTAACCCAGCGTACGATAATCTACCGGACCCGGCGTGCTTACCGTCGTTTGGTTGTTGTAGTACGCAAACAGAATGCTGGAACCCGTCATCATTACCGTAAACAAGCTGATGTGATTACCCAGAATCGGTAACGAGAAGCCGAACTTAATCAGATCATCGTACGAGGAAAGGTCATTGGTCCACAGGAAGGGCTGTTGACGCAGCTCAATCAGGTTCGGGAAGAGGAAGAAGACCGACATCAGAATGGGCAGCGTCAGCAATTGCGGTACACAGCCCGACAAAGGATTGACTCCCACCTGTTGGTACAGCTTCATCTGTTCCTGCTGCATTTTCTGAGCATCGTCGTCGCCAATTTTTTCCTTCAGGGCCGCAAGCTCCGGTTGTAACACGCGCATCTTCGCCATGGAAATGTAACTCTTGTACGTAAGGGGGGTCAGAATCAGTTTGATAATGAAGACCAGTACAAAAATCAGTACGCCGTAGTTGGAAATAAATCCACCGAGCAAATTGAACAGCGGAACGAATACATATCGGTTCACGGGTTTCAGGAAGGCGTAGCCCAGGTACACGTTTTCGTTAAAGTCAGGAGCTACCTGCGTGGTGAGCTGGTAATCGTTGGGGCCAAAGTACAGCTTGAACTTGCCTTTACCCGCCGCCAGATCAGCCGCAGGCAATTGTACTTCGGCTTCCAGCGTCTTCAGATTTTCCTCGTTATTGTCGGGGAAGGCCGTTGATTTCAGCTTTACACCCGAGAGGTTAGTACCTTCACCCACCAAGCCGGATACAAAATACATCTGCTTGAATGAAAGCCATTTGACGGGTTCTTCCAGCGTCTGCTCTTCCGTACCGGAACTATTCTGGCTCAGGTGATCGAAGGATTCATCCGTGGTTAAGTAGTTGATGGTACTTTCATTCCGCAGTTTGTTAACATCTTTCTCCGTACGATCAATAGTATGTGACCAGAACAGGCGGGCGTTTCCACCGAAATTTTTCGCGTTCAGATCATACCCCAGGGTAAAACCTTTGCCGGGAAGCGTATAGCGTTGCTCGATGGTTTGGCCACTGGCTAGTTGGAGGGTAAAGGCTACCGTGCCCGAACCGTTTTCTGCTACTACCTGGCTTTGATCCGTCGTAGTAAAGAATAACTGACTAGCATCTACTTTACCGGAACCGTTGGGCAATTCCAGTCCGAGACGGGAACCCTTCTCGTCGAAAAGGTACAGCGGCTTTTGATCGTACGTTTTGTAGTTTTTGAGAAGCACTTCCTTAATCCGGCCGCCCTGGGTAGAGAACGTGACGCGAACGTCTTTATTCTCAAGAACTACTTCCTGAGAAGTACCTTTGGCAGCGGATGAAAAGCTACCTAAGGCGGCGGTGTCCAGCGTAGCAGCCGTAGAAACATTCTTCTTGGGAACACCCATTTGCTGGGGTTTCTGGGGTTGCGGCTTTTCTTCGGGCATCAGAAACTGGTACCCAAGCAACATGCCAACAATCAATAGCAACCCAATGATGGTATTACGATCCATAAGGATGGTGGGGAGACAACAAGGCTCCGGTGTAATTAGAGTTTAAAAAAATGAGCACGCAAAGTTCGGAAACAATCCCGAAAGCCCTGCGTGCTCGTCCTTTTTTTCCAGTAATAGAATGGAATTAATGTTAAACGGTAATCGGTAGTGCCGATTGGCATTGATAAAACCCGTGGCCTAGTAGCTTATCTTTTCTAAAAAAATACTTTAGTTAGAGATAAATAACGGTTTAATTATCAGATACTTAATCCGTTTTGAGAACGTTTTTAGACGCCCACCGTTACCGATTCCCGTTTCGCGAGGGAGTAAGTAAGGGCTGCTTTCACGAAATGTACGAACAGCGGAGCCGGACTCAACACCGTACTTTTATACTCGGGGTGGAACTGTACACCGATAAAGAAGGGGTGAACTTCAGGTTTCAGCTCAATGATTTCGACCAGTTTGCTTTCCGGATTGATACCTGAGGTAACCAGACCAGCAGAGTTCAATTGCTTCAGATACGCATTGTTGAATTCGTACCGGTGACGGTGACGCTCGGAGATTTTCTTCTTGCCGTAAATCTGATGGGCGAGTGAATCTTTTTGCAGATCACAAGGCCAGGCTCCCAGTCGCATGGTACCGCCTTTGGCTTTGATGGCTTTCTGCTCCTGCATCAGGTCAATGACCGGATTAGGGGTGGAAGGTTCCAGCTCGGAAGACGAAGCACCGGCAATACCCGCTACGTTGCGAGCGTACTCGATGACGGCCATCTGCATACCTAAGCAAATACCGAAGAACGGAATCTTGTTCTCACGGGCGAGTTGTACGGCCCGGATTTTTCCTTCCAGACCCCGCTCACCAAAACCCGGAGCTACCAGAATACCGTCCAGACTGAGCAATTGCTCAATGACTTCTTCCTGTTCCAGTGTTTCCGAAGAAATCCATTCTACCTTAACCCGGCACTCATTTTCAGCACCGGCGTGGATGAAAGCTTCCGCAATGGATTTGTAGGCGTCTTTCAATTCGACGTACTTACCGACTAGACCTACCGTAATCTGGTCCGTTGGGTTTTTGTACTTGCCGAGGAAGTCTTTCCAGGAATCCAGATCGGGTTCCTGATCGTTGTACAGATTGAGTTTGTACAGAGCCCGCTGATCGAGCTTTTCTTTTTTCATCAACAGCGGCACATCGTAGATGGTCTCGGCGTCGATGGACTCGATTACGTCATTAGGCTGTACGTTGCAGAAGAGAGCAATCTTGCGACGCATATCCTGCGGAATCGGGTGCTCGGTGCGGCAAACCAGAATGTCGGCCTGAATACCGGATTCCGAAAGCGTACGAACCGAGTGTTGCGTCGGTTTGGTTTTCAATTCACCCGCCGAACTCAGGTACGGAACCAGGGTCAGGTGAATGAAGAGCGTATTGTTCTCACCCAGTTCATACTTCAGCTGACGGGCAGCTTCAATGATGGGTAAGGACTCAATATCACCCACGCAACCGCCAATCTCAGTAATGACAATGTCAAAATTACCCGTCGTACCCAACGCCGTAATGCAGCGTTTGATTTCGTCAGTAATGTGAGGCACCACCTGTACCGTTTTACCGAGGTACTTGCCCTCGCGTTCGGCCATGATGACGTTGTAGTAGATACGACCCGTCGTTACGTTGTTATCCTGTGACGTGGGGACGTTCAGAAAGCGTTCGTAGTGACCTAAATCCAGGTCCGTTTCGGCTCCATCATCCGTAACGTAGCATTCCCCGTGCTCATACGGATTGAGCGTACCGGGATCGACGTTGATGTAAGGATCGATTTTCTGAATAGTGACTGAAAGACCCCTGGCTTGCAGAAGTTTAGCTAACGAGGAGGCGACAATGCCTTTGCCGAGTGAAGATGCAACCCCGCCCGTAACAAAGATATATTTCGTCGGTTTGACCGTGGACATGACGACGTGTATGATTTGTGTACGGGATACAAAGATAATAGCAAAAGTTTAGAGTTTTCGGTTTTCGGTTGACAGTTTTTTTGACCGGAGTACTTAAAAAATTGGCCGTCAGCCGATTGGCTGCCGAATAAAAAATGAAAATAATGAAATGAATTCCAACGGCAGGATAAATGCCCGGGTCCTGATGAAAAAAGGAAAATCAATGAAAAAAGCTACTTTTCTTCTGCTGGTACTGGCTATGGCCTGTCAAAAAAACAAATCCGTTGAGCCGGTACTAACACCTTGTTTGGCAGAGAATGCCGCTACAGATGTCAAAACGCTTCGACAGCAATTGCTGGGCAAGTGGAAACTTGTTTATACGAGTTCGTCCGTTACGAATTATACAGCTCCGGTACCGAACGTGGAAATGATTTTCGCCGATACGAATCACATTGAAGTTCGAAAAGAGAAAAGTGTGCTGTATAAGGGAAATTATCAACTTATTAAACTAGAAAAAGGAGTTGCCATTACTGATTCCTTGGGCGTTGCCAGGTATGGAACCAGACCTGACAATTATCTAAGTGGGCGATTGTTTGTATGCCCTGAAGCCATGCAGATTGATTTGGCCGTAGGATCATATGTAGACCTACCTAATCGTCTGTTTAAGCGTTTATAATAAAGCTGGAAGATACCAGACAAAAAAAGAAAGACCCCAGCCGTAAGCAGTCGGGGTCTTTTTGTTGGTGTATGTGGATGAAACGGCACTTCTTACCCTGAAATTGTGTTACTGAAAAATAAGCTCATAATTTTCCAGGAATGTGCTATGAATCAGCAACCTATTTATGAACTCAGTATTCAGCCTTATCCCGCTTTACCCGATCAGCGGCGGCGGGATGCGTCCGTGGTGTACTTTTCCAACCTGAAAAAAACGGTAGAATTTTTGTTAACTACGCTGAACATACACGGCTGGGACCCACAGGTGAGTTACTCAACGATTTACCGAAATTTACAATTACGGGATAAGTTCTGGCAGGATTATGAAGTGAGTGGGGTGAAGTTTTTCCGAGTGGTCATTTCCAAGCAAATCCTGAATCCGGTACTGCCCGCCGTGGAGATGGAAGATTACCCGCGTAAACCCCGACGCTAGCGGCAAAACTATGCAAATTCCTTCCGGAAAGCTGTAATGCCGAAGCACGCCAGGAAGCCGAACTTTGTATCTGTAATGAAAGTAGTTATGGAAACGCTTGAAACACCCACCGAATCTTTACGTATACCCGTCACGGGCATGAGCTGTGCGGCCTGTGCCCAAAGCGTGGAAACCATACTGACGAAACAGCCCGGCGTAGAAAACACGACGGTCAACTTCGCCGATGAATCCGCCCGTATTGTTTTTAACCCCCAGCAAACGTCCCTGGAAAAGCTACAAAAGGCCGTACAGGGCATCGGCTATGGGCTGATCATTGATGCGGAGAATGCCCAGGAAAAGCAAGCCGAATACAAAGAAAATCGCCTCAAAATATTACAGTCTAACCTGATCTGGTCGGCCCTACTGACGATTCCGGTGGTAGGACTGGGAATGGTTTGGATGGACTGGCCGCCCGCCAATTACCTCATGTGGGGACTAAGTACACCGGTACTTTTCTGGTTTGGGCGGAAGTTTTTTGTCAATGCCGTTAAGCAGGCCCGCTTTGGGCAAACTTCCATGGATACGCTGGTAGCGATGAGTACGGGTATCGCCTATGCGTTCAGCGTATTCAACACGTTATATCCGGAATTCTGGCATCAGCGGGGATTGCATCCACACGTGTATTTTGAAGCAGCGGCGGTAGTAGTGACGTTTATTCTGCTGGGCAAATGGCTGGAAGAACGGGCTAAGTCCAATACGTCTTCGGCCATCAAAAAGTTAATGGGGCTACAACCGCAGACGGTCATACGAATTGAAAACGGCGAGGAAGTGCAGGTGCCACTCGCCGAAGTAGGCGTGGGCGATCGTCTGCTGGTACGGCCCGGTGATAAAATACCCGTGGATGGGCAGGTCAAATCAGGCCATTCGTACGTCGATGAGAGTATGATTTCGGGAGAACCCATTCCCGTTGAAAAAACGAAGGGGACCAAGGTATTTGCCGGAACCGTCAATCAGCAGGGGAGTTTTCATTTCATTGCTCAGAAAGTGGGCAGCGATACCTTACTGGCTCAGATCATCCGGCAGGTACAGGAAGCTCAGGGGAGTAAAGCTCCCATTCAGCGGCTGGTTGATAAAATTGCGGGCATTTTCGTTCCAGTAGTCTTAGGAATTGCCGTACTGACGTTTCTGGTATGGTGGCTGATAGGGGGTGAAAACGCCCTTACGTACGCCCTGCTGAATGCGGTTACGGTACTGGTCATTGCCTGCCCCTGTGCTCTGGGACTGGCCACGCCCACGGCGATTATGGTTGGGGTAGGAAAGGGAGCCGAAAACGGAATTCTAATCAAAGATGCCGAAAGCCTGGAGCGAGCCTACCGCATGGATACCCTCATTCTGGATAAAACCGGAACGATCACTGAAGGCAAGCCCAGCGTAACGGATAGCCAATGGAACGACGAAGCCTGGAAACCTGTCTTGCTAGGCCTGGAAAGTCAATCGACGCATCCACTGGCTCAGGCTATTGTACAAGCTCTGAAAGCAGAGAAAGTAAAACCAGCCGCAGTGCCGGCTTTGGAAAATGTACCCGGGAAGGGCATCCGCGGTCAGGTAGAAGGCGTAGTGTTTCGGGCGGGAAGTCCCCGCTGGATGGAAGAAGAAGGTGTAGTACTAGACCATTGGCCCGTAGAGCAGTGGCAAAATCAGGCTCGTACGGTAATTGTATTGGCCCGGGAGCAGGAAGTGCTGGCCGTACTGGCGATCAACGACCCTATCAAAGCCCATTCAAAAGAAGCCATTACGCAGTTGCGAAAACAAGGCGTGCAGGTACTCATGCTGACGGGTGATAATGCCCAGACGGCCGCTCAGGTGGCGTCAGAAGTGGGGGTGACCGAATTCCGGGCGGAAGTGCTACCGGGTGATAAGGCCGAGGTGGTGAAAGCATACCAGAGCCAGGGAAAGGTAGTCGCCATGGTAGGAGACGGCATCAACGACTCGCAGGCGTTGGCTCAGGCCGATGTAAGCATTGCGATGGGGCACGGCTCGGATGTGGCGATGGACGTAGCAAAAATGACGCTGATTTCGGGAGACTTACTGCAATTACCCAAAGCACTACGAATTTCCCGACTGACGGTACACGCCATTCGACAGAACCTGTTCTGGGCATTCATTTATAATATCATCGGTATTCCCATTGCCGCTGGGGTATTGTACCCGTTGAACGGATTTTTACTGAATCCGATGATCGCCGGAGCAGCCATGGCCCTGAGTTCAGTATCCGTTGTAATGAATAGTCTGCGATTGAAGTATCGGAGGGTGTAGGGGTTAATTTTGAATGAATGATAGAATGAGTAAATAAATAAATGAGGGAGCAGGTTAGATGTTTTTAGAGTACTAATAAGTAAGGTGTCTAACTGAAAACAGAGAACTAAAAACTGTAAACGAACCCGGGACTTAACTGAAAATAGAAAACCACAAACCGCAGCGGCGGACCGCTGAAAACTAAACGCATGGAAACGATTCAATTCAAAACCAATATCAACTGCAGCAATTGCGTAGCCAAAGTTTCTCCGTTTCTGAATCAGGAAGATTCGATTGACAACTGGAAAGTGGACACCAATAATCCGGATAAAATTCTGACGGTAGAAGGAGAAGAGCTGGATGCGGAAGCCGTCATCCAAACCGTCGAAAAAGCTGGTTTCAAGGCGGAATTGCAATAATATGAGGCAGGTTCTTACCTGCCTTCATTGTATAACTATGGGTGAGAGTACGGCAATTGGAAACGGCCAAAGGGCGGGTACAGGTTTCCAAACCTGTACCCGCAAACGCTACCAGTCTAGCCCGTATGTAATGTGGGGATCGAGAATAACACCCATCAAACATAAAAAAGCCGATTCCCTAAAGAATCGGCTTTTTTATTCTATTGCTCTACGGACAACGGTTCATTCACCGCTTCGTGCCAGGGCAAACCGTGTTTATTCAACAAATCCATAAACGGATCGGGATCCATCTGCTCACAGTTCCAGACGCCGGGTTGCATCCACACGCCGTCGCACATCAGCTTGGCTCCGATCATGGCGGGAACACCCGTCGTGTAGCTTACGCCCTGAGCCTGGGTATCCTTGTAGGCATCCTGGTGCTTGCAGTTGTTCCAAACGAAGTAGGTTTTTTCCTGGCCATCTTTACCGATACCCCGAATCTGGCAACCGATAGATGTTTCACCCGTATAATTTTCGCCCAGCGTACCGGGTTCGGGTAGTAAAGCTTTCAGGAATTCCAGCGGAACAATATCCATACCCTGGAACTTGATGGGCTGAATGCTGGTCATGCCCACATTTTCAAGCACCTGCAAGTGGGTGATGTACTGCTGACCAAACGTCATCCAGAAACGAGCCCGCTTCAGGGTTGGGAAGTTCTTAACTAACGATTCTAGTTCTTCGTGGTACAGAACATAACTTTCTTTAAGACCAACGTTTGGGTATTCGATGGGCTTATGGACGCTCATAGCGGGGATTTCCACCCATTCGCCATTCTCCCAGTACCGACCCGGCTGCGTAATTTCCCGGATGTTGATTTCGGGGTTAAAGTTGGTAGCAAAGGCTTTTCCGTGATCACCGGCATTGCAGTCCACGATGTCGAGGTACTGCATTTCCGAGAACTGATGCTTATTTGCATACGCTGTAAACACCTGCGTTACGCCCGGATCAAAACCGCAACCCAGCAAGGCCATCAGTCCAGCTTTCTGGAAGCGATCCTGATAGGCCCATTGCCAGGAGTACTCGAACTTCGCTACGTCTTTGGGCTCGTAGTTGGCCGTATCCAGGTAATGCACACCCGTTTCCAGACAGGCATCCATGATGGTCAGATCCTGGTAGGGCAGAGCCACGTTAATGACCATGAAGGGTTTGAAGTCGTTGATCAAAGCAACCAGCTCAGCTACATTGTCAGCGTCCACTTGGGCTGTCTGAATGGGCGTAGGGAGGCCATGCTCACGAGCTTCGGCGGCAATTTTATCACACTTGGACTTGGTACGCGAGGCCAGCAGGATTTCGCTAAAAGAATCCGGATTCATGGCTACTTTCTTAGCAACCACATTGCCTACGCCACCGGCACCAATAATTAAAACTTTCTTGCTCATTTTCAGTAGTGTATGAACGATACGTGATGGAAAAGTTCGGTTTTAGATGATGAAAAAGTGAAAATACAGGCTTTAAAAAGGGTATTCCCACGGCATTTCCGGCTCACTGGCCGCAAAAATAGTAGTTCCGTTGGAAATGGATGGCTTTCAACTCAGGATCGCAAAAAATTATAACACCAGACCACGCCAGCAACGAAAAAATAATGGGCGAGGAAAATGGCCGTCAGGTACGCTGAAAGTTTCAAATCCGGCGATTTCGGGTGGATTTTAAAGAAAGACCACCAGAAAATCACTGCCAGAATACCGCTCACCGTACCTAAAATCAGGATACCCCAGAGATTGGGCTGCAGGACTTCTTCCGACCAAAGCCAGCCGTACGCCAGTGCAAACGCAAAGCCTACCGCATAGTGAGCAACGGTCCCTACCGCAACGGCCAGCGGTGAATACGACAGTTCACCCGAAGGTTTGGTTTGAAACGTCAGAAGCGTTCCTAAGACATTAATAACTTTCGTTTTGTAATCCGTCAGAAAACTCATCAGGTACATAAACAACGTCATGAGCGACGTGCCAGCAATGCTGGCAACCAGAAGTTCGGAGATATTCATAGGTGGAATGGATCGTTTTTCAGGGAAAAAGAAAGAACTGTTCCACTAAAGCTTAACGGGGGAGGCTTTGACCCCATCCACCCCTGCTCTGGATAATCCATCGTATATTTGGCCTTTCATCGTACCCGAATTCTATGTCATTTGCCAATCTTGGTCTTTCCGAACCCCTGCTAAAAGCGATCGCTGAACAGCAGTATACACAAGCGTATCCCATTCAAAAAGAAGCAATTCCGGCGATTCTGGCGGGAAAAGACCTCTTTGGGATTGCGAAAACCGGTTCGGGAAAAACGGCCAGTTTTGCTTTGCCCATTCTGGAACTCTTTCAGCAAAAGCCTTCGACTCGCAACCGTTCGCCCAAGGCCCTGGTGCTGGTGCCCACCCGTGAGCTGGCGATGCAGATTGCCGAAGTTTTTCAGACGTTTAGTACCCGCCTTCCCCGAAAAATAAGAACGCTGGCTGTATACGGAGGGGTGTCGATCAATCCCCAGATGAAGGCGATGTTGGGTACGGAGATTCTGGTAGCCACGCCGGGTCGTCTGCTGGATTTGATGCAGAACAAAGCCATATCGCTGGCTGAAGTAGAAATGTTGGTGCTCGATGAAGCCGATAAAATGCTGAATCTGGGTTTTGCGGAAGAGATGAAGCAGATCTTCGCCCGCTTACCCCGCAAACGCCAGAGCCTATTGTTTTCAGCTACGCTGGGTGATGCCATTGAAGGTATTAACCAGCAATTGCTGAATAATCCGGTAAAAATTGAGATCGTTGAAGAAGAACAAAACCTGGATTTAATTCAGCAGGTAGCGTATCGGGTGGCGGACGAACGCAAAGGCCCTTTCCTACGGTATCTGATCAAGAGTCAGGATATGCGGCAGGTACTGGTCTTCGTTTCGTCCACGCGTACGGCGGATAATCTGGTCGTGAAACTGAATAAAAACGGCATCCAGGCGTACGCCATGCATAGCCAGAAAAGTCAGGGAGCCCGGGTGCAGGCCCTAAGCCGGTTCAAATCCGGAGAAATTCGGGTACTAGTGGCAACGGACCTGATTGGCCGGGGAATCGACATTCAGTTTCTTCCCTACGTGATCAATTACGAGTTACCCCGTTCGCCCAAGGATTACGTACACCGAATTGGCCGTACCGGACGAGCGGAAGCCTCCGGTGAAGCGATTTCGCTTATCACCCCCGAGGACGAACATCACTTCAAGATCATTCAGAAGAAAATGGGAAAACGCGTTGAACTACGCGAAAGTGATGAGGTGAATTTACACGGGTATTGATTTGCTACTTTACACGTATTCTGATAGTCAGCCCGGGTTTATTCCACTCGAATGGAATCGGTTTGTACGGGAAAGGGTGGCTTGTTGGTATGAATAATATAAGTCCCTTTTTGTGGCGGTACAAACGTGAAGATGGTATCGGTTACGACTACTGCCTGTGAACAAACTTCGTTACGGTTGACGTACCCTGCGTTAGCCTGTAGACGATAGGTAAACGCACTTTCTTTTTCCAGCAACAGGATCATATCCTGATAACAAGGACTAGGCTCTTCCACCCTAATTTTTATAGGAATCGGCTTGGAAACCTGACCCGTTTTAGGAAGTAGAGTTACTCGAGCAAAAACGGGTTCGATCCGCAGGGTAAACGAATCAATGGAACGTTCACAGGCCATCAGACTCAGGGCGGTGAGAAGTACTAGCCAATACTTTTTCATCAATGGATAATTCATAACGTGGTAGATTGAATGAATTCTGTAGCTTGAATTACGGGCAGGATTGGTTGTAGAACACCACGCGTTCACCCAATTCTTTCCAGTCCCGACGCGTCGCCTTCGGAAAACGCTCCAGGAACGCAGGACAATCGGACATCGCTTTTTCGTGAATTTGCTCAATGTCCGCAGGACGGGCCAGGAAAAACTCGCGGTCGCTTTTCACCAGAATATAGCTGAGTTCCTGTTCCCGGCTAATGGTGAAATTGCCGAAGGTAAATCCCGGCGAATTTTTCCAACCCGAAGGATCGAAATACAGAGCCAAGGGGCCGTCAGCTGGCGTTAACCGTTCCAGTAATACTGATTTATCAGTTCTCGGATTCGTAACGCGTTCAAATAGTACATACTCACGTTCGCGGGGAATGCTACCCGTTTGGTACGCAAAATCAGGAATTTGCTGGGCAATTACTCGTAATTCCTGGCCCTTGAATTGCTGTTTTTCGTGATCCGGGATCTGTACGGTTACGCTAGTGGGCGAATCGTTGGTAAGTGAAACAATGCGAACTTCACCCACCAAGGTATCTCCCCGCGTAGTGATAACGAAGCCTTCTACTGGTTGCGTAATGGCCCCAAGAGGCTGGTACTGGGCCCGTGCAATGGTACTGACCAGCAGGGCTAACGTGACAAGAAAATAGTTCATGGCTTTTATGTACCCAAACTTAGTGGGGCTGACGAATAGCTTATAGACGAAGCTGAATGAACTGATAAAAACACCCTCTGAACTGTACTAACCAAAGGAATAAATTGGGTCTACCTAAGAAAAAGCCCGGTACAAACCGGGCTGATTATTAAATAGATATGGTTTGATGGGACCCAGTTGCTGTGCATCCGCGTACCGATAACTACGCTTTAGTTTTTAACGCGAACATACTTCTCAACGATAACGTGATTGATACCCATTTCCTTCACTTCTTCCTTGCCCGTCTGAATAAGCGTATCCTGTTTAATTTCTACAGTAAAATCAAAACTTTTTCCTTCGTACGGTCGGTAACTACAGTATTCTACCTGTTCCGTATACCGATCTCCTTCGTGGGTATAGGTGCCGCCGCCGGCCACAAAGGAGGCAGACGTAGAATCTTTCCCGCCGTTCGTATCGTGATTCAGGAATGAAAAATGAGTCGCATTCAGAATTTTGATCATTTTTTTACCGGACCAGTCATCCGTAGTGGTTCGACCATTTTCGATTTTGGCGGAAGATACCAGTTGCCAGGTTCCCTGAAGGTCAGAATGGGATTGGCAAGCGGTCAGGCTTAGTAGGAGAAAGCCAGCGAGGGAGAATTTCATTGGTTTAGAAAGGTTTGAGAACAGGGGCGAAGTAACGAAAAATATCCTGCTCATTTGCTCACACCGATTGTAAATCGGATGAGCAAATGAGCAGGATATGACGGTTACAAATCGGTGCGAGCGGAGTCGTTTAGAGCAATGTAAATAGCAACAACTTCGTCCTCTGGATTATTGGTTGTATATACTTCAAAGTCAGTCGTATAGTTTCGATTGAGATTCGTGTTCCAGATTCTTAGCCACTGCTGATAGACAATGCCTTCGCTGAGTTTTCCCGCTGTCTTAAATACGCCGTAGGTGCCGCCTGCTACCGTCTTCCCCACAAACCCTTCCGGAACATGGTCCAGCGAACGAACTTTACAGCCGAGTAAGGCAGTATAAGGCTTAGTATGGTCCTGTTCGTAATCGGTGTAGAGACAATGCAGGGTAGAGTCTAATGGGTTAGGAATCTGACTGATGAGGTTTTTCGATAAAAATTGCTTCCATAAAGTGCCCATATCTAAGGCTGCCTGACCGTTTTCGTTCGTCGTGCGAACGGCGAGGCCCACAAAATAGAAAGGTTCGATGGTGACGATGTTCATAAGCGATAACATTGTTGAATGACATCGCCAAGGAGCGGGGCAGCAATGACAGCCCTATGTCAGTAGGAAATAGAAGTTTGCTGAAAGTTCGTTGCCCCGGTTTGTATCCGCTCCGCTCGTCCCGATTTATAACCGTCATGGAAGGATCGGGATGGAGTGGTTTTACGTCCGAAATGCTATTTATTCGCTGGATATATTGTTGAAAAAGTCTTTTTGACGGAGTAAAGCCTCGTGCAAGGACTGCTGGATATAGGCTATTCCGGCCACAGCTTCCGGCGTAGAAGCTCGTTGAGCAATGGCTTCCGGATTGGTAAAATCAACGTCTTCCGTACGCTGATTAATCCACCAGAGATTGCCGAAAGGATCTAGAAGCCGGCATACTTTTTCGCCAAACCACAGCGTCGTTGGGGCCGTTACTGATGTGGCTCCCTGTTGAAGGGCCTTCTGATACGTATGCTCTAGGTCTTCCACATAGACATTCAAAAAGCTTGGCGTAGGGCCCCAACCTGCTCTGGAATCGAAAAGCATGACGAGTGCATTGCCTAGTTTGACTACCACGTGGATGATGTCCCCAGCTTCATTGCATATCCTGCTATTGGGAATTTCTTCTGCGTCAAAAACAGCCTTTAAAAACGTAATCAAGTCAGCGGAAGAGGTGGAGATAATCCAGGGAGTAACGGACGTATAATGCTCGGGTACGGTTTTGATTTTTGGATCGTTCATGTCTTTGTTTTTTAATGTTGACACGAAACAACCCATGGGTACTGACAGCCGTATGTCAGGGGTACTAAAATTTACTTTTGTAGTGTTCCAGATATTCCTGTAAACTCATTTTATGCGGGACAAACGTCTCGTTAGTAATAGTCAGCTTTTGAATTCGATCAAAGCGAAAAAGCCGGAAGTCCTGACGAAGCCGACACCAGGCAATCAGGTACCAGCTTTGACCGAGATTGTTAATGAGAGCAAAAGGCTCAATCAGACGATGCGTTGCTTCATGATTTCCAGGGGAGTAGTAATCAAGCTTAATAACCTGGAAATGCGTCAAAGCTAGCTGAACGTTGGACAAAAAATCACTGACACTTTGTTCGTTACCGGTTTCCTCAAAGGCCACGCGTTCCGAAAGAATGGAAGCCTTGTCTCTCGCACTGTTTCGCAATACGGATTTTATTTTCGTAATGCCATCTGCATAATGCTGGGTCAGGGACGAATCTTTGTTCAACAACACCAATTTCTCCGCCGTAATGAACGCATTAGCTTCCTGTTCCGTAAACATGATCGGAGGAAGTCTATACCCTTCCAACAGCGAATAGCCTTTTCCCTCTTCCGTCACGATCGGTACGCCTGCTTCTTCCAACGTTCGAATATCCCGATAAATCGTTCTGACGCTGACTTTGAACCGGGTGGCAAGTTCCGTAGAGGTAAGTAAGCGTTTGGATTGTAATTGCGTAAGTAAGGCGATTAATCGGGAAAGTCGGGACGTGTCTTGAGCTTTCATGGGCTTATGGGAAAAGCGAAGAGTAATACTATACTGCTCATCCTAATTTAATGATCAGGGTGGAGGTTTTCGCGTCTGAGACGCTTGACCAAAAATGCCCCGATTACAAATCGGGGCAAGCAGAGGACGGAGATTTCTCCGTCCTTTCCTAACGTCAGCTATATCTGCCTTACTTGACCACCCGCACCTTCACATGCGAAGCTTGCTTCGGCGACGCATACACCCGGTGCGTAGCTTTCTGGAAATCGGATTCGCTGGCTTTGTAAATGTTGACGAACTTCTGCGGGTTACGGTCTACGAGCGGGAACCAGGAGCTTTGCACCTGTACCATGATCTTGTGACCTTTCTTGAAGCAGTGAGCGGCGTCCTGCATGTCAAATTTTACTTCCGTTACCTGATTTGGAACCATGGCTTCGGGTTTGGAGAAGCTCTTGCGAAACTTCGAACGCATCACTTCGCCGCGTACCATTAATTGAAAGCCACCCATTTTCGTACCTGCAATCGGACTGTTATTAGGAGCATCTCCGGGGTACACATCGATGAGTTTCACCACAAAATCGGCATCCGTACCGGTGGTCGATACAAACAGGTCGGCCATCACATTTCCGGAAATAGTAACGTCTTCCGTTAGTACCTCCGATTCGTAGACGAGCACGTCGGGACGCGTGGCAGCAAATCGCTGATCTTCGTACATGAAGTCAGCTCCGCGAATGATTCGAATCTCATTTGTAAAGGGTACAGGTTTGTCCGGATCACTGAGGTACTCCATAAAGGAGTTCGCTTTAGGAGCATCGAAGGACAGTTTGCCATTAGGGTGGAAGTACAGATTCTTTTGCTCCGACTGTTTCGGCGGCCAGGCGTCGTACTGTTTCCATTGGTTCGAGCCTGTTTCAAAAATGTACGCTTTCGGCAGCTTCGGATCAGCTTGATCTTTCAGGTGATGATTGAAAAAGGCCAGCTCAATGTTTTCCCGGTAAAAAGGACCCGTATCTGAATCAAAACGAATATTACCCAAGACATCGCCCTTAACGCGTGACCATCCGCCGTGAATCCAGGGGCCCATTACGAGAAAATTCTCGGTCTTCGGACTGTTCTTTTCAATCCCTGCAAAAGTTTTTAGGGGTCCGTACAAATCTTCCTGATCAAACCAACCGCCTACGGTCAGAATCGCGGGCTTCACATTTTTCAGGTGAGGCACTGGCGTACGAGCCTCCCAGAATCCGTTGTAGCTTTCGTTCTCCATCATCTGATTCCAGATGACGTTGGTACCCTTGAAAATTTTCTCATTAATATTCTTAATGGGGCCTAGATTCTTATAAAATTCGTAGGAATCCGGCGTTCCAAAGGCACTGAATTGCGGAGTCGTCTGGGTCGTTGGTTGGGGGCGAGGGGCTCCGTACGACGATAAAAATGAAAAGGTACCCATCAGAAAAAAGGCTCCGTTGTGGTGTCGGTCGTCACCCATGAACCAGTCCGTTACCGGAGCCTGCGGCGAGGCCGCTTTCAGGGCGGGGTGAGCGTCGATAGCAGTCATGGTCGTGTAAAAACCGGGAGCCGAAATACCCCAGGTTCCTACCTTGCCGTTATTGGTCGGCAGGTTTTTCAAAAGCCAGTCGATGGTATCGTAGGTATCCGAACTTTCGTCTACGTCCGTCTTTTTAGTTTTGTTGGGATTAAATGGTTTTACCGCCACAAAGTCTCCTTCAGACATGTATTTGCCCCGAACATCCTGATAGACAATGATGTAACCTTCCCGGGCAAAAAGCATGGAAGGGCCAATACTCGTTTTGTACTTATCCTCGCCGTAGGGAGCCACGCTATAGGGCGTGCGATCGAGCATGATGGGGTACTTCTTCGATTCGTCCTTGGGAATATAAATGGACGTGAAAAGTTTCACGCCGTCCCGCATCGGAATCATCCGTTCCAGTTTGGTATAATGCTGACGAACGTACAGTGAATCGGTTCGGGTAGTCGTTGCCCCTTGAGCGGAAACAGACTGCATCGAGGCCGTTGTCAAAGCCATCCCCATCAGCAGGGCCAGTGAAATTTTTCTGAATTGGTGCTTCATTGGATAAAGATTAAGTGTGCATTGGGAAGAAAAAGAAGCGTATTAGGATTTGAGAAGGGAGGGGAGTTTGATAAAGTTTGATGTTTGAAACGTTTAAGGTTTGATGGGCTTAACAAGCCGGGTACTATTCTCCGTTGACCAAAGAACCCTAGCGGAATTCAATCTGATTAGCCCGGGATGCAATCCCGGGAATGTTTATGCATCACATCTAGACCTTAACTTTACCCGAAACCTTATCTAATGATCCAGAAAAAATAATTACAATTCAAACATTCAAACATTCAAACATTCAAACATTCAAACATTCAAACATTCAAACATTCAAACATTACTATCTCGTCAAGGCATCCCGGTTTCGAATCCAGACCGCCTGTTGTAACCGATTATTGGCCTGACCGCTGACGACCCCGTTGCCCAGCCCAATGGCAATACCGGCTCCCCACCAGGCCCAGTAGGCATTACTGCCCCGGTTGCTTACGCTGGTAAGTCCAACAATCGTGGTGCCGAGCGAGGCTACCGTCAGAATCGAAGAAATGGTACGCAGCTTGCGATACGCTTTGTATTCGGAAAGTCCCGCAGTTGAGAACTCGAACTCCCGCTCCAGATTCTTCTGCCGAATACCTGATGCATAGGCCCGTCCGCCCTTGGCAAAGCGGGTACCGTTACCGAATACAAAAATGGTTTCGCGGTCGTAAGCTCGCCGCAGACTGTCTTTTTGAAAATCCGCCGGGGTTTGGGCCGAAGCTGTACCGAATCCCGCCAGCAAAAGACCTACTAGTACTATCCGTTTCATGAAGTCGTCTAAAAATCCATTTGCAATATCGGAGGCAAGCGTTGATTTTCTAATGAGAATACGATTTCTCCAAAACATTCCGGGGCTTTTGGCGGGAGTATTGCGACTTTTCGGTAGATTGAGTGTATTTTTGGAGATTCGAACGGAAAGACGAAGTGGGAACGAAAGGTACCCATACATTTTCCGGATCGATAAAGTAGCTTAAAGCCAGCAAGCCAACAGCCCAAAGCTGTTCAACTGACCATAACACGTGAATAACATTCGCAATTTCTGCATCATTGCCCACATTGATCACGGCAAGAGTACTTTGGCAGACCGTCTGATCGAACAAACCCAAACCGTATCTCAGCGACAAATGCAAAATCAGTTGCTGGATGATATGGATCTCGAACGCGAGCGGGGGATTACGATCAAGTCGCACGCCATTCAGATGGATTACAAATTTGAAGGGCAGCAGTACGTACTCAACCTGATTGATACGCCGGGCCACGTCGATTTTAGTTATGAAGTAAGCCGCTCCATTGCTGCCTGCGAAGGAGCGTTGTTAGTCGTGGATGCCTCTCAGGGAATCGAAGCCCAGACCATCAGTAACCTGTATCTGGCCTTAGGACACGACCTGGAGATTATTCCGGTATTAAATAAAATTGATTTACCGGGTGCCATGCCCGAAGAAGTATCCGACCAGATTGTGGATCTGATTGGCTGTGAGCGTTCGGATATTATCCATGCATCTGCCAAAGAAGGCATCGGTATCGCTGAAATTCTGGCTGCCGTTGTCCATCGGATTCCCGCTCCTAAAGGCGAACCCGATGGAGCTTTTCAGGGGCTGATCTTTGACTCCGTATTCAACTCCTACCGCGGTATTGAAGTAATCTTCCGCGTCTACAACGGTGAAATCCGAAAGGGTGATAAAGTGAAATTCATGGCGACGGGCCGTGAATACTACGCCGATGAAATTGGCGTACTGCGTCTGGAAAAAGAACCCCGCGACGTTATTAAAACGGGTGATGTAGGGTATCTGATTTCCGGTATTAAAACCGCTAAAGAAGTTAAAGTAGGAGATACCATCACGCGGATGGACCGGCTGGCTGCTGAGGCCATCAAAGGTTTTGAGGACGTAAAACCGATGGTATTCGCTGGGATTTATCCGGTAGATACGAGTGAGTTCGAAGAGCTTCGCGAAGCCATGGAAAAGCTGCAACTCAATGATGCGGCTTTAATCTGGGAACCCGAAACATCGGCGGCTCTGGGTTTTGGATTCCGTTGCGGCTTCCTGGGTATGCTGCACATGGAAATCGTACAGGAGCGTCTGGAACGCGAGTTCGACATGACGGTGATCACCACCGTTCCGTCCGTACAGTTCAATGTGACCACGACGAAGGAGGAGTTACTGAAGGTTTCGGCTCCATCGGAGATGCCCGAGCCCAACCATATTGAGTCCATTGAAGAACCTTTCATTGCCGCTCAGATCATTACGAAGAGCGAGTACGTGGGAGCCATCATGAAGTTGTGTATGGACAAACGCGGCATCCTGAAAAACCAGGTATACCTGACATCCGACCGGATTGAGCTTCAGTTCGAAATGCCGCTTTCTGAAGTCGTATTCGATTTCTTCGATCGTCTGAAAACGATCTCCCGCGGTTACGCTTCGCTGGATTACCAATACCTGGGCTTTAAGGAAGGGGACATGGTGAAACTGGACATCATGCTCAACGGTGAAAAAGTGGATGCTTTGTCAGCCATTGTACACCGGGATAAAGCCTACGAATGGGGTAAGCGTCTGTGTGAGAAACTTCGCGAGTTGCTGCCGCGTCAGCAATTTGAAATTGCTATTCAGGCAGCGATTGGCCAGAAAATCATCGCCCGGGAAACCGTGAAAGCCCTTCGTAAAGACGTATTGGCCAAGTGTTACGGTGGCGACATTAGCCGGAAGCGTAAACTGCTCGAAAAACAGAAGAAAGGTAAAAAACGGATGCGTCAGGTCGGGAACGTAGAGATTCCTCAGGAAGCGTTTATGGCTGTACTCAAGCTGGAAAGCTAGAATTGCCTATCGTAATGATTGATGATCATTATTGGGCTTATACTTGAAAAAAGCTGTTTAAATGGTTTCGTTTTTTAGGTATAAAACGGAGATTTTAAACGATTAATTAAGATCATTGGATAAGTAATACGAAAATACGAGCCCTAAAAAGACTCGTATTTTTTATATACTTTTTAGATATACTTCGTTTTAATTCTAGTATGTTTGAGGAATTGCCTTTTCCACTAACATCAGTACTGTAACTACAACGTACACGTAACCTTATTCATCTACTCCTGAAATTATTCTGAATGTCAAAACTTCGCTTTGTCGACAAACGCCAGTCAACTTTCTTCGCTGATGCCCGTCAGCGAGTCGACGCTTACTTTGAAGAAAACAAAATTTCCAAGCACGCTAACCAGGCCATGTGGAATAAGACTGTCTTTTTTCTGGTCGTATTCTGGGTCCTTTACGGCTTAATCATTTCCAATCAGTTCAACGTTTGGGTAATGCTGGTTTTATCCATTGCCTTGGGTATGACCTGTGCGTTTATTGGGTTTAACATTTGCCACGATGCGGTACACGGCTCATTTACGGACAGTTCAAAACTCAATCGTACGCTGGGTTTGACGTTCAACCTCATTGGTGGTAATCCTTACGTCTGGAGTATCACCCACAACATTGTTCACCACACCTACACGAACATTCCCGGACACGACGAAGACCTGGAGATTGCTCCTGGCCTCGTACGTATCGACGAAGATGAGCCCGTCAATGCCGTTCATAAGTATCAGCACATCTATGCCTTCCTCCTGTATGGATTGGCTTCGCTAAGCTGGGTATTACGCAAAGACTATATCAAGTTCTTCAAACAAAATATTGGTAAGACGCCCAACCGTAGTCATCCCAAGAAAGAATATTTCAATTTATTCTTCTACAAGGCGGTTTATTACACACTATTCATTGTACTGCCCTTGTGCGTGTTGTCTATTACCTGGTGGCAATTCGTCATTGGTTTTCTGGTGATGCACTTCTTTGAAGGACTGGTACTGGGCTTAGTGTTTCAATTGGCTCACATCGTTGAATATACCGAATTCCCTGAACCTAACGGGGATGGTAACATTGAAGAATCCTGGGCCGTACACCAGATGCAAACGACGGCTAATTTTTCCTGTAATAGTTCGCTGGCGTATTTCTTGTGTGGTGGATTAAATTTCCAAATTGAACACCATTTGTTCCCCAAAATCTGTCACATACACTATCCCGAAATTTCCAAGATTGTGAAAGAGACAGCCGCGGACCACGGGATTCAGTATATTGAAAACAAAACCTTCTGGACCGCTCTGCAATCGCACTACCGAGTGCTGCGGAAATACGGCAAGGAGGATTACGCCGTACAACGGATGAAGATGGTTCCCGTTCAGGCCTAACGAAAAAAGAGAGAAATCAGCCCCTGACTTCTCTCTTTTTTTGCTTTCTTTGGGCATTCATAGCCGCTGGTAGTTCGCTGAAGAAGCTCAAAACGCTGAATCAAAAGATCGCTTTAAGCTCATAGATAATTTTGTTGCGGGGAACGTCCTGAGAATCAAGTATGTTGGAAAACTTAACGGATCTACGTGCCGAATTCTGAGAATCAGACGTATTTTTGACCCGCAATTCTGTTCCTAAACCCTTTCCGTTAGTTTACACATGGCAGAAGTAATTCGTATGCCCCTTTTGAGTGACACGATGACTGAAGGGGTCATCGCTGAGTGGCTCAAAAAAGTGGGCGATACCGTTAAATCCGGAGATATCCTGGCCGAAGTTGAAACCGATAAAGCCACGATGGAACTGGAAAACTACGCAGATGGTACTCTTTTATACGTAGCTGCCGACAAAGGGCAGGCTGTAGAAGTGAATGGAGTACTGGCTGTGGTAGGCAAACCCGGAGAAGATTATCAGTCTCTGCTCGATGGCGGCTCTGCCAATGGCTCCGCACCGGCTGAGGAAAAAACCGAAGCTCCAGCCGCTGAACCGGCTCCCGCTGCTCCGGCCGCTCCTGTAAAATCAGAAAGTAAAGCAGTGGATCTGTCGAGCATCAAAGCGACGGCTGTCCGCATGCCCTTACTGAGTGATACGATGACCGAAGGCGTGATTGCCAACTGGGTCAAAAATGTAGGAGATAAAATTAAGAATGGTGACATCCTGGCCGAAGTCGAAACCGACAAAGCCACGATGGAACTGGAAAACTACGAAGACGGTACGCTGTTGTACGTAGGCGTGGAAGCAGGTCAGGCAGCGAAGGTCAACCAGATCATTGCGATCGTAGGCGAAGAAGGAGCCAACTATCAGGCTATTCTCGACGCTGAAAATGGAACGGCTCCCGCAGCTGAAGAAACCAAAGCCGAAGCTCCGGCTGAGGGTTCAAAAGAGCAGGCAGTTGATGCAACGCAATCCAACGATGCTGAAGGCCGTATCAAAGCTTCTCCCTTAGCTAAATCCATTGCTAAAGACAAAGGCATCAACCTTTCTGATGTGACGGGCTCCGGTGAAAACGGACGTATCGTGAAGAAAGACCTCGATACCTTTACACCAGCGGCGAAAGAAGCCTCGGCTCCGGCCGCAGCAGCTCCGGCGGCGGCACCGGCCCAACCGGCCGCTCAGCCACAGAAGCCCGTAGCGGTTCCTGAGCCCGCGGGTGAATACGAAGACCTGCCCGTCTCGTCGATGCGTAAAACCATCGCCCGTCGTTTGTCTGAGTCGCTGTATACGGCTCCGCACTTCTATCTGACGATGGAAATTACGATGGACAAAGCCATCAAGTTGCGTTCACAGTTGAATGAAATATCGCCCGCGAAAATTTCATTTAATGACTTTACCATCAAAGCTGCGGCTCTGGCTCTGCGGGAACACCCCGCCGTGAATGCTTCCTGGTTGGGCGACAAAATCCGTCGGTACAAATACATCAACATTGGTGTAGCTGTAGCGGTGGAAGACGGTCTGGTGGTACCCGTAATCCGCAACTCCGATCAGAAAACACTTTCGACGATTTCTACCGAAGTGAAAGACTACGCCGGAAAAGCCAAGAACAAAAAACTTCAGCCGAAAGATATGGAAGGTTCTACCTTCAGTATCTCGAACCTGGGTATGTTCGGCGTCGAAGAATTCAATCCGATCATCAACTCTCCGGATTCCTGTATTCTGGCCGTAGGCGGAATCAAGAAAACCGTAGCGGTGAATGATGCCGGTGAGTTCTACGCTACTAACATCATGAAAGTAACGCTAGCCTGCGATCACCGATCGGTTGACGGAGCAACGGGAGCAGCCTTCCTGCAAACGTTCAAGCAACTCCTCGAAGATCCGATGCGTATGCTAGTATAGGATAGTTTTTGGTTGATTGTTGTTAGCCATACTGACTACAATTAACTAGAAATCATTTTGATACGGTTCGTTGATAGCGGGAGTGATAACCAACCACTACCAACTATCCACTTACAACTGTGAAGCGGCCCCGGATTTGGATTCGGGGCCGCTTTTTTAACCATGAATAACAATGAAAGAAGCAGAAATTCACTCGACAACCGTACTAGGAGTCGTACATAATGGCGAAGTGGTAGTAGGTGCCGATGGACAGGCTACCATGGGGAATACGGTAGCTAAAGCCAACGTTCGGAAAATCCGGAAATTATCGGGCGGAAAGATTGTTGCTGGATTCGCGGGTAGTACGGCCGATGCATTCACTCTAATTGAACGCTTTGAGGAAAAACTTAACGCCTACGGTCAGAATATGAAGCGGGCGGCCATTGAACTGGCGAAGGATTGGCGTACGGATCGCTACCTCCGAAAGCTGGAAGCCATGCTGATCGTTGCCAATTCCGAAGAGATTCTCATCATTTCCGGTACGGGTGACGTACTGGAACCCGAAAACGGTATTGCCGCCATTGGTTCCGGTTCTAACTTTGCTCAGGCCGCTGCCATTGCATTGAAAAAACACGCGACTAATTTATCGGCTGAAGAAATGGTACGCGAAAGTCTGCACATTGCCGCTGATATCTGTATTTACACGAACCATAACTTGGTGGTGGAAAAAGTAGGATAAACGTACCTGTAGAGTATATAGCTTTGAAAAATGCCAGCGGGAGCTGGCATTTTTCGTTTAGTTGCCTTGAAAAATTACCAGTTCATCCGAAAACATTCCAACGATTTTTTCAAAAAGAGGGTCTTGTACAAAATGAATAATTCATGAAAAAGATTGGAATAATAGTACTAACTGCGCTACTACTGGGCTGTGAAAAAGAGCAGGCGTACGACGCAAGAATCTACGGGAAATGGCGGATGTTTGAATACAGCTATTCACCGGGCGATCGCTTGTATACGGTGCCCGTAGCAGCCGATACGGCAGAGATCATTGAGTTTACTCGCAATGAGAACTTGCTGAACTTAGGAAATGTACCTTCCCAAAAATTTTCGATGGATGATTCCCATCTGACACTGACGGATAAGCAATCTTACAAACTTGCCTATAAACTCAGTCCGGATACGCTATGGATTATACCGCCCTGTGTGGAGGGTTGTCATTCGGCTTACGTACGCGTTCGATGAATTAACTAATCAGGAAGCTATGAAAACCTACGTACTCGTCATAACCCTGCTGATCCTGGCAACGGCCTGCCGGAAAGACCCGCTGGAAGGAATCGAACGAGCGACTGGAGAGGGCATCATCGGAAAGTGGTTGCTGGTCGAACGAGGAGATTGGAATAGAGAATTTTTCACCCACAAAATTCCACTGAGTCCTCCCCAAACCTTACGCTTTCAAAAGGATTCTACGGTAGTAGCTACAGGAGCTGAATTGATAAATTATGCGTCCGTTCGCAGCTATACTACCAACCGTGACTACCTCTACCTAGATCGATCGCCTGCCGATATAAGTGCACAATACCGCGGGAACCGACACGGCTATCGGGTGCAAAATGATACCTTACGGCTCGATCCACCGTGTCAGGAAGGTTGTTCGCTGTGGTTCATCCGGATCCAATAAAATAGGGGCTCTTAAGCCCCTATTTCATAATTAAGAAAGTCGGTCCTTGTAGCTTTCGTAGCCGTAGCTGCGAACAAGTTCAAAGGTGCCGTCCTCCTTCCAGATACCAATGCTGGGTAAATTCACGCCGTTGAAGGTCGTCGTTTTCACCATGGTGTAGTGAATCATATCGTCAAAAACGATCGTGTCTCCTTCCTGTAAATCCGCGTCGAAACTGTAATCGCCCATGTAATCACCGGCCAGACAGGTACTGCCACCCATGCGGTAGGTAGGTTTACCGGCCACGGGGTCTTGGTGAGCCCCAATGATCCGCGGTTTGTAGGGCATTTCCAGGGTGTCGGGCATATGAGCCGAAAAGGATGTATCCAACATGGCCACATTGATTCCCTGAGCATCCACTACATCGAGTACGGTTGAAACCAGTACACCCGTTTGCCAGCCCACGGCTGAACCCGGCTCCATGATAATCTTCAAGTGTGGAAACTTGGCCTTAAACGCTTTTAATACCGAAATCAAATGCTCTGGATCGTAATCGGCCCGCGTAATGAGATGGCCGCCGCCCATATTGAGCCATTTAACCTGCTGAAGTAAATCACCGAACCGTTGCTCGACGTGTACGAGCGTCCGCTCTAGCGTATGCGAATCGTTCTCGCAAAGGGTATGAAAGTGTAGCCCTTCAATTTCAGCGGGCAACTGATCCGGAAATACGGCACGAATCACGCCCAAACGCGAACCCGGCACGCAGGGATTGTACAAATCTGTGGTGACTTCCGAGTACTGCGGATTGATACGAATGCCTACCGATACGCCAGCCGTCGCCGCCTGTTTTCCAAATTTTTCGAATTGACGCCAGGAATTAAAGGTCAGATGCGTAGACCGTTCGATCAGTTCCTCAATCTCATCTTCCCGAATGGCGGGTACGTAGGAGTGAGCCTTCGTTCCCCATTCCTCGTTGATAAGCCGGGCTTCGTTGACGCTACTAGCCGTGGCTCCGGCCAGGTAATTCCGAAGCATCGGGAACGTACTAAACATCGAAAAGCCTTTCAGGGCACAAATGATTTCTACCCCGGCCTGCTGCTGCACGTAGCGAAGCAACTCCAGGTTACGCTTTAATTTAGCTTCTTCCAGTACAAAACAGGGAGAAGGGATCAGATCGTAGTTCATACCGCAAAAATAGAGGAGGCGTTGGGTAATCAGGCCGCCACCATGCCATCATAGTATTAAGTTTTTATAAAACTCTATAAAAAAGAACGCCTGAAGAAAGTTCTCCAGGCGTCGACTTAAAAGTATTGGGTCGTTTTAAACTAAACGTAACGTTCGGTCGTCAAGTAGTTACCTACGTAATCGGCAACGCCTTCTTCCAGCGTGTGGAAGGGCTTTTCATAGCCAATCGAACGGAGTTTACTCATGGCTGCTTCCGTAAAGTACTGGTACGTATCGCGAATGTCGATGGGCGTATCGATGAAATTAATCTGAGGCTCTAGGTTCATGGCTTTGAACGTGTTCGTCACCAGATCCAGGAAAGTACGGGCTTTGCCGCTACCAAGGTTGTAAATCCCCGAATGTTTGCGACTGTACATCAGAAAGAGGCAAACTTCTACCACATCTTTTACGTACACAAAGTCCCGCATTTGTTCGCCATCCTTAAAATCAGGGTTATGCGAACGGAAAAGCTTCATCTGTCCCGTAGCCTTAATCTGCCGGTGAGCGTGCATAATCACCGAAGCCATGCGGCCTTTGTGGTATTCGTTAGGACCGTATACGTTGAAGAATTTCAAACCCGCCCAGAAGAAGGGTTTTTCTTCCTGCTCTAAAGCCCAGATATCAAATTGATTTTTAGAATCTCCGTAGGGGTTAAGAGGCTTAAGCTGAGGAATTAACGTTTCGTTATCCTCGTAACCTAATTCACCCAGGCCGTAGGTAGCGGCCGACGAAGCGTATACCAAAGGAATTTGGTAGGCTACGCATTTACGCCAGATTTGCTTGGAGTAATTAACGTTGAGATGATCAAAAATCTCGTAGTTAAATTCCGTGGTATCCGTGCGGGCACCAATATGAAAAATAAACTCTACTTCATGATAATTCTGATCGAGCCAGTCGAAGAAATGCTCCCGATCAACGTACTCCTGAATCTGTTTATTTTCCAGATTTTTGCGTTTGACAGGATCCGAAAAATCATCAACGGCGATGATAAAGTTGAATTTATCCTGATTTAGCCTTTGGATAAGATTACTTCCAATAAAGCCAGCAGCTCCGGTAACAATAATCATAGATACTCGCAGGGTATGGAGAGATTTCTGATGCGTAAAATATAAGTGAACAAAGGTAGGAGGACTCCCTACGAAAACCTAGTCAAGATTTAATGAATAAATTGGATTTATCTAATAATATCTGTAATGAGTATCGGTATATGAAAAGATAAAATAGTACGTATCCTATAAATGACCATCAAAATTTAATCTTACTTTGATCTTAAACGTACGAAACCTGTATTAGACAATCATTAAAGAAGGTTACCTATTAAATCCGTTGAGAAAAGCGTACCTTTGCGGTCTATTTTCAGCGGTGCTAGGTCGTTCCCACCGTGACGGATAGAAACGAGGCTTTAGAACACACTGAACGATGGTATACGTATCAAGAGTAGAACATTTTAACGCGGCTCACCGGGTTTATAATCCGAGTTGGAGCGACGAACAGAACTTTGAAGTATTCGGCCCCTGTGCCAATCCGTACTATCACGGACATAACTTCGAATTGACTGTAACGGTCAAAGGCATACCGCACTCGGATACGGGTTTTGTGATGGATATGAAACACCTGGGCAAGATTGTCAAGGAGCAGATTGTCGAGCGAGTCGATCACCGGAATTTGAATCTGGAAGTAGATTTTCTGAAGGATAAAATTCCGACTTGCGAAATATTCATCATGGAAATCTGGAAGATTCTGGCTCCCGTCGTCGCCGAATCCACGCAGGGCCGTAGCCAGCTCCACAGCCTGAAACTCATCGAAACACCCAAGAATTTTGTGGAGTATTTCGGAGAATAAAGTTTTGAGTTTAGGGTTGTAGGTTTTGAGTTTCAGCTCTGAAAGACTTAAGCATGACTTGGAGGTAATAAGATCACAGCGTTTCCCGGAAACAGACATTAAACTATTTGTATAATATTCCAGGATACGCTGTGATTACTTTCTTTGTGAACCTTTGTGGCTAAAATTCAGTCTTGAAATCTGATTCGAACACGGATATTCACTCGAAACGCAAAACACACAACGCAAAACCCCATGAAGTACTTCCTCATTGCCGGCGAACGCTCGGGTGATTTACACGGATCAAACCTGATTAAGGGCATTCGTCAGCACGATGCGTCGGCAATTATCCAATGCTGGGGTGGGGAAGATATGGAAGCGGCTGGAGCCGAGTTACTACATCACTACCGCGATTCGGCGTTCATGGGATTTTGGGAAGTAGCCAAAAATCTGAGTACGATCCGGCGACAGATGAAAGAGTGCAAAGAGCAGATTCTGGCCTTTCAACCCGATGTCCTGATTCTTATTGATTACGCCGGATTCAACCTGCGAATGGCGACTTTTGCTAAACAGCACGGTATCCGGACGTTCTACTATATCTCTCCGAAGGTCTGGGCTTGGAATCAGAAACGGGCCCTGAAGATCAAGCGGGTTGTGGATCGCATGTTTTGCATTTTTCCGTTCGAAGTGGACTTTTTTCGGAAGTTCGATTACGAGGTCGATTACGTAGGAAATCCGCTGTTAGATGCCATCGATTCCTTTACGCCCGATCCGGATTTCCGAATCAAAAACCAGCTCGATTCCCGTCCGATCATCGCCTTATTGCCCGGCAGTAGGTTAGAAGAAGTACGGCGGATCTTGCCCCAAATGTTATCGGTTCGAAACCAGTTCCCCGACTATCAATTTGTGGTAGCGAAGGTTTCCAACTTGTCTGAGACGCTATACGAAACTTCCGTATCGGATGTATCATTTGTAACCAATGCGTCTTACGATTTACTGACCGTTGCTCATGCCGCTCTGGTCACTTCGGGTACGGCTACGCTGGAAACGGCTCTGTTTAATGTTCCGGAAGTGGTCTGTTACGAGGCAAATGGGCTGTCGTATCACATCGCCAAACGCCTGATTCGCGTGCCGTATATTTCGCTGGTGAATCTGATTGCCAATCAGGAAGTCGTCAAAGAATTGATTCAGCACGACCTAACGACCGAACAGATCGCTCAGGAGTTGCAAAAGATTGTGCAGGGAACGAGTCGAGAAAAAATGCTTCGTCAGTACCAGGATCTACACGAAAAAATGGGCGAAACCGGAGCCTCTGAACGAGCGGGTCGCCGAATGGTAGCGTACCTGAAAAATCAGGACTGAGACAGATAATTGCGTATCCAGGATTTTTTCGTTCCGTATACCGTATCGAAAAAGCGGGCCATGACGATTTTGTCCTGCTCCCAGTTACCCGTAGGCCAGAATGGTTCGTCAAAGTACACCAGTTTCCGACCGTAATCGAAGGCACAAAATACAATCGGTACGTTCGCTCCCAAGGCCATGTAGTAAAAGCCCGTTTTCAGCTCAGTAACATCAGCCCGAGTTCCTTCCGGCGTAATGCAAATCCGAAACTCCTTTTTGCTTTTAAACAGGTCAACCACACTTTCGACGAAGTTTTTGGTGCGTCCGCGATCGACGGGATAACCACCCAGTGCCTTCATGAACCAGGCGACCGGAGCGGGTTTGAACAGCTCTTTTTTTCCTAAATAATAAATCCAGGTATCAATCGCGGCCCGTGCTCCAACCCCGACAAAAAAGTCGGTGGATGTGGCGTGCGGAGCCACCATGAGTACAAACTTGGGTAATGCTTTCGGAGAAGGACCGGCAGTTCTCCAGCCGGATAAACGAAAAAGGCTTGCGGCGAGCCAACGAAACATCAGCGTTTACAGTTTAGGGTTCTCGGGTGGTTGAAGTGAAATACTACTTCCTGGGAAAATTACTAAAAATCCTTTCCTAAGCCGAAATTCAATACACCACAAAGGGCTGGGGACTGAAACATACCACAAAAACGGCCAGCGAGAACCAGCCCAAAATCTGACGGGGCCAGCCAATGGGAACCTCGTAATCGGCTGGTGGATGGTGAATACCCAGGAAGCGTCCCAGCATGAAAGCAAAGGGGACAAACCCTCGGTAGCCTTCGAGTTGCGGAAAGAAATAACTCAGAACCAGTTGACTGAGTACAATACCCAGAGCCAGGGCAATGACGATCAGTCGATCGTCGTGAATCCGGCTCAGGGCCAGAAACAGCATGCCGACATAAGCCAGTAGGTATCCGGCTTGAATGAGAAATTCATTCGTATCAGCCACCACAAAATCCTGGTACCGAAACCAGCCTAAGCCCGCGTAGAAGAGAAATCCTACGAAAATAATGGGTGAGATAATCTGGTGGAGCCGACGACCCACGAGTCCATACAAGATATGTCCGCCATCGAGCTGACCGATGGGGAAAAGATTCAGAGCCGTAAAAAATAGCGATAGATAACCCGCAAACAGGAAGGGATAATTCACCATGTCGTACTGGTGCGGTACGGTACCAACGGCAACGTATTTCTTGAAAAACCAGAATAGAAGATTGTCGCCCAGGCCCACTGCCCCCCGGCCTTCCATGGCTTGTGGGGTGTACACATACTGGGCATAGTTACTACCGAATTGTCGCCATTCAGGGTGTATAGTGAAAATATAATCGGCCGGGGGTAAGTGCGTAAATCCGTACCAAAGTAGGCCTAAAGCCACGAAAAAGCCCGCCAGCGGTCCCGCTATGCCAATGTCAAAATACTGAATATTGGTTTTGACCCGACTCCGTAGCTTGATAAAGGCTCCCATGGTACCAATCGTGGTGAAAGGGCCGAGCCAGAGGGGAATGTAGTAGGGTAGAGTAACCTTAACCTTATTAAAGCGAGCCGTAAAATAGTGACCAAATTCGTGTACAGTCAGTACCGCCAGAAAAGGAAGTGAAAACGCCAGTCCGCCCAGAATGTCCGAAATGGTTAAGGGAGGATTGGCGTAAAAAAGAGAAGTTCCGTTCGTCCATTCCGCCCCCGCAATCGTGGTAGTTACAATGGTTAGAACAAATAGAATGAGTTGGGTATATAAACGACGCCGGGTACGGCTCATACAGTCAAGGCTTTCGAGAAATGTGGCTCCGGCGGGTTAGTAATCGAGTAATTTGTCAAGTACGGTGCCGAGCGGATTCAACCAGATGGTTTGTATACCAACGGTTGCGGCCGATTCAATATTATCAGCGTTGTCGTCAATAAATACGCTTTCTTCGGGCAAAAGTCCGCCACCTTCCTGCAGGGCATGACGGTAAAATTCCGGATCGGGTTTCATGAAACCCATTTCATACGAAAGAAAAGGTTTTTCAAACAGACTCATGAAATCGTAGCCCACGGCGGCGGCTCGCTTCACGATTTCCCGAACGTGAATGGGATTCGTATTACTCAGCAGAAATACGCGATACGATTTACTAAGGTCCTGAATGCGGTCGAGGCGGGCCTTAGGCATGTCGAGCAACAAGGTACACCAGGCCGTATCAATGGTTTCGTCCGACCAGTCGCTATTGAATTCTTTACGAAGCAACGCTTTAAAATCCGCTTCGTTGATTTTTCCAATCTCAAACTGATGGAAGAACGCTTTTTCGTGAAACAGACGCGTGGCTTCTTCTTCAGAAATACCCGCCAGTTCGGCAAACGCCCGGTAGGTAAGAGGAACGTCAATATCAATGATGACATTCCCCATATCGAAAATGAGGTTTTTGATCATAGGAAGAAGAATAGCGATCGGTCTACCCGTGGTGTACCAGAAATACGGTAGACCGATCGCGAAAACTTACTCAACAAACACGCCCATTTTCGAGAATTTCTCAATGCGTTGATTGATCCGTTCTTCGGGTGAAAGAGCCTGTAGGGCAATGAGTCGGTTGATGATTTCTCCTTTGAGAATTTCGGACATCCGGTCGTGGTCGAGGTGAGCACCGCCGAGGGGTTCGGGAATGATTCCATCGACCAGTCCATTGCTGCTCATGTCCGTTGCGGTAAGCTTGAGGGCTTCAGCGGCCTGTTCCTTGTAATCCCAACTCCGCCAGAGAATGGACGAGCAGGATTCCGGAGAGATTACCGAATACCAAGTATTTTCCAGCATCAGTACCTGATCACCAATGGCAATACCCAGGGCTCCACCGGAAGCTCCTTCGCCAATGATGATACAAATGACGGGTACAGTTAACATGAACATATCCCGAAGGTTACGGGCAATGGCTTCACCTTGTCCGCGTTCTTCCGCTTCCAGTCCGGGGAATGCACCGGGCGTATCAATAAGCGTAATGATGGGGCAGTTGAATTTTTCTGCCATTTTCATCAGACGCAGGGCCTTGCGATAACCTTCGGGGTTGGGCATACCGAAGTTACGGTACTGCCGTTCTTTAGTATTACGACCTTTCTGCTGACCAATGATCATGACGGGGTGACCATCGATATTCGCAAAACCACCCACAATCGCCTTATCATCGGCAACCTGACGATCGCCGTGGATTTCAATAAAATCCGTACAGATCCGGTGCAGGTAATCTTGCGTATACGGACGATCAGGGTGACGTGAAACTTGTACCCGCTGCCAGCGAGTCAGGTTACGGAACGTCTCTTTCTTAAGATCTACTAACTGGTTTTCTAAGACTGCAGTAGCGGCCGAAACATCAAGATTTTTTTCGGCGGCCAGCCGTTTCATTTCGTCAATTCGGGATTCGAGTTCGGCAATGGGCCGTTCAAAGTCGAGTAATGTTCGCATAAACAAGTTTCTGAGTTCTTATTCGTGAGCCATTGGCCACGTACCCAAAGGTTAGAACACAACAAAAGTAATAAGAAAAGCGGGGTTACGGTGGAAATTAGCATTTTGAGTAACGAATGCCTGGTCGTCCTTTCCGCTTCAGTAAACGATTTATAATTCGAAACTCTCTCCTTTCATGGGAATGCGGACATCGCTGAAACCTTCGTCATGGAGTCGATTGGCAAAGGTTTGCATGGAGGTTTCCTCTCCGTGAATGAGAAAAATTTTCTTAAGCTTCTGCGGCGATTGTTGCTTCACAAAATTTACGAGATCCTGCTGATCTCCGTGGCCACTGAAGACATCAATTTTTTCAATTTTTGCCTGAACCGCGTATTCGTTGTCCTTGATTCGTAGCGTATTCTGTCCGTTCAGCAATCGCCAGCCCAGCGTGTCTTCGGCGGCATAACCCACCAGCAGAATGGTACAGTACGGATTGCCGATGTTGGCGGCCACGTGTTGTTCAACCCGGCCACCGGAAACCATGCCCGAAGCTGAAATAATGATACAGGGTTCGTTATGATTCGAGATGGCCCGACTAGCCTTTTCACTTTCAATAAAAGTCAGGTTCTGAAAATCGAACAGACGACCGTGCTTTTGTTTAAAGTTCTGCGATTCGGGATTGAGAAATTTGCTGTGACGATCGTAAACTTTCGTCGTCGAATGAGCCAAGGGGCTGTCGCTAAATACGCGAATCGGTTTAAAACCTTGTTCGGAATACAGGCGATTCAGCGTAAAGAGTAAGGCCTGCGTCCGGCCTACTGAGAAAGCAGGAATAATCAGACGCCCCGGAATATTGATGCAGGTACGGCGGATCACATCGGCCAGAGCTTCCTCGGGGGATCGGTTATCTTCGTGTAAACGGCTACCGTAGGTGCTTTCACAAACCAGATAATCCACTTCCGGTACGGGACTAGGTTCGACGTGCAGGGGATAATTTTTACGCCCCAGATCACCCGAAAAACAAATGGATTTTTTTTGTCCTTTTTCTTTCGTTTCCAGAATGATGTGAGCCGCTCCCAGCAGGTGGCCCGCTGGAATGAAGGTCAGCCAAAGGTTATCGGTAACCTGAAATTTCTGATTAAAGGCAATGGTGACGAAGTTTTCCAGAGAATCATCGACCTGTTTGTCCAGGTACAGATCGCCCTTTTTTTCGAGGCGGGCCATCCGTTTCTTCTTTTTGTTGGAATCGCCCGTAGCCCGTTGCAGCTTCTTCTGATTCAAGTGGGCCGCATCCATTAAGAGCAGTCGGGAAAGCTCATAGGTTGGGGTCGTACATAAGACCTGGCCCTCGTAGCCATCGCGGTACAAATTCGGGATATTGCCCGAATGGTCGATGTGAGCGTGGGTAAGTAAGACCAGATTCAGGCTCGAAGCGTCAAAGGGGAACAAGGGTTTATTTTCTTCCTCCTCTTCCAGATTTCGCTCCATATTGGTACCACAATCAATCAGAATTCGGTAATTATCCTCCAGCTCCAGTAAATACATACTGCCCGTCACCTGCCGGGCTGCACCCCAAAAAGTTAGTTTCATCGTATTGTCATACAGCCACAGCGATCCAGTTTTTACCGAACCTTCCACCGCTGGCTCCTCAGAGGGCGGTGTCCCGATGATGGGAGGGATGGTTTTAAATCGGAGAAAGAATTCCGCTTGCTGCCTGAACCATCTTTGGGTAAGATTTCATAGGGCGTACCCTGTTTTCAGGCGGAAAAGCGGTGTACATTCGTATCGGTCTACACCTGTGGCTTCTTAGTTAGTTGCTAGCAAATCAGGCAAAGCTACCAAAAGAATCACGAAGTTGAGCATCCTTTTCCTTGTCAAACGCTAATGAATCGCATCTATTTTCTGGTTTTATCGCTGTTTTTTTCTTCCCAGACCTTTGCTCAGAAACCCGATACGCTTGTTCGTGATGCTCTCATCCGCCATTTGGATTCACTGCAAACCAGTTTTTTCATGCAACACGGCTTTGTGTCCGCCTGTATCAAGTCGACGCGTACCGGTGAAACCGTGCTGGCCTATCAGCATCGCAAGTCCGTACCACCGGCCTCAACGATGAAGCTCATTACCACGGCCACGGCACTGGCAGTACTCAACGAAAACTATACATATACCACCACGCTCGAAACCGACGGTATCGTTCGCAATGATACCCTGCAGGGAAACCTCTGGATTCGCGGTTCTGGTGATCCCTCGCTGGGCAGTGGTCGATTTAAAAGTACGCCTACACTGTCTGAACTGCTAAAAAGCTGGCTGACCGCTCTACAGACCAAAGGCATCCGCTACGTAACGGGCCAGATTATTGGTGACGGTACGCTTTTCGACGAAAATACGATACCCGGCGGCTGGCCCTGGGATGATCTGGGCAATTACTACGGAGCGGGGGTAAGCGGCCTGAATGTGAATGAAAATAAATTCCGGGCCGTATTTAAACCCGGTACTGAGGTAGGAGACTCGGCCGCCCTCCTGCGTACCGAACCTGCACTGCCCCGGTACACACTCATCAACCGGGTACGGACGGATGCTGCCAAAACTGGCGATCAGGTTAATATCTATACGTCACCGCTGGGGACGCAGTATTTTTTGGATGGATTTGTACCCAAAGGTCCAAAGGAATTTGGCGTGTCTGGCAGCATTGCCCATCCGAGTCTGTACGCGGCCCAGTCGCTGCGGGATTTGTTGGCAGAAAACGGAATCATGACGGGTCAGGAGCCTACAACGGCGTTTGACTACCTGCGTACAAAAGCCCGACCGGTTATGAACGATACACTGAGTGCCGTACAATCACCCGTATTGAAGGACTTAATCACGGAGTGTAACTTTCAGAGTATCAACTTATACGCCGAAGTTTTTCTAAAAACAATTGGGGTTGCTCTCAATTATGGCAATACCACCGAAGAAGGGGTGCGGGCTTTACAGGACGTCTGGAAAGCCAAAGGGCTGAAACTATCCGGTTTTCGCATCAAGGATGGCAGCGGTCTCTCTCCTCAAAGTGTACTTACCCTGGATAACATGACCGAAATTCTAGCCTCTGCAGCCCGTGAGCCGTACTTCCCGGCCTTTTATTCAACGATTGCTATTCTTGGAAAAAACGGTACCGTTAAGAATCTGGGCAGGGGCACCCGTGCCGCTGGTAACGTACGGGCCAAAAGTGGAAGTATTGGCGGCTCTCGAGCCTATGCGGGGTATTTCACTGGTAAAAACGGTGAACAGTATGCCTTTGCTTTGAATCTGCAACAGTACGACTCCGATTTTGGTAGTGCCTATCGCGAATTAGAAAAGCTAATGGTACAAATGGTTGATTTGTAATGTTGGTTATTAAAACGATATAGTAACGTTAAAAATCATTAAAATGAATAAGTCGCATCGGCATTTAAAGAACTGGAAACTGACAGATTCTGCCTCGAATCAGCGATTACTGGAGATGCAGCAACTCGTACAGCAAACGCTAGGGGATGAGTCGCTGATTACGCAAACGGTAGCGGCAACGGAAGCGGAAAGCGAAGAAAGCTGGGGGAACAAAATGGCTGACCGCGTGGCCGAATTTGGGGGAAGCTGGAAGTTTATCATCGGATTTATGAGCTTTCTACTGCTCTGGATTGTCGTGAATAGTCTGTTATTGTGGCAAAAACCGTTTGATCCCTATCCCTTCATTTTGCTCAATCTGATTTTGTCCTGCCTGGCAGCCATTCAGGCACCCATCATTATGATGAGTCAGAATCGGCAGGAAGCCAAGGATCGCGAACGGGCCCGCAACGATTACGCCATTAATTTGAAAGCGGAAATTGAAATTCAGCAATTGCATGAAAAGATGAATTGTCTGCTGGAAGAAGTGCTGGAGATGCGGAAGGAAATGCAGGCCAAGAAAGGTGTGTAATACGACTACATAGTAACGAAGGTATATATGGCGAACTTCTTTGAGTTGAGTCTTCGGTAAATAAAACAGGGGGAAACCTGCACCAGTGGGGATGCATAGGAGGATTGAGTGCGGTTGCGATACCTTGCATACAGGGCTAGTAATATATTAACCCCTTTGGGATTGGGTGCTCACCCGAGGGTGAACAGGAACCCGGAGGGTATGGCACGTTCCCTAACCTCGAAGGAATTCAATACCAATAGCGAAGTAAACATAAAAAAAAAGGGAGCGTTTCGGCTCCCTTTTTCGTTTAAGCGTTCATCAACGCTTCAATTTCATCGGCGTCTACTGGTATGTTTGCCATCATATCAACATTACCCGTTTCGGTAATCAAGATATTGTTTTCCAGACGAATGCCCAGTTTTTCTTCCGGAATATAAATGCCTGGTTCACAGGTAAATACCATGCCCGCTTCGAAGCGGCGGTATTTGCTGCCTACATCGTGTACGTCCAGTCCGAGGAAGTGGGATGTACCGTGCATGAAGTACTTTTTGTACGCGGGCCAGTCGGGGTCCTGGTGATTAATGTCGTGCTGGGTGATGAGTCCGAGGCCTTTCAGCTCGCTTTCCATGATCTTACCGACTTCCTTGTGGTACTCATCCCATAAGTTACCGGGAACGAGCATGGCCGTCGCTTCCTTCATCACGCGGTGTACTGCCTCGTATACCTCCCGTTGCCGGGGCGTATAACGACCCGATACGGGGATCGAGCGAGTCAGGTCGGCGTTGTAATTGGCATATTCGGCTGCCACGTCCAGCAGAATGACTTCGCCCGGTTGGCACTGCTGGTCATTGGAGAGGTAGTGCAATACGCAGGCATTCGCTCCCGTCGCAATGATGGGTTCGTATGCAAACCCTTTCGAGCGTTGGCGAACAAATTCGTGCAGGAGTTCAGCCTCGATTTCGTATTCCCAAACACCCGGTTTGACAAATTTCAGCAAACGACGGAAGCCGTCTTCCGTAATCCGCATGGCTTCCTGCAATAAGGGAATTTCTTCGCTTTGCTTGATGGCCCGCAGGTTGTGCATCAGCGGGGCCAGCCGCTCGAATTGGTGTAAAGGGAAGCGTTCCTGATACTGCTTGATGAACCGGGCATCGCGGCTTTCCACGATGATGTCAGCCCGCGTATGTTCATTGGTATTCAGGTAAATATGCTCGGCTTCGAAGATGAGCGTACGGAGGATGCTGTCGAATTGCCGGGTCCAGTATACCGTCTGAATACCCGATACTTCCCGAGCGTGTTCTTTGGTGTATTTGTAGCCTTCCCAAACGGCAATGTGCTCGTTCGTTTCCCGCAGGAACAGAATTTCGCGGTGTTTTTCGTCGGGAGCATCCGGAAATAGTACGACGATACTTTCTTCCTGATCGATACCCGAGACGTAAAAGAGATCATTGTTCTGACGAAACCGCAACGTACCATCGGCGTTGGTCGGTAACACGTCATTGGAATGAAGAATGGCGATCGACTTGGGTTTGAGCAGGGTACTGAGCCGTTGCCGGTTTTTGATAAACAGGGTATTCGGAATCGGATGGTATTTCATACTTTACAGGTTGTTTGCGGGTATGATACGGATACCCGGGGTAGTCTATAAAACTTACTTCTGACAATAATAGATAATCTCTTTACTCGGCAGGGCGTACCGTTCCACCCGTTCGCGGGGCATTTCCAGTACGAAGCGGTCTTCGGTAACCTTGAATCCACCCTTGGCCAGCTCCTGACCATAATCCTGTCCGAACAGGCGAAGGTGGTCATTTTGCCAGAAAATGCGTTCCCGTTCTTTCGGGTCAGTGATGGTAGGGTCTTCGAAGGTATGCGGTTTCGACCAGTCCTGCGGTGACTGGATAATGGCCCAGCCGCCGGGTTTCAGTACGCGGTGTAATTCGCGGGTTGCCTGATAATAGTCGTCTACGTGTTCGAGCACGTGATTACAAAAGGCAACATCAAAGCTGTTGTCGGGGAAGGGAATCTGGTGAATGTCCATTTTGACTTTAGCCAGCGGACTTTCGATATCGGCCGTGATGTATCCTTCGCCGTGTATTTTCTCGAAGCGTTCCATGAAGCAGTGTTCCGGAGCGACGTGCAGGACCCGTTTTTTTCCTTTGAAAAAGTCGGTTCGTTCCTGTAAATATAGGTACATGAGCCGGTGTCGTTCCAGAGCCAGACAGTTGGGACACAGGGCATTAGCCCGCGACTGCAAACGGCCGTAGGGGAGAAACCGCCGAAACGTCTGACCACAAACGGGACATTCTTTGTCGGTACCTTTTAGGAAAAACGCCGTGATTTTCAGGGGAATATAACTCACCCGTTGCAAAACGGGCCGGGGAACCGTACGAAGAATAAAGGAAATGAGACGCTTCACTGCAGTAAAGATTACGGAATAAGCGACAAAGATAAACGGCGGCGGACAGATTTAAATCGAAGAGGACAGATTATAGAGCAGAGCCATCAGACGCTGACTTTTCAGAATCTAATGCCTATTCTCTATAATCTGTCCTCTCAAGGTTGTACGCGGTCGCTTACAGTTCGCGGATCCAAACGTTACGGAAGCTTACCGCATTGCCGTGGTCCTGTAAACTGATCGGGCCTTTGCCGTGGGGAACGTTTTTCGGAGCACCGATGTACTCCGTCGAACCCTGAATCTTGGTATGGTTCTGAACGATGATTCCGTTGAAAATGACCGTTACGTACGGAGGGGTTTCCACACCACCATTCTGGTTAAAGCGGGGAGCCGTATAGATGATATCGTACGTATTCCATTCACCCATCGGACGAATCGGGTTGATCATCGGGGGCGTTTGTTTGTAGATCGATCCGGCCTGACCGTTGCGGTACGAGCGGTTCTTGTAGCTGTTGAGTACCTGTACTTCGTACATACCCTGCATAAAAATACCGCTGTTCCCTTTGCCCTGGCTCTTCAGCGTCTCGGGCTCGTTGGGCGAACGCCACTCAATGTGCAGTTGGTAATCCTGAAAATCCTGTTTGGTTGAAATGTTACCCGCTCCTTTCACTACTGAGAAGGCTCCGTCTTTCACTTCCCATTTGGCAGGGCTGCCGTCTTTTACGGTAACCCAGTTGTCGAGGTTTTTACCATCAAACAGAATGATGGCATCCGAGGGGGGCAAGCCGTAGGACTGACCGGGCGTAACCGTTGGGACTTCGGGATCCCAGAATTCCGTTTCTTCCGGTTTAACGAGATAGTTTTTCTTGACAGCTCGTTGGTCCTGAGCCGAGGTAAAGCCCAGTGCTGCGACTGATAAGCACAGCGTGAGAGTTAGCTTTTGAGCGATCTGCATTGATAATATCAAATTTGAAAGTAAGATTGCGACTGAAAATTACGTGATGTTAGCGGGTGTACAGCTACTTTTTGAAAAAAAAGGATTTTTTAGCGTAATTCTAGTACTTCACCCCCCAAACTATACGGCTCTTTTTAGGGTTGTATTTTAAAGAACCTGTACGAACTATGAAAATTGTTGAATATAAAAAAGCTCCGGGCCGGAAGATCGTTAAACGCATGAGTTTGCAGACCAAATCCACGCTGTTATCGATAGTAAGCCTGATTGTATTTGTGTACGGCATCATTGTGCTGGCGAAAGCCGTATGGTTAGAGTCCACCAACGAAGTCTTCAATCGTTGGTTTCTCCTGGGCATTTACGCGATTGCCCTCGTGGTAGGCGGTATGATCATGTACGGTAATGCCCTGCAAATGCGGGTACGGGTAGATACGCGGAAGGAGATGCGTCGGTTTTTTCGGAAAAATCGCCGGGAGCTGGCTCATCGGAAAGAAGCGGCGGCCAAAAAGCAAAAGCCCAAAGAGGAAAAATCCCAGAAAGAGAAGGAAAAAGAAAACCCCGCTAAATCCATTTAGCGGGGTTTCAATGCATCAATAGAAAGGCAGAATAGGCAAGAATGCCCGAACTGCCAATTATTTCTGTTCGAAAGAAGCTTTGATGGCTTCAACATCTACTTTCTTGATCGTCGGCTTCAGTGAGAGGCGTTTGATCGTAGTGATGCGGTTGTTAGCGATAGACTTGTTTCTGCGGTCTTTACGCTTCAGTTGTGATACACCCATGATTTTGTTCAGTTTGGTATGACTGGTCACCGATTCGAGTAATCCAGGAATACCAGATACTCATACTCAGAACCTCAAAATGAACCGCAAAACTACTTGTTTTTCCGCACAAATCAAGTAATGGGGCGTTTAAAATAAAGGAATTTTAAATGAATCCCCCTCGCTTCGGGCTTTGAATGCTATTTTTGTGGTCTGAAAAGAACCAGAGCCCTTCAGGAGAGCAAATCCCCACTCCTGTGAAACATAGATCATGAGTATACAAAAACCAAGCTTACCCCGCGGCACCCGCGACTTCGGTCCGGAGCAAATGGTGAAACGAAACTTCATTTTCGATACCATCCGCCGCACGTTCCAGAAATACGGATTTCAACCCCTCGAAACGCCCACGCTGGAAAACCTGTCGGTACTGATGGGTAAATACGGCGAAGAAGGGGACCAGTTACTCTTCAAAGTCCTGAATTCCGGTAATTTCCTGGATAAAATTGAAACGGCTGATGTGGAAGAAGGCTACAAAAAACTGACGCCTAAAATCGCCGAAAAAGGGCTTCGCTACGACCTGACCGTACCGTTTGCCCGCTACGTTGTGATGAACCGCGGCGAGCTGACGTTTCCCTTTAAACGCTACCAGTTGCAACCCGTCTGGCGGGCCGATCGACCCCAAAAAGGCCGGTACCGCGAATTTTACCAGTGCGATGCGGATATTGTCGGTACGGATTCCCTGCTTTGCGAAACGGAAATCGTAGCCATGTTACACGAAATTTTCGCGGGATTATCCATTAACGATTTCACGATCAAAATCAATAACCGGAAGATTCTCAGCGGGATTGCCGAAGTGATTGGGGTGGCCGGTAAAGAAGCTGCTCTGTTTGTAGCCATCGACAAACTTGATAAAGTCGGAAAGGAAAAGGTAGAGGAGGAGCTAAGCGAGAAAGGCCTTTCGGATGCCTCCATCAAAAAGCTACAGCCGCTGTTTGCCCCGATGACTTCGAATCGCGAAACCTTCGAGAACCTGAAAGACTGGTTACAGAACTCGCAGATAGGCATGAAGGGTGTGCAGGAGCTGGAAACGCTCTGGCGGATGATTCGGACGATGGGAATTTCGGACAAAAAAATTCAGCTTGACATTACGCTCGCCCGTGGACTTAGCTATTATACCGGAGCCATTTTTGAAGTAAAAGCGGGCGGCGTGCAGATCGGCAGTATCTCCGGCGGGGGTCGGTACGATAACCTGACGGCAGCTTTTGGGGTACCCAACCTGTCAGGAGTAGGAATTTCACTGGGTGTGGATCGGATTTACGACGTGATGGAAGAACTACAGCTTTTCCCGGAAAATCAGAGCGTAACCACGAAGCTACTCTTTGCCAATTTCGATGCTGCGGGCGAAACCTACTCGCTGCCGCTGTTGCAAAAAGCCCGGCAGGCGGGCATCAATGCCGAATTGTATCCCGAGTCGTCCAAACTGAAGAAGCAGCTCGATTACGCCGACCGGAAAAAGATTCCTTTCGTGGTACTGATCGGTTCGGAGGAAATCGCCTCTGGTCAGTTAACGCTGAAAAACATGACGACGGGCGAGCAGCAGAAAGTAACCGCTGAGGCCTTGATTGACTTACTAAAGTAAAAAGACTTGATACCGAAAGAGGGCATTCCCGAAAGGAGGTGCCCTCTTTTTCGTGCCTATACAGGAGTAAAATTCTTTAAAACGGACAGACTTGAACTCGTCATGCAATGTATCTGTCTTAAAAAGGAACTAACCATTATTCATTTCCATATTTCCCGTGCAAATCGTATACACTTTTCAACGATCGCCGGAAGGAATAGGTGTACCGCAGAGCCAAACCCAGACTCCAGCCTGTACCATTGGCCGTAATGCGGGAGGATTGAATCTGTACGCTGTTTTCGGAGTAAATCATCTCGGTAACCAAAGCCTTTTGTAAACCCCAGGTCTTTCGGCCATAGAAACCCAGTTCCAGTCGATTGGACAGTTGTATGTTATATTCCAGGCCCAGTTCCAGCATGCCTGTAGTACGTTTGGCCGTTTCCGTTTGACTAAGTAGCAAAAGTGTGTCGGGAGCCGTTTGAAAGCGATGATATCGATAGCCTTCCATGATAAAACCGTCCACGTACTTACCCGAATTGGGTACGATATATGCTCCAGCGGTGAGCCAAAGTCCTGCGTGATTTTTTCGCTTACCCGTTTGAAATAACCGACGTTTGAGTCGTAACGTTGCCGCATGGGACTCATTCGTGAAGGTGAAGGCTACCGGTTGTGGAGCCGTAACCAGGGTGAGCTGATTATGGATAGGCATGCGGGCGTAGCCCCCTTCCAGTACCCAGGCATCACGGTAAGCGTAGCCAATCAAAGCGGACCAACTAGCCCGGTTAACCGAAGCAGAGGTAACCAGGCCATTCAGCGAATTTGTAAGCGTACTTTGGTCCGTACGGGTGAAACCTTCCAGTCCCATGTACCAACGGTGTAGCATGGGGGAAGACTGCCTTCTAGACGAAGTTTCGTAATAAACAGGAAGGTCCTGAGCCAGACAAGCCGAACTCAGGAGTAGGCAGAAGCTAGCAAAAAAACGGCGTATCATACGTGCAAAGGGGCTTTGACATACGATACGCCGTTTGTTCAAGGAACGTTACAATGTTCCGGTATTTTTCTAACGCCAGGCTTTATAAGCGTTGATGAGGCCGTTGGTCGATCCATCGTGATCGTTGACCGGCTCATCGTTTTGCAGTTCAGGATAGATTTTGCTGGCCAGTTGCTTGCCCAGTTCCACACCCCACTGATCGAAGCTGTAGATATTCCAGATAACGCCCTGTACAAAAATCTTGTGTTCGTAGGCAGCAATCAGGCTACCCAGCGTACGGGGGGTAATGGATTTAACCAGAAAGGAGTTCGTCGGACGGTTACCTTCAAATACTTTAAAGGCCACCAGCGACTCGTATACTTCTGGACTTACGTTTTTCGACTGGAATTCGGCGATGACTTCTTCGGCAGTTTTACCGTTCATTAACGCTTCCGTCTGAGCGAAGAAGTTGGAAAGCAGAATCTTATGGTGTTCACCAATGGGATTGTGACTAATCGCCGGAGCAATAAAGTCCGCCGGAATCAGTTTCGTACCCTGGTGAATGAGTTGATAAAAGGCGTGCTGACCGTTCGTGCCGGGTTCACCCCAGATGATAGGGCCTGTCTGATAATCCACGGGCTGACCGTCCCGACCAACGTACTTGCCGTTCGATTCCATATCGCCCTGCTGGAAGTACGCCGCAAATCGGTGCAGGTACTGATCGTAGGGCAAAATAACCTGCGTCTGGGCACCGTAGAAGTTGTTATACCAGATCCCCAGCAAAGCCAGCGTTACGGGAATGTTTTCTTCAAAAGCAGCCGTCCGAAAATGGTTATCCATGGCGTGAGCCCCTTCGAGCAATTCCACGAAATTTTCGTAACCTACGCTCAGAATGATCGACAAACCAATCGCCGACCAGAGTGAGTACCGACCACCTACCCAATCCCAGAAGACGAACATATTTTCGGTATCGATACCAAATTTGCTGACTTCTTTTTCGTTGGTTGAAATGGCTACGAAGTGTTTCGCTACGGCGGAATCATCACCAGCCGCATCCAGCAACCAGGTACGGGCCGTGTGAGCGTTGGTCATGGTTTCCTGCGTCGTGAACGTCTTGGACGCAATTAGAAACAAGGTTGTTTCGGGATTAACGGCTTTCAACGTTTCGGCAATGTGCGTACCATCGACGTTGGATACGAAATGCAGATTCAGGTGATTTTTGTAAGGTTTCAGAGCCTCCGTCACCATCACCGGACCCAGATCCGAGCCACCAATACCAATGTTCACCACATCTGTAATGACCTGGCCCGTATAGCCTTTCCATTCGCCGGAAATAACTTTTTCGGAGAACGTTTTCATTTTATCCAATACGGCATTCACCTCGGGCATCACATCCGCACCGTCCACTTCAATAGGTGTATTCGAGCGATTCCGTAGGGCTACGTGGAGTACGGCCCGATCTTCGGTCGCGTTGATTTTCTGGCCGGTGAACAGCTGCTCGATGGCATCTTTCAGCTCGGCTCCCTGAGCTAGTTCCAGTAATAACTGTTTCGTTTCTTCCGTGATCCGGTTTTTGGAGTAATCGAGCAGGATGTCTTCAAAACGAGTCGAAAAACGATTGAACCGTTCGGTATCTTCCGCAAATAAGTCTTTAATCTGGACGGATTGAGTAGCCTCAAAATGAGCAAGAAGCTTTGCGTAAGCAGGATTCTGAGTAAATGGAATAGACTTCAGCATAAGATAAGGCTCTGAATGATAGGATACGTCAGGGCATGAGCGGATAAGGTCATGCTACTGCGTTTAAGCGGGCCAAAAATGGCTACTGCATCCATAAAAACCAACAAATGCAGGCAGAGTTCCGTAATAAAACTTTTCGTGAAATTTTTTGGACTAGGGAAGGCAGATTTGCTCCAGCTCGCTCAGATCTCCCAGAAAGGCGTTGTAATCGACCTTTCCCTTGATGCCTTTCAACTGACCGAGTTCGGAATACTGCCAGAACCAGACTTTCCCGGAAATATCACCCGCCAGTTGTTCCGATGAGTAGTGGGCCAGCCAGAGTGGATATTCGTCGAAATTACCCCGAATGAATTTCTGGTAAAAGCGGCGATTGGTGTAAATGATGGGTTTGACGCCGTATTCCTTTTCGACTAACTCCAGCCAGGTACGAATATCGCGGATGGTCCGTTCGTCCGATTTCAGCGGATGTGAGGATTCGACGTCCAGTACTGGCGGCAAATCCCCCGATTTTAACTGTACCGTTTCGATGAAATTATCGGCCTGCGGAACCGGGTCCCGCCAGGGGATGAAAAAGTGATATGCTCCGACGCGTAATCCCGTCTGGCGGGCACTGCTGTAATTGTTTTTGAAGCGTTTGTCCTGAATGGAAATGCCTTCAGTGGCTTTGATAAATACGAATTCCAGACGAGCCTCGTCCGCCAGAGCCGACTCCCGAATCACACCCCAATCAATTTTTCCCTGATGCTTGGAGACGTCAATACCGTGGACGGGATATTCCGTGGGAATACGAATGCTGGCGGTTCGGGAGTAATCCCATTCAATTTGCGTAGGATTGCGATACCGGAAATACAGAAAAGTGGCAATCAGCCCAATGCACAGGAGACTGAGAGCGAGGAGCAATTTTACGTTGAACGGTGAGCGGCGTTTGACTGGAGCAGGCATTCGAATTTGAAAAAGAGCCCGTAAAAGTAAGGGAGAGTTCTTGGTTTACGGTTTTCAGTTTACAGTTTTCCGTTGGATTTGTACGTAAAGCGGTTAGGTAAGCCACCCGCTCGTGTACGGAGCGGGTGCGTTCTTAAACAAAAACCACAGCGTCGCTCTACAATTGAGTAACGCTGTGGTTTTTAAACGAAAAACGGTAAATACTATTATTTATTCGGCTGCGGCGTAACACGCAGGTAGGGTTTTACGTGCGTAACGCCTTTCGGAAATTTCTCTGCCAGAGCATCATTGGAAACGGCAGGCGTTACAATGACATCTTCGCCGTCTTTCCAGTCGGCCGGTGTGGCTACCTGATAATTGGCCGTGAGTTGCAGGGAATCAATCACCCGTAGAATCTCCTGGAAATTACGTCCCGTGGAGGCGGGGTAGGTCAGGGTCAGTTTGATTTTCTTATCGGGTCCAATGACAAACACCGAACGAACCGTGGCTTTTTCGCTGGCATTCGGGTGAATCATGTCGTACAGTTCAGCGACTTTACGGTCCGAATCGGCGATGATGGGGAAATTGACTTCCGTACCACTTACTTCGGCAATATCAGGCGTCCAGCGGTTGTGAGAATCCAGATCATCGACCGATACAGCAATCACTTTCACGCCACGTTTTTCGAAATCACCTTTCAGCAGAGCGGTTTTACCAAGCTCCGTCGTACATACAGGCGTAAAGTCAGCGGGGTGTGAAAAGAGTAAGCCCCATTTATCGCCCAGCCATTCGTGAAAACGGATGTGGCCCTGAGTGGTATCTGCTTCAAAATCGGGTGCGATGTCTCCAAGTCGTAAGGACATAATCGAATCAGTTTAAGGTTTATCGAACGTCCGCAAAGGTTCAACGTTCCGTTGAGATAAACAAGTCAAATACTCTATTAGTTTACCAGACTAGTCTATTTTTTACAACTGTACTGATTGTTAGTTGGTTATCAGGCGTATTTTGAGAGGGCAGAACGAAAACGCCGAAAAATGAAAGTTTTCTTCGTCTTTTGCTTGACAAGGCCCTTTCAAAGCCACATATTTGCACCCACATTTCAGAAGGGGATGTAGCTCAGTTGGCTAGAGCGCTTGCATGGCATGCAAGAGGTCGTCGGTTCGAGCCCGATCTTCTCCACTTCCTTAAAGGCTTTTAGAGGGATTCCTCTGAAAGCCTTTTTTGTTGCATTGGACGAACGAATACGCCTTTAGCCCAGCAATAGGCGTACTGGAAAATGAAAATAGACTTGAGTTTTCCATCGCTGGTCCCAAGTCTATTTTCAGAGAATGGTTGAGTTAACCTGCCCAACAGCAAAGATTTTCGTCCCTATTACGAATCGCTGAGTTTTGCCCGCAATACTTTAATTTCCCGCTCCAACTGCTGAATGTACTGATCTTTGGGTTGATTCACCTTCTCCAGTTCCTCCAACGTGTACCGAGGCGTAATGTGCTGCGGACAATTCCAATCGTAGGCTTTAATGTGAAACAGCAGTAACCGTTCGGGTTTGAATTTATAATCCTCGGGTTTGAGTAATGTAAAAAGCTCCGGGTTATTGCGGATTTCCACGATTTCGGCCTCCGCGTATAACTTCAAACGAGCCCGTAGCGGATAGGAGAGCAACATCAGCGATACCTTCGAATTGTGTTCAATGTTACCGACTGAAATGTACTGCCGGTTTCCGCTAAAATCCACGATACCGATCGTTTGATCATCAAGTACCTTAATAAAACCCTTCGGTCCACCCCGGTGCTGTATATAGGGAAATCCGTTCGCTCCCGAAGAAGCCAAGTAAAAGCTATCCAGCTGACCGATGAAGTTACGCTCAACGGCGGTCAAGCCTTCCGTGAAGGTCATTCTTTCCATCCGCTCGTAGGCATTGCGACTCCCCATGCGTTCCTGGATTGCTTTGATGCCATCGGTAAAGGCAAGTGCTGCGTAATTCATGGCAGTAACGGTTAAGAATTGGCGGAAGCTACTCTACTACAGGGACTGAATTTGTCGGATCATCTGGTTGGTGAATCCCCATTCATTGTCGTACCACGCCATAACTTTGACCAGATCGCCATCCACTACCCGCGTCATCTCCAGATCAACCGTTGCCGCAAAGGGGCTTTTGACGATGTCACTGGAAACCAGGGGTTCATCCGTAACGGCGAGGACTTTTTCGTACCGGGGCGTAGCCGCTTCTTCGGTCAGAATCTGATTGATCTCCTCAACGCTGGTCGGGCGTTCGGCAATAAACGTAATGTCCGATATGGAGCCAACGGCTACGGGTACGCGTACGGCAATGCCGTCGAACTTCCCGGCGTACTGTGGTAAGGCTTTCGTGGTGGCAATGGCGGCACCGGTAGCCGCCGGGGCCAGGTTATTAGCCGCTGCCCGTCCCATGCGGGGTTCGCGTTTGGAGGGAGCATCCACTAGCGTCTGGGAGGCCGTATACGCGTGCGTCGTGTTCAGGATTGCTTTTTTAATACCCAGTCTACGGCCCAGTATTTCGATTACGGGACTGATATTGTTAGTGGTACAGCTCGCACAGGAGAATACGGCGACTTTCCCTGCTTCGGTATTCACGCCGTGTACCACCGTGGGTGTGTCTTTCGTCGGACCTGAGATGACCACGAATTTCGCTCCGGCCGCGAGGTGTTGATCTGCCGCGGCCTGTGAGGTAAAAATCCCCGTGCTTTCAATGATTACTTCGGCTTCCAGTTCTTTCCAGGGCAGGTTTTCAATATCCCGGATGCTGGTATACTTAATGGCTTTACCATCAATTAGGATCGTATCTCCCTCGACGGCGACTGCTTTTTCGTATTTACCGTAATTCGTATCGTATTTTAGTAGATAGGCAGCGTTTTCAATGCTCATGAGGTCATTGATCCCTACCAGTTCCAGATCAGTGGTTTCAAAGATTACTTTTAGAGCGGCCCGGCCGATACGTCCAAAACCGTTAATGGCTATTTTTTTCATGATGCTATGTTTAGGAAGGAAACCAGAGTGATTTCATGCTTCAAAATAGCAGCATAATTCATTGCCGGGGTTAGGCATAGATTCCTGAGGTGGTAGCAATCTTTCCTTCCGAGGTTGTATTCGCTAAAAATTTTTCCCGATACTGAAGGGGGGAGATGCCTTCTTTTTTCTTGAAAAAGCGGCTGAAGGAATGAATGTCCTCGTAGCCAAGCTCGTAGGCAATTTCCTTGATGGAAAGGTTCGTATAGCCAATCTGTCGCCGGGCGTGCATCATAATGCGGTCGTGAATGATATGTTGCGGTCCCCGGCTGGAAACCACGGAAAAGACATTCGAAATGGTCTTGGGCGACTTGTTGAGTTGAGAAGCGTAAAACGCCACGTCGTGATGCTCGGTAAAATGTCTTTCCACCAAGTAGTTGAATTCGCGTATGAGATCGCTTTGCCCTTTTTCCAATTTATGGAAGTCGGTAGATTTTCGCAGGATACGAGCCGAAAGAATGAGCATCCGTTTGAGCATGGACTGTAGCATATCTTTCTTCAGAATTTCGGTTCGTTGCATCTCGGCTTCAAATAATTGCCAGGAGATGTCAAATTCCCAAAGCATTGCTTCATCAATGGAGATAATGGGTATTCCTGAAGCCCCAAAAAAGAGAAAGCCTTTGCTGCCTACTTCATTATCATGATTGATGATGCAGTAAAAGGGTTGGTTGAACCGAACCATACGGGCAGATTCCAGCTCGACGCTATCGATGTGATGAAATTCGGTCAGGAAAATGATCTGATTTCGAGCGAGGCGATAGAGGACTTTATCAACGGTCAGATCCAGTCGTTCTCCGGTATTCCAGATAAATGTTAAATCCGTCGCTCGGCCCTCAAAAACCAATGGGCTATTGCTTGGATTGAGTTCATACACGCGTATACGCTCGTTGGTGTCGTTTTCGAAGGTCATAGGTGATCGTAAGAATGGATAGGGTTATGCAAAGGAGCTCAATCTATCGTTAGAGATCGCCTCCGATGCATCTGTACCTTCTCCAATGAATAATCTAGAAAAGCATACCTAAACATAGTACCGGAGAGAAAAATAGGTTCCCGGATGAATAGATACACTAACTAAGAAACGGAAGCAATAGACCTAGACAACGCGTTATAACAGATTTTATATGCCCGTCCTTACCTTTCCTACTAACCCTTAAAAATGGTCCCAATTAGAGCCCATCGGTAAATAGTACCATAAAAACGAGAATCTGTACGCTAAAGCGTACCTCCAGCCCTTCTACTTTTGACCCTATCGCCGTAAGCGTTCCCGGGCTTTATCTGCCCGGCTGCGTTTTGGGTATTATCTGGATGCGATTGTTAGGACAGAGCGAGATGAAAATGCGGTTCTGAATCAACCCAGATGCTTAACGTTCCCCGTATGAAACAGTCAACCGAATCCTTCGCCATTCCCATGGTTAACATCTATTCTTTAGCCGAGTACCGGCCGGAGGATTTTTTAATCAAGCGGTTTGCGGAATATGTACAGGAGCATAAAAACTTGCGGCTGCTGCATCGTCACGATTTTTACCATTTGGTTCTGTTTACGAAAGGAGCGGGGAGTCACGCCATTGACTTTGAAAGCTTTCCAGTACTGCCTTTTCAGATTTACTTTATGATTCCGGGGCAGGTGCATTCCTGGGATTTTACGGGAAAGGTAGAAGGCTACGTAATTAACTTTTCCAGTACCTTTTTTCAACCTTTCTGTTGCGTCCGGATTATTTGGACACCTTTTCTTTTTTCAGTGGAATCGCCCGAGAGAGCGTTATTCATCTGCCCGAATCTATTCAGAAATCGCTGACTGGTCTGTTTGAGCAACTTCTAGAAAAGCAGCAGGAATCTGTACCGCAGCGGTCGGATCTTCTAAAGGTACTTTTATTACAGATTTTCTTCGCCGTCGAAGCACACGCGGCGACCAAAACGACCCTTCCGATTACTAACTATAACTACGTCATTCTCAAGAATTATCAGAAGTTGATTGACCGGAATTTTATGACGCTGCGTCTGCCCATGGCGTACGCCCGGCTACTGTATATCACGCCCAATCATTTGAATGCCCTGTGTAAGGAACACCTGGGGATGCAGGCCGGAGAGCTCATCCGGAACCGAATTTTACTCGAAGCAAAACGTCTGCTGATGAACTTTGGAATGAACATATCGGAAATCGCCTATGCCTTAAATTTTAGCGATAATTCCTACTTTACTAAGTTTTTCAAAAAATACACGGGAACGACTCCCGAAGAATTCCGTAAACGTAATACCTAACCAAGCACACAAGTCCAATGAAACGAAGTCAATTGCAGGGAATGGTACTCGCGAAATGTCCCCATTGCCGACAGGGAAATCTGTTTAAATACCCGTTCTGGAACGTAAAAAAATTCGATCAGATGTACACGTTTTGTCCACACTGTGGTCAGCGATACGAGAACGAACCCGGCTTTTTTATTGGAGCGACGTATGTCAGTTATGCCCTCTCCGTGGGCATTGTGCTGGGTACAGCCATCGTTCTTTTTAACTTCTTTGGGGACCCCTCCGCCTTTGTTTACATATCCGTAGCCATTGGCTTAATGCTGGTGACTATGCCTTTTAACTTTAGAGTAGCCCGCGTGATTTACATTTACTTATTCTCAGGCATTGAATACGAGGAAAATCCCCGCATGATTACCCGGGAAAAGGAAGTGTAGTTTTAAACGTAGAAAGGAATGCTGAACGTAATAAAAGTAGGCGTAGTACAGGCCACTCCCGTTTTGTTTGACCTGGATCGGAGTGTCGAAGTCGTCCTTAGCTGGATTAAAAAGGGTGCCGAGCAAAATTGCGAACTACTGCTGTTTCCGGAATCTTTTCTTCCGGCGTATCCCAGGGGACTCACGTTCGAGGCGATGATTGGCCGTCGTACGGAAAAAGGTCGGGAAACCTGGCTCGATTACTGGAAAAACAGTCCCGAAGTTGATTCGGAGGCCATTCGACGCATCCAGCAAGCGGTGCAGGCGGCTGGAATCATGGTGGGGCTGGGCATTACGGAGAAGGACCCCATCGGCGGATCGCTGCACTGTACGCTTCTCTACATCGGAAGCGACGGAAGGATTCTGGGCAAACATCGCAAACTCAAACCCACGGGACTGGAGCGGTTCATTTGGGGCGAAAGCGACGGAAGTTCCCTGATTACGCTCGATACACGTCTGGGAAAAATAGGTGGACTGATTTGCTGGGAAAACTACATGCCCCTGGCCCGAATGGCATTGTATCAGAAAGGGATCGAAATTTACCTGGCTCCCACCGCCGATTCGCGGGAATCCTGGCAGTCCACTATGCAGCATATTGCCCTTGAAGGGCGTTGTTTCGTGCTAGCCTGCAATCAATTTGTACGTAAAAGCGACTACCCCGAACGCTATCAGGCCGAGCTGAGTCAGGAGCCCGAGATCATGAGTGCAGGTGGCAGTGTGATTCTTTCACCGATGGGAGAAATACTCGCGGGGCCGCTTTGGAATCAGGAAGGATTGCTGACCGCTGAGCTGGATTTTGCAACCCTTGCCAAGAGTAAGCTGGATTTTGACTGCGTGGGTCACTATTCGCGTCCGGATGTGTTTCAGCTTACGGTGACTGGTCAGCCCGATACCCAGAAAGTGGATCGGTAAATGCATAGCGTAAAAGGCCCAGAACGTTATTCCGGGCCTTTTGCTTTTATCCGTTCGATGAATACGTTTTGAAGATGTAATCCCACAGCGGAGACGAAACGCCGTAGTTCAGCGTATCATCTTTATAATGATGGATGGCGTGATTGATCCAAAGCCATTTGAATAAGTTGCGGGGCGGCTGATAGGCGTGTACGATGAAGTGTACAAACAGATAGCCCGCGTAGCCCACCAGAAAACCGGGAAAGAATGCATAAGCCGCTTCCCCTAAAAGCAAAAAGGTAACGCCAAATAAAGAGGAGCCAATCAAAACGGCCAGAGCGGGCGGCATGGCTAATCGCGTTTGATCCTTCGGGTACTCATGGTGAATACCGTGGAAGGTATACTGCAACCGGGATTTGATGGCGTTGGTAGGATCCATGTGAAAAATGCCCCGGTGAGTGACGTATTCCACCAGCGTAAAGACGAGTATCCCCAGCCCAAACAAACCCAGTATCATGATCCGTTGTAATGCCGTATGCGTAAAGGCATACCAGCCCAAACCAGCCGAGCTAAGTAGGTAGATCGAAATCGGAATTGCAATGTGCGTACGCGATAAGGCTTCCAGTACTGGATTCGTAAAAAGAGGTTTGGTGCCGGAATGTTTAGGACGGTGTTTTTCTGCGTTTATTTCCATAGAAAGACGAGTTGAGCGAATCGATCAGCAAAGGTAGAACGGCTCTTTCTCGGCTAATGGTACCCAATAGGGATATCCTGGTAGAAGTTAGGCGAAATGCGGTTGGTAGGGGACGGCTGTACACGCTTTACGGAGTTTCCTAACTACCGATTTGTACGGAAAGAAACGTACTATTCAATTCGTACTTAGCAGAGTATTCCTAAAGAGTATACTGCTACGATCTGGTTTGAATGTGATATATTTAGATCGAAACCTCTACACTCTATGCAATTTAAATCTGTCTTCATGCTCATGGCTGTGTTGTTGTTCATGAGTTCCTGTCAGGATCAACCGGTTCACCGAAAGCCGGTAGAAAAGCCAGCCGTCATTCTCAAAGACTTGATGAGTTTTTTAAAGTACCGTCAGCAGCACGTAAAGCTCTATGAAACCTTTAATGCCGTGGATTCTGCCCAACAAACGATTTCCCGCGTTCAGTTTCTGAAACAACTCGCTACGGGTCGTTACCTTCCCTTACGCTTACAATCCCAGGATCAGCCCTATTATCAGTTGTATCCCGTGGAGGCCAAGGTAGAAAAAGACATTAAAAACACCCTTAAGTTTTGGGGCGAAATGGAACAGGCTGACGCTCAGGCTGAGGGGAAATCGCTGCCTGACTTTACGTTTGTTGATATGCAAGGGAACCGGTATACCAATCAGAATACAAAAGGTAAAATTGTCGTAGTGAAATGCTGGTTTTTAGGGTGTTTACCCTGTATTCAGGAAATGCCCGCCCTGAACGAATTAAAAAAGATGTATGAAAATCGGAAAGACATTCTTTTTGTAAGTCCCTGCTGGGAATCCAGAAGTAAAGTCGAAGCCTTTTTAAAGAAGACTAAATTTGATTACGCCGTTGCACCCGACCAGTACAACTATTTGACGGATCAGCTACATCTGAGTGGCTATCCAACGCACTTTGTGATTAACAAGCAGGGTCTTATTAGCCTCAGATCGAATGATTATTTAGCCATGGCTTATGTGCTAAATCGGGAAGCAAAACAGCCCTAACTGCAGTATTAGGAAAGAGTCTTCCATTCCTAACAACACGGCTAATTACGTTTTTTAAAGCGATTGTAGGAAAATGTATAGGGACTTGCCCCAATTGTGGAGTAAGACCTTATACCTTTATACGTACTACCTATAGTAACCTATTTTTACTGCTAATTATGATCCGACATTACCTCTGCCTACTTTTATTAATGCTACCTGCCCTGGGCTTTTCGCAGCAAAAACCAGCCTTGAAACTTTGGTACAAAGAACCCTCCGGAACCGTCTGGGAAAACGCCTTACCCTTGGGAAACGGCAGGCTGGGAGCCATGGTCTATGGCAACGTCAGTACGGAAACAATCCAACTGAATGAACATACCGTCTGGAGCGGTAGTCCCAACCGCAATGATAATCCCAATGCTTTAGCGGCTTTGCCCGAGATCCGACAACTCATTTTTGATGGTAAACACAAGGAAGCGGAGCAGCGAGCCAATCAATCAATTTTGACGAAAAAATCCCATGGACAGATGTTTCAGCCCGTGGGTAATCTGAACCTTACCTTCGAGGGTCATACGGCCTTTACCAACTATTCCCGGGAACTGGATATCGAACAGGCCATCGCCCGAACCACCTACACGGTTGGGGATGTGACCTACACCCGAGAAGCATTGGCTTCCTTTCCCGACCAGGTGATCGTCATGCGGCTGACCGCCAGCAAGCCGGGTAAGTTATCCTTTACTGCTTCTTTTTCTTCCCCGCACCCGAAAGCCGAACGGAATCGTAGCTCCAATCAGGAGCTTACCCTTTCGGGAATCACCTCCGATCACGAAGGCGTGAAAGGAATGGTGAAATTTAAAAGCATCGCCCGTCTGAAAACCACCGGTGGAAGCCTTTCGGGTACCGATACGTCGCTGGTCGTCAGTGGAGCCAACGAAGCCGTCCTGTATATTTCCATTGCTACGAATTTCAACAGTTACAAAGACCTGGGTGGTGACGCGGATGCCCGGGCCGCGGCGTACCTGAACAAGGCCTACGCCAAATCCTATCCGGCGATTCGGAAGCCCCATATCGAAGCCTATCAGAAGTTTTTTAATCGAGTGAAATTTGATTTGGGTACTACGGAGGCGGCTAGTCAGCCGACGGATGAACGGCTGAAGAACTTTCGCTTCGCGAACGATCCGCAGCTCGTGACGCTCTACTACCAGTACGGACGCTATTTACTGATTTCGTCTTCCCAGCCCGGCGGCCAGCCTGCCAACCTGCAAGGGGTCTGGAATCACCGGATGCGACCGCCCTGGGACAGTAAGTACACCATTAACATCAATACCCAGATGAATTACTGGCCGGCCGAAAAGACTAATCTTAGCGAAATGCACGAACCCTTGTTCCGCATGATTCGGGAACTGGCTGAAACAGGCCAGGAAACGGCGAAGGTCATGTACGGGGCCGGGGGCTGGATGGCTCACCATAATACAGATCTTTGGCGAATCAACGGTCCCATCGACGGAGCCTTCTGGGGAATGTGGACGGCGGGTGGAGCCTGGCTGAGCCAGCACCTTTGGGAGCATTATCTGTACAACGGCGATCAGAAATTTCTGGCTTCTGCGTATCCTATTCTGAAGGGAGCGGCCCAATTCTACGCCGATTTCTTGGTCGAACACCCCAAGTACCACTGGCTGGTCGTAACGCCGAGTACTTCGCCCGAAAACGCTCCCCAGGCTCACGGCGGTTCGTCGGTAGACGCAGGTACTACGATGGATAATCAGATTGTCTTCGACGTATTCAGCACAGCCATACGAGCGGCGGAGCTCCTCAATAAGGATGCGGATTTTGTAACGATGCTCAAAGAAAAACGGCAAAAGCTGCCGCCGATGCACGTGGGTAAACACGGACAATTACAGGAATGGCTCGACGATGTGGACGATCCGGAAGATAAGCACCGTCACGTGTCGCACCTGTACGGCCTGTTTCCGTCCAGCCAAATCTCGGCGTACCGCACACCCGAGCTATTTCTGGCGGCCCGGACTTCGCTTCTGCAACGTGGGGATGTATCCACGGGCTGGAGTATGGGCTGGAAAGTCAACTGGTGGGCTAAATTTCAGGATGGGAATCATGCGTACACATTGATTCAGAATCAGTTAACGCCGCTCGGCGTCAATAAAGGGGGTGGGGGTACCTATACTAATTTATTCGATGCCCACCCGCCGTTCCAGATCGACGGAAACTTTGGCTGTACGTCTGGCATTACCGAAATGCTACTCCAAAGTGCCGACGGGGCGGTTCATCTTCTGCCAGCCTTACCCGATGCTTGGCCACAGGGCAGTATTGGAGGACTACGGGCTAGAGGCGGGTTTGAAGTCTTGGCGATGGAGTGGGAGAAAGGCCAGATCAAGAAAGTAATCATCCGCTCGACACTGGGTGGAAACCTGCGAGTTCGCACGCCCAATGCCTTGCAGGGGACGGGCGGACTCACCTTACATCAGGCTACGGGCTCGAATGTCAATCCCTATTACTACACGGAAGAAATTCCGGCGGCGGTCATTTCGGCCCAGGCCCCCCGCAATGGCCTGACCCTCAAACCAACCCAACTGTATGACATTCCGACCCGAAAGGGAGAACAGATTACACTGATTAGTCAATAGAGAAATAATCATGAATTCCTTCAATCCTTACGGCAAAGTCGGCTTCTATCGGCTTTGTCGTAAGGATTGATTCGTGAAGGGCAAAACTAATGCATGATTAGATTCGAAGGAATGCGGCGTGGAATGCATAAATGCTGGATTAAGTTTAGTAACTTTTGGACTTATTTGATAGTAGCTCAATGTATCTGCTCCGGCACTTCTGATTTTTCAGTAGCTGCTGTGCGTTCTTAAAAAATTCGATTCAATACATATATACGCTCGACTTTAAACCCGTGCTTATATAGCCGTAAGTAGGCATGAAACTATTCGTACGAACTTTCCTTTTATTCACACTAGCTATTCTGAATACTGCTGGTTTATTGGCCCAGAAATTACCCTTGGGATTTAAGAGCTATTCGAATAAAGATGGACTTTCTTCCAGTACCATCTACAGTTTGTGCAAGGATCATTTTGGCTTTCTCTGGTTGGCTACCGAAGATGGACTCAATCGTTTTGACGGAACGAATTTTAAAATTTACCGGCACGATGCTGAAAAGAATAAAGGCTTAAAGGTCAATCATATTACGGCACTCTTTGAAAGTGCCAATGGAGATCTATGGATTGGTACCAATGGCGGATCACTCAGTTATTACGATCGTCTTTCCGATTCTATTATACCGTTCGAAGAAGTAGGAGATAAGCGGAAAATTCAGCCCGCCATTACGCATATTACAGCTGATCATACCGGTAATCTCTGGGTTACCAGTTACGGAGCTTTGTATATCATTGATCCTACTACTAAAAAACTAATTACTCAAAAACCCTATCAAAAGATCCTGAAGAATTTCGAAGGACAAACTTCACTGTATGCCTTCGAGGACCGTAGCCATCAACTGTGGCTGGGAACGGATAAGGGCTTATGGCTCTATGACAAAAACTATAACCTCATCAGACACTATAGCCATGAGGAACATAACCCCCGAAGTCTAACGCATAACTACATTTCAGCCATTGTTCAGGATAGTCGTAATGCGATTTGGGTAAGTACGAACAATGGGTTAAGTAAGCTGGAATCGAATGGAAACAGTTTTAAAAATTTTTCGTATGCCACCGGGAAAAATTCCATCAGTAGTAATGCCATTTATGCGATGGTTGCGGATGATAGCGACAAATTATGGCTGGGAACTGACGAAGGATTAGACGTATTGGATTTGACTACAGAAAACATCGTTAGTTACGGCCCCGACAGCCGGGATCCTCATAGTTTGAGTAGCCGGTCCATCCGTTCTATTCTGGTGGATGATAAGGGCATTTGCTGGGTAGGAACGTATCAGGGAGGACTTAATAAGTACGATAAAAGTCAGAGTCATTTCAAACTCAAGCAAAGTAATGCCTTTGATCCTTATGGATTAAAATCAGCTACCGTTACGTCTTTTGCGGAGTATCAAAACAGCGTTTTTATAGGGACCGATGGCGGAGGTTTGCACGAGTACCTACCACAAAAAGATTTATTCCGACAGATTCAATTACCGGATGATCGAAAGAACAACAGGCATGATTTAAGTATACTGGCTCTGGAAATGGGGCGTAATCAGCAGTTGTGGATTGGCACGTATTTAAACGGTTTGTTTTGTTATCAGCCCGGCTCCAAACACTACGTTCGATTTAAGAAGGGAGAAGGCGAAAAGGATCTTAATTCGAATGACATTTTCTGTTTAAAAGAAGATCGGCATGGGAATCTTTGGATCGGTACCAACGGTGGGGGGATTAATATCCTCAACCTGAAAACAAACACGATCGAGAAACTGGTTACTCAAAGTGATTACACGGACGACCGAACCAAACCGTCCAACAACTACATCCGGTCGTTTGAGGAAGATAAATACGGTCGAATCTGGGCGGGTACTTTTGGTGGGGGTATCTCGGTTTACGATCCCAAAACCAAAATGTTTACTTTTTACAACAAAAAAAATAGTGGCTTACCCAGTAATTATATTTTATCGATCAAAGAGGACGCCAAAGGTACGATTTGGGTTGGTACTAACGGAAATGGCTTAGCTTACTTGCGTCCCCAGAGTAAGCAATTTCAGACCTTATCTGAAAGTGATGGTCTAATTAACGGTGTAGTATTAAAAATTATTGAAATGCCCACCGGCGAGCTTTGGCTGAGTACCAATAAAGGCCTGAGCTGTTTTAATCCGGTCACTAAACGCTTTAAAAATTATACCCATCATCATGGTTTACAGGGGGGGGCTTTTGTTTTAGGTTCCGGCTTACAGCTTTCTACGGGCGAACTTTACTTCGGTGGACAAAGTGGGTTTAATCACTTTAAACGATCGGATATAAAGATCAATAGTCACATTCCCGAAGTAGTATTAACGGAGCTGAAAATCGATAATCAGGCCGTTGTTCCGTCACCAAATGGACCCCTTGAGCAGTCGTTACTGACGGCCAGCGAAATCCGTCTGGCTTACAAACAAAACTTTTCCATCAATTTCGAAGCCCTTAATTTTACCGTTCCTGAGTACAATCAGTATAAATACAAACTCGAAGGGGTTGATAATCAATGGATCGACGCGGGTAAAGAACACAGTGCTTATTACACGAATCTAAGTCCCGGAGAGTATACTTTTCAGGTTATTGCTTCGAATAACGATGGTCTCTGGAATAACCAGGGTACATCCGTTCGCATCAAAGTAGCACCGCCCTTTTGGCAAACGATTTACGCGTACATTTTCTACGTATTCGTCATCTTCGGAATTTTGTACTTAATCCGTCGCCGGAGTATCAACAATTTAAAACAAAAATTTGCCATTCAACAGGAAAGACTTCGGGCGAGTCAATTGCTGGAACAACAGCGTAAAGAGGCCGAATATTCGCGGGAGTTTGATCGAATGAAAATTAAGTTTTTGACGAATCTCAGTCACGAGTTCCGAACGCCTATTTCCCTGATTGTTGGTCCCGCCGAAAAATTGTTAAAACAAAATTTTGATGAAAGTGTAGCCAATCAGCTAAACCTCATTAACCGGAATGCCCGGCGGTTGAGTAACCTGGTCAATCAACTGCTCGATTTCAGAAAACTGGAAGAACAGGAACTAAAGCTTCACCTGAAGAACGGACAAATTGTAGCCTTTCTAAAAGATGTAGTCCAGTCGTTCAATGACCTGGCGATTCGAAAGAATATCATCTTGTCCTTTTCGACTGAAATGGAAGAGGAAATACTCTACTTCGATGAAAATAAAGTCGAACGTATTCTGTTCAACTTGTTGTCCAATGCGTTTAAGTTTACGCCGGAAAAGGGCTCTATTCGCGTAAACCTTGAGGCATGTCCGGAGGAGTCTACTGCTGAGGTCGCTTGTATAGGCGTATCCGTCAAAGACTCGGGCATTGGTATTCCATTGGAAGCCCAGAGCCGGATTTTTGAAAGCTTTTTCCAGCACGATACGGGGCCGGCTATTCTCAATCAGGGAACCGGAATTGGTTTATCCATCGTCAAAGAGTTTGTCAAAATGCACGACGGCCAAATCAACGTAGAAAGTGCCGTGGGCTTGGGTAGCAAATTTACCTTTCGGCTACGGCTGAAACGGGAGGAGAGCCCGGAGGTTTTAGAGGTAACCGAAACGATAGTGCCTGTAACGCACCCGCTGGCGGATTTACCCGCTGTAGAAGTATCCGCCAAAAACGCAGATCAACCCTTGGTACTGATTGTTGAAGACGACGAAGATTTCCGTTTTTACATCAAGGAAAATCTCAAGACCTTTTACCGGCTTTACGAGGCTACCAATGGGAAAGAGGCCTGGCAACGGATTTTGTTTCATCATCCCGATATAATTGTCTGTGACATTAATATGCCCGAGATGAATGGTCTGGAATTAACGCGGAAGTTGCGAGCCGATAAGCGAACGAAACACATTCCGATCATTTTATTGACCGCAGCCGTGGAGGAAAATGGTCCGCTGTCGGGGCTGGAATCCGGAGCTACGGACTACATTACGAAACCCTTTGATTTTGCGGTGTTACAGGCAAAAATGAATAGCCTGATCGCTCTCAACCGAGTTTTCAAGGATACGTATACTAAACAGGTAGTCATCACGGCACCCAATCCTGAAATTGTTCCGGAACGGGAGCGATTCTTGGAGCGGGTACTGGCCTATGTGCATGACAACCTGGCGAATCCGCAGCTATCGGTGGAAACCCTCAGTAGCCATTTATCCATGAGCCGGGCTTCGTTGTACAACCGATTGCTTGAGTTTACGGGCATGACACCGGTAGAGTATATCCGCTCCATCAAGCTGGAACGGGCCGCTCTGCTTTTGCACAAAAGCGATATGAACATTGCCGAGGTGGCTTACGAGATTGGTTTTGCCAACCCGAATTACTTTACCAAAGTATTTAAGGCTCAGTTTAATATGACTCCATCGGAGTATATACAGAAAGCACGGACAAAAGCCGAAAATCCAGTATAAAGCATTGCCTGCGTTTCACCTGTAGTACTGCTTGAGTAATGATCTAAATCTGTATAAAACACTTGGATTAGGATCCAAAGCGAAACAGTAAAACGAAAAGGCTCCGGAAGCATATTTGCCCCTGGAGCCTTTTCGTTTTTGCCCGTGGTACAGCGGTCAGGATAGGAGCTAAGCTCCCTTCTTTTCCAGCTTGCCTACGCAACAGACAAGGGATTCAGTACTGCTTAATAACCCGGGTTTTGCTTGCCATTCACCAGCGGATTATTGTCCAGTTCTGCCACCGGAATGGGGAGTAACTCATCCCGGTTCGCCCGGAAATACGAGAACGGTTCCTGCGTGAAGTAACCCTTGGGCCGCCAGCGAAGAATATCGATACTACGCATGCATTCCACCGAAAGTTCAACCATTTTTTCATGCATGATAGCTTTGATCACCTGAGCTTTCGTGCTGGTAGGGAATTGACTCGTTGGATACGCGGGCATCGCTACACTTTTTCGGGCTCTAACCTGGTTGAGGTAGCCTACGGCCGCCGTAAGGTTACCCAGCTCGGCCTCACATTCGGCGAGGTTGATTAATACTTCAGCGTACCGAATGATCCGCTGGTTGTTACCGCCGGGGTGGTAACTTGCCTTTGCTTTTCCTTCTTTGTACAGAATCATAAACTTCCGAATGCTGACCTTCTTGCGAACGCCATTTACCAGCGATGAATTACCGTTTTGATCGGCGTCGGTTAGTACATCCGCATCATTGTTGTAGCGATCGCCGGTTTGGTAGAAACTGAAACTAAAACGGGGATCGGTTTTCGTAGCTCCGGTGGCCGTGTTTTCGAATTCATTTAACAGCTTGTCTGAGGGAATCAGATTTCGCCAGGCGACCGGGTTATATTCCTGATTACGAATGGTAGACTGAGCGGAGTTAGGCGTATCGTTGCCACCCCAGTTAAAATCATTATCGCCCTTATCCACGTACGCTACTTCAAAGATGGACTCGGCATTGAATTCCGTTTCTTCCTCGAAGTTATCTAGGTAGCGATCCATTAACGTATACGCACCGGAGGCAGTCACTTTCAGCAAGGCCTCCTTGGCACCGGCGTAATCAGCCCGCTGCATCAATACTCGTCCAAGCAAGGCATTGGCAGCACCATTGGTAGCACGGCCTTTGTCGGTAGCCGCTTTGCCGGGTAAGGCACTGGCCGCTAGCCGCAAGTCCTCGATGATTAAGGTATAGATCGCATTGACTTCTGCTCGGGGCTGGTAGTCGGATGGCGACTTAACGGGTGCTGTGTACAGCGGTACGCCTCCCCAGAAAGTAACCAGTTCAAAATAAGCCCAGGCTCGCAGGAATTTGGCTTCGGCCACCGCCCGGTCGCGTACGGCGGCATTATCCGTCACATTAGGCCCGTTTTCGATGACCGTATTGGCCCGGTGAATGACGGTATACAAGCCATTCCAGACCGAGTTCATGACGCTGTTGGTGGGATCCGTATTGCCACTTAGAATCTGAAAGCGGGGTACTTCCAGCTGACTTCCACCAGCGGCTACCTCATCGCTTCTCAAATCATGGAGGAAGAACCACTCCCGGGCCACCAGCGAAATGTTACGCACGGTGGCATAGATGGAATTGGTACCCGCCAGAAGTTCATCACTATTTTTAAAATAATCAGTAGTGGATACCACGTTTTCGTTAATGGTATTCAACGTATTATCATTACAGGAGTACATAATGGGTAGCATAACCATTATACACGCCGTTCGAATGCTTCGTTTAGATAGTTTCATACGAGTATAAATTAAAAAGTGGCCTGGATTCCTGCTTGAAAAGATCGGGGGGTGGGGTACTGACCGTAGTCGACACCATTCGTCAGCGTTCCGTTCTTGGAACCGATTTCCGGATCCAGACCGGAGTACTTGGTAATGGTAAACAAGTTTTGGGCGGAGAGGTAGAGGCGTAGTCGGCTAAGGCCCAGGCCTCCGGTACGTTTCGTCCAGGATTCGGGGGCATTGTAGCCAATCATGACATTCTTAAACCGTAAATACGAGCCGTCTTCAATCCAGCGGGTCGAGGGGCGTACGTTCTGGTTCGGGTCTCCGTTCACGGCTCTCGGCATATCCGTATTGGTGTTCGAAGGAGTCCAGGCGTTCAGAACGGCCACATCGGCATTGAACAAGCGAGGCATGCCTTCGCGAATAATCCGGGCCGCATTAAAAATTTTATTACCCTGTACGCCCTGGAAGAAGACCGTGAAATCGAAGTTTTTGTAGTTAGCTGCGTAATTGAGTGAGTAACTGAACTTCGGCAGGAAGCTTCCAATAAACGTGCGGTCATCGTCATTGATGATACCGTTGGCGTCCAGGTCCTTAAACTTCAAATCCCCGGGAGCAGCTCCGCTTTGTGTCGCGTGTGAAGTAACTTCGGCTTCATTCTGGAAAATACCTTCTACGACGTACCCGTAGAACGACTGTACGGCTTTACCCGCTACGGTATTCGTTAAAGGGCCACCACCACCAAAATCGGCATCACCCCCGGCGGTAATGGAGGCATTCTCGTTATTCAGTCGTACCACCTGATTTCGGATGACGCTTACTAAACCCGTTACATTCCAGGTGAAATCGCCCCGTGTTTTCCGATAACCTACCTGAAGTTCGACCCCGTTGTTCTCCATGGCCGCTACGTTGGCCAGGGTTCCGGCTCCGCCAAAACCAAAGCTAGTAGGCGTAGGAACGGTCAGAATCAGGTTGTCCGTTTTCCGCTGAAAATATTCCGCGACGACGCTTAAGCGATTTTCCAAAAAGCCCATATCCAAACCGACGTTGGCTTGTTTGGTTTTCTCCCAAGCCAGATTCGGATTACTCAAACCGTTGTAGAAAGAACCGTTTCCGTTAATAACCGTACCATTGAAAGGATAGGTAGCCTGATTCCGCTGAATGGGTTGCAGATACGGATAGTTACCCAGCAGCACGCCATTGATACCCGTAATCCCGTAACCCCCTCTGAGTTTGAATTCAGAGACGCCACGTACATCTTTCATGAAGTTTTCCCGATCAATCCGCCAGCCTGCCGAAACGGCCGGGAAGTTTTCGAATTTCTTACCCGGAGCAAAAACGGACAGACCATCCCGACGAAGTGAAGCCGCCAGTATGTAACGCTCGTTGTAGTCATACGTCACCCGACCCACCATGGAGCGGATGTAGTTGGTTTCGTAAATGCTGTTGGCCGTTACATTGTTGGCTCCGTTGAGCGTACGGACCACGTTCGTGCTCTGGGTACCGCTGGCGGTTTCGTTCCGCACATTCTGACTCTGCGTTTCGTAGACAACCGTAGCTCCAAGGTTATGGCCTTCGAACGATTTCTCGAACGTCAGCTGCTGAGTGAATAGCTGCGTATTGGTGAGCAGACGTTGATTCTGGATACTGGCCGTGGCTGCAATCGACGTACCACCATCGTTATGAATAGGGGTGTAGTTCGTGATGTATACGTTCGAGTAGTCCAGACCGTAAGTAGACGTGAATTTCAGCCAGGGAGCGATGTTTACTTTCAAGTACGCCGTGCCCAGGATACGGGTCGTATTGTTGATGTTTTCGACGAGGAAAGCCCGCTCTACCGGATTGACTGGATCGGAAGCATCGAAACTATTCTGCGGACCCATGAATCCACCCAGATTATTGGGGTTATACACGGGTAGATAGGGCTGCATCCGGATGAGATTTACAATGGGCGTACGGTTTCCCTGTGAAACGTCAAAACGCTGTTTGGATTGACTGATGTACAGATTTTCGCCGAACGTGAAAACCTTGCTCAGGTTATGTTCAGAATTCAAACGATAATTGAAACGCTTGAAGTTAAGACCCTGAGCGATCCCCTGCTGATCGAAGTAACCCGCTCCCGTGTAAAAACGCGAAGCCCCATTACCGCCACTTAAGGAGATGTTGTACTGCTGAAGGGGCTGGTTTCTTCTGAAATACTCCCGTTGCCAGTTAGTATTGGTCTGGGCAAACGTCTGCGTAGCTCCTTCGTAAATTGGCAGATTGAAGTTAGCCGATTCCAGACGCGGCGGGAGTGCACTGCTCGCTCCATTCAGGGCTCTTTCGTACTGTTGATATTGTTGCGTATTGAGCAAATTGAACTCGCGAGTGGGACTTTGAACGCCGAAGTACGCATCGAAGGATACCCGCAACCGATCCTGCAAGGCTCCTTTTTTAGTCGTAATCAGAATGACGCCATTGGTAGCTCTGGAACCGTAAATGGCGGCCGAGCTAGCATCTTTCAGCACTTCCGCCGATTGAATATCGCGGGGATCAATGTTGGAGATAGCCATCGGAAAACCATCCACAACGTAGAGTGGATCAGAGGCAAAGCTGATGGAGCTAATACCCCGAATGGTAACAATGGGAGCACTCCCCGGCGAACCGTTATTGGTAACGTTTAAGCCAGCAACCCGACCCTGTAAGGCCTGATCTACACCCGCTACGGGTAACTCATTGAGGGCTTTGGATGTAACGGACGAAACCGCCCCAGTGATGGCCCCTCTGCGTTGGGTACCGTAGCCCACGACGACGATCTCGCTTAGTATACGCTGATCATTTTTCAGTACTACTTCGACCGTAGATCGCGTACCCACGATGATCTCCTGGCTGGCATATCCTACGTGCGTAACGACCAGCGTCGTGTTATCATTAGGAATCGTTAAGCGAAACTGACCCTGTTCGTCACTGACCGTGCCCTGCGTAGTACCTTTGATGGATAGACTAACGCCCGGAACGGCTTGTCCCTGGTCGTCTTTAACGGTTCCGGTTATAACCCGGTCGATCCGAACATTTGTTTTAGTAAGGCTTTTGTCATGAATTGAGGAATGGTTGAAATAGTCAGGTGCTGCACTGGACGTATGCATGTGTAGCAGCAAACAAACCACTGGCGGAATCATCATCCATTTGATCGGATGTTCTCGGAATGTTACAGGTTTCTCCATAGCATTTGTTGGAACTTTGTGAAGTAATGGTAATAGGGTTAGGAGTCAATCGGGTGCCCGTATTAGGTAGGACAGGCTCAAAAAAAGCTCTCGGTTATTAGCCGATGTAACAAGAGTTACGCTCGTTTTTTGAGGTAGAAACGTTTAACAAAACTAGACGAGCAGGGAAGCTAACGGGTAGTATAAATGTAAAAAAATATAGAAATAATGTAAAAAAATACCCTTTTTAGGGAGAGATATTTAATTAATTAAACATTTTTTCTGCTTTTTTAAAGATTTTTATCCTAGGCCTTTTTGTAGTTACGCCTACTTTTGAAGCCGTTGACTTTTCCGCCGACATCTAAAAATTAATACGGGGCTCTACGGAATAGTTGCAATACGGAGCACCCGGAATCACATCATTGGATTGATCTTACAAAAACATGAGAAAACCTATCCTGTCAATTCTTTTTCTCTGCCTTTGTGGCTTGAATGTTGGAATAGCTCAGAAGACTACCTTAGTAAATCCTATTCTATCGGGCTTCTATCCGGATCCGAGTATTGTGCAGGTTGACAAGGATTATTACCTGATTAACTCTACGTTTTCCTACTTCCCCGGCATCCCCGTTTTTCACAGTAAGGATCTGAAAAACTGGAAACAGATTGGGAACGTCATTGACCGCCCCTCGCAAATGGATTTCATGGGTGAGCGATTAACCCGTGGTCTGTTTGCTCCGGCCATCAGCTACCACAAAGGCACGTACTACGTGACCTGTACGGACATTGACCACGATGGTAACTTTGTAGTAACGGCGAAAAACCCGGCGGGTCCCTGGAGTAATCCGGTACGGATTCCGCAGGTTCGGGGCATCGACCCGTCGCTGTATTTCGATGATAACGACAAAGCCTACATCCTTTATAACAGCGATGCTCCCGACAACAAACCTCAGTACTCCGGTCACCGAACCATCCGCATGTACGAGTTTGATTATCAAAATTTAAAGGTGGTAGGTGAGGAAAAGCAACTGGTAAATGGCGGGGTAGACATTAGCAAAAAGCCCGTATGGATTGAAGGGCCGCATATTCTGAAGCGAAACAACTGGTATTACCTGTATGCCGCCGAAGGAGGCACCTCCGTAAATCACTCCGAAGTAGTCTTCCGGAGTAAGTCGGTCTGGGGACCTTACGTACCCTACGAACACAATCCCATCCTGACGCAGAAAGGCCTACCCGAAGACCGGAAAGACCCCGTTACGTCCGCTGGCCACGCTCAGTTTGTGGAAGGTCCCGATGGAAAAACGTACTCCATCTTTCTGGCCGTTCGTCCCTACGAAGGTGATTTCTATAATACGGGCCGTGAAACCTTCATTGCTCCAGTAGAATGGAAGGAAGATTGGCCAATCATCAACCCCAATCACAAGGAAATTCAGTATTCCTATCCGGTCAATTATGCCGAAAACAAGCCGAAAGATCTGTTACCCCAATCGGGTAATTTTGGCTATACGATGACCTTCGAAAAGTCGCTGGATCCTTCCTTGCTGTTCATGCGTACGGTAGACCCTGATTCGTATACGCTTTCTAAAAAACAGGGTTTGACGTTGAAACTGAAACCGGAGACCTGCATGGAGACGGGCAACCCTTCGTTTATTGGCAAGCGTCAGCAACACTTGTACAGCACGGCCGAAACCGAATTGAGCTTCAATCCCAAAGCAGAGCACGAGAAAGCGGGGCTGGTGATTTTGCAGGATGAACATCATTTTTACTTCCTGAGTAAAAGCCTGAAAGACGGAAAACCCTTCATTCAGATTTTCAAGAGTGTACCCCGCGAAAAATCGATGGAATTAGTAACGGAAGCCCCCCTGAATACCACGGCTGAAAAAGTGAACCTTCGTATTTCTTCGCAAGGTGATTCCTACAGTTTCTCGTATACGACGGACGGTAAAAACTGGCAAGTACTGAAAGATAAATTGGACGGTAAGTTTCTGAGTACCAAAGTAGCGGGTGGATTCATCGGCTGCGTGTACGGTATGTACGCCACGTCTTCCGGTGAGAGTAGTTCGAATACTGCTTCCTTCCGTTATTTGAAGTACGAAGGAAAAGACCCCATGTATAAGTAAGCGTAGCTGGGGAAATTCAGGAATAGGTTGATCGTTCAGGAGAGACCTATTCCTTTTAAATTTCGGATCTAACTCGTAACTAGGTCCTGTTAGCACCTAACCTTTACCCGAAAAACATGATAAGAAGCTTTATATTGCTGTGTCTGCTTTGCTCTAGTAAGCTTTTATTCGCCCAGGCCCAAAACCCGGTCATCTTTGCGGATGTACCGGATCTTTCCATGATTCGGGTAGGGGATACGTATTACATGAGTAGTACCACTATGCACATGAGTCCGGGCTTGCCCCTGATGAAGTCCAAGGATTTAATCAACTGGCAGCTGATAGGTTACGCGTATGATCGATTGGGGGAGATGGATGAACTGAATCTGACCAACGGCAAGAGTACTTACGGCCGAGGTTCCTGGGCCAGTAGCCTGCGGTACCACAAGGGTACGTACTACGTCACGACGTTCGCTCAGACTACGGGTAAAACCTACATCTATTCCACCCAAAACATTGAAAAAGGTCCCTGGAAAGAAGTTTCGTTTAAGCCTTCGTATCACGATCACAGTTTGTTTTTTGACGATGACGGTCGGGTCTATATGATCTACGGTGGCGGCAAACTCAAGCTGATCGAACTCTCCGCCGATCTTTCCGGCGTGAAGCCCGGTACTACCGAACAGGTGATCATTGAGAATGCCAGTACTCCCTCAGGTACGGCAGGGGGACTGCCCGCTGAAGGATCACAGTTATTCAAAGTGAAGGGCAAGTACTACCTCTTCAACATCACGTGGCCCAAGGGAAGTATGCGTACGGTTGTGATTCACCGGGCGGATAAAATTACGGGTCCCTGGGAAGGCAAAGTCGGCTTACAGGATTTGGGCGTAGCTCAGGGTGGCCTGATTGATACGCCTGATGGAAAGTGGTACGCTTATCTGTTCCGGGATTTTGGTGGGGTAGGACGGATTCCGTATCTGGTTCCGGTTACTTGGGAAAACGGCTGGCCGGTATTGGGCGAAAACGGCAAAGTGCCCGAAAAGCTGCCCTTGTCCGCGAGCAAAGGACTAATTCCGGGAATTGTTGCTTCCGATGAGTTCAGCCGTAAAAAGGGCGAACCGGACTTGCCGCTGGTTTGGCAATGGAATCATAATCCCGAACCGAAGCTGTGGTCACTCAGCGAACGCAAAGGATTTTTACGACTCCAGACGGGTCGCGTAGACACCTCCTTCACGCAAGCCCGTAACACTCTCACCCAACGTACCATCGGACCGGAATCATCAGGGACTACTGCCCTGGATGTATCGCAGATGAAAGACGGTGATTTCGCTGGGTTAAGCCTGTTACAAAAAGAGTATGGCTTGGTGGGCGTGAAGGTTACGCAGGGTAAGCCCTCCGTAGTAATGGTGAAAATGGTGGCTGGGAAACCCATAGAGTTACAAAACATTCCGCTGAATCAGAACATGATTTATTTGAAAGCAGAATGCGATTTCCGGGACCGGAAGGATACGGCCCACTTCTTCTACAGCCTCGACAACAAAACCTGGACGCGTATGGGTGAACCGCTCAAAATGCCCTACACCATTCCACACTTTATGGGCTACCGTTTTGGCCTGTTCAATTACGCCACGCAACAGACGGGCGGTTACGCTGATTTCGACTACTTCCGCATCAGTGATACGCTTACGCAACCCTAGAATTCAAGCAGGGGTCCTCCCTGACAGACTATTCATGCAGATGATCTCTTTTTCCAAGCCATATACAGTTGTCATAAGTTGCCTCGCCTTGAGCTTTTCCTTTTTCTCGGGAAAAGCTCAGGACGGGCAAATCCTGAGTCCAGATAAGCAACTCGCCGTAACCGTTAATCCGGAGCGGGCAACGTATCAGATTCGCTACAAAGGCGAGCTCGTACTGCCCGATTCGAAACTGGGCGTCATTCGGGAGGATGAAGACTTTTCGAAGAATCTAAGCCTAATTAAGGTTTCTTCCCCGCGGACCGTGAAAGATCAGTATCGCAGCGTGAATGCGAAAAAGAGCGATATCTCCTACACCGCTACAGAACGCGTCTGGGAAATCCAGACGGCGTCGGGTAAGAAAATGAACCTGATCTTTAGAGTATCCAATGATGGGGTTGCTTTTCGTTACGTATTCCCTGAAACGTCGGCGGAAGTAAGGAAGATTACGGCCGAAGCTACCAGTTTCCGTTTTAACGAAGGAACGCGGTCTTGGCTGCAACCTAAAACGGAAGCTCAGACGGGTTTTGAACATACCAATCCCTCGTACGAAGCCCATTATACGATGGACAAGCCGACGGGAACGCCGGCTCCTGGTAAGAATGGCTGGATTTATCCGGCTCTTTTTCGGTACAACAACACCTGGCTGTTACTCACAGAAGCGGATTTAGGTAGAGGATATTGCGGTACTGCCTTACAACAGGAATCACCAAATAGTGAGTACAAGATTAACTTTCCGCAGCCCGCGGAAGTATTCACCAATGGGAAAGCGACGCTGAATCCCGAATCGACCCTTCCCTGGAAAACACCCTGGCGAATCTTAGTGATCGGTGATCTGAAAACGGTCATGGAATCAACGCTGGGTACGGATCTGGCTCTGCCCGCTCGCCCTATGAAGGATTCTTTCATCAAACCGGGAAAAGCTTCCTGGAGCTGGGTTTTGAAGAAAGATGACTCTACGGTGTATCGCGTACAAAAACGCTACATCGATTTTGCGGCGGATTTGAAGTGGCAGTACTGCCTGATCGATGCGAATTGGGACCAAACCATTGGTTACGATTCGGTACAACTGCTGGCCGATTACGGCAAAACCAAAAACGTTGGCGTATTACTCTGGTATAATTCAGCCGGTAGCTGGAATACGGTCAAATTTACCCCGAAGGACAAACTTTTGACCCATGAAAGCCGGATGCAGGAATTCGCCCGACTTCACCGAATGGGCATCAAAGGAATTAAAATCGATTTCTTTGGGGGCGATGGTCAATCCATGATCAACTACTACCAGGATATTCTGGAAGATGCGGCGACGCATGAATTACTGGTGAATTTTCACGGAGCAACCTTACCGCGGGGCCTACAACGGACCTACCCAAATCTGATGACGGCCGAAGCCGTTTTCGGTTACGAGATGATTACGTTTTCCCAACAGGCCGCGAACCAGGCTCCCGAACACGCGGTGATGTGTGCTATGGTTCGGAATGCGTTCGATCCGATGGATTTTACGCCCATGAACCTGTATAAGATTCCGCGCATCAAGCGGGCTACTACCTCGGCTTTTGAACTGGCTACGTCGGTCGTTTTTCTGTCTGGCATTCAGCATTATGCCGAAAGTCCGGATGGCATGGCCCATGTACCTACGTACGTCAAGGATTTTCTGCGGACGCTTCCGGATTACTGGGAAGATGTAAAATTCATTGATGGCTATCCCGGAAAACACTACGTCGTAGCCCGTAAGAAGGGAAACAAGTGGTACGTAGCCGGAATCAACGGCGAAAAGGCGGAGAAGAAATTGGAACTCGACTTGTCGTTTTTGAAAAATAAAAAAGCAACGGTCATTGGTTCGGGCGAGGCTGATAAAGACGCTTCCTTCCAGTCGCAAGCCCTGGCATTGCCGGCATCTGGGAAGTTACCGATTACGCTGAAAGCAAACGATGGTTTTGTGGCCGTATTTGAGTAATACGGAATGACCAGAAATAGTCTAATAAGCTAAATGGATAAAAGCTAAATAGTTGAGAGCGAGTAAATACGAGGCTGTGTCCTGCGGTAGAAATGAGTTTCGCATTCGTTAAGTCATAGCACACACACCTTCAACCTATTTAACGCTTTCGATTGACCTCTAAACCTGACCTGTATGAAAAAGATTGGTATGCTTTGGTTTCTATGCTGCATCGCGTTCGGTCATGAACACGTGTTTGCCCAGGACCCTAACTTTCATATTTACCTCTGCCTCGGCCAGTCGAACATGGAAGGACCCGCTGCAATCGAGTCTCAGGATACGACGGTCAGTACTCGGTTTCAACTACTGGCTACGGTGGATTGCCCGCAGTTGGGACGGACCCAAGGCAACTGGTACCCGGCTAAACCACCCCTGTTTCGGTGTAATACCCGTCTGTCACCGGCCGACTATTTTGGCCGTACACTGATCGCTCATTTACCTGACTCGATACGGGTGGGTGTCGTACCGGTAGCGGTGGGAGGTAGTAAGATCGAGATTTTCGATAAAGTTCAGTATCGGGCCTATCTGGACTCTTCAGCCACGGAAAGACCCTGGATGATCAATATGGCGAATGCGTACGGCGGCAACCCCTACGAACGACTGCTGACCATGGCTCGACTGGCCCAGAAACAGGGAGTGATTAAAGGAATTTTGCTCCATCAGGGGGAGTCTAATACGGGTGATAAGGCCTGGCCAGGTAAAGTACAGAAAGTATACGCTGACTTGCTGAAAGATCTCGGCCTAGCCCCGGATTCAGTACCCTTACTTGCGGGCGAAGTGGTCAATCAGGATCAGGATGGCAAATGTGCCAGCATGAATGCCATCATAGCTACGCTACCCCAAACGATTCCAAAGGCCTACGTCATTTCCTCGGCAGGCCTCCCGGCGGTTCCGGATAAACTCCATTTTACTTCCCAAAGCATCCGAGAATTAGGCAAGCGATACGCCGTGCGGATGCTGTCGTTGCAAGGGTTTGAGGTGAAGGAATAATGATGGGTTAGTTATGTTGCCTATTTCGAAATGGCTAATAACACCCATCAAAAAATCACTATTTCGTCCTGCAAACTCGGCTGGTGATTTAGTCCGCATGGAATGTGATAGGATGGGGATCGGGTTTATGTCGTCTATAATACCAACTCGCTAGTAACGAACAAGCACCAACTATTTAATCATTAGAAAGTAAAACCTCTCCACGACTACCCATTCCATGGTGGCCATTCCATGGTGGCCACCATGGAATGGGTAGTCGTGGAGAGGTGCAGCCTTAAAGGCTCAGGTGCTACCAATCGGCCAGTAAAAAGAACCAAACCCGGTCTAGGTGAATACCGAGGTTTCAACGCATTAAAAAAACCAAGCTTTTTGTAATAAGGCTGAAAGCTCTCTTTACTCTAAACCCCTATACGCTATGAAAAATCATTACCTGATGCCCCGTCTGAGCCGATGGTTGTTCAGCGGATTGTTGCTAAGCCTGGTCGGCATTGCCCGGGCCCAGCCACCGAGGGGACCGCTGGTGGTATCCCCCGAGGTTCATGCGGATCACACCGTTACGTTTCGGTATCTGGCCCCAACGGCCCGGGAGGTAAAGCTGAGCGGACAGTTTGAAAAGTCGGCCGTTTCCCTGACGAAAAATGAACAGGGCATTTGGAGCGTGACGGTAGGTCCGGTGAAGCCTGACATCTATCCGTACAGCTTTCAGGTTGATGGTGTAACCGTTATGGATCCGGCCAATGTGGCCTTTTTTCCGAACGAGCGTTTCAAGGCCAGTCTGGTCGATGTACCGGGCGATACGCCGTTGATTCATGCCCTGAAAGACGTACCGCATGGAACGGTGTCGTACGAATATTATCCTTCAGTCGAAGGTACAACGGGCTCGCTGGTTGTGTACACGCCACCGGGATACGATCAGAATCCCACTAAAAAATACCCCGTATACTACCTCATCAGCGGTACCACGGATACGGAAGAAACTTTCTACAAAGTGGGTCGGACGAATCTGATTCTGGATAACCTGCTGGCCGAGGGGAAAACGAAACCAATGATCATCGTGATGCCCTACGGGAACATCGCCGCCCGGATAACCGAACAGAAGGGTGGGGCTAAACCTGCCGATCCCGTCGTACGCGACGATGCCGATGCCGTGAATCGGGCGAATGCCTTTGGCGACGATCTGATCCAGAACATCATTCCCTACATCGAGAAAAATTATCGTACGCTGGCCAATCGGGAAAACCGGGCCATCGGTGGCTTCTCACGGGGTGGGGGACAAACCCTCCGGGCCGCCTTTGGCCACATGGACACCTTTGCCTGGGTGTGTGCGTATAGTTCGTATCTCTCGCCCGCCGAAATGGAGCGTAGTTATCGGACCATTGCCAGTAACCCAGCCCAAACCAACAAGCAACTGAAACTACTGTGGGTAAGCGTGGGGAGCGATGATTTTCTCTACAAAGGCACCCTCGAATTCATGGATTATCTGAAGGCGAAAAACGTAAACTTCAAAAGCCGGATTACGGATGGGGGACACACCTGGATGAATGTCAAGAAATATGTGGCAGAAACCGCTCCCTTACTCTTTCAATAGACGCAGCTCACCGCTATGAAAAAAGTCATCTATCTTCTGTTCGTACTGCTGGGATCGAGTTTGGCCGGAATGGCTCAGCGTCCGCCCGTTATTAGTTCTCCCGACGTACATCCCGATCATCGCGTCACGTTTCGCTATTTCTCCCGGAATGCTAAAAAAGTTACGTTAAACGGTGAATTCCTGGCAGCTCCCGTAGCGATGACCAGGGATACGGCCGGCATCTGGAGTGTAACCGTACCCGCGGTGAAGCCTGACGTGTATCCCTATAGCTTTTCGGTCGATAGCGTTCAGATCGCCGATCCCAACAATACCTACATCTTTGCCAATGAACGCTTTAAGCGAAGCATCGTCGATGTACCGGGCGATCAGCCGCTGATTCATTCCTTACAAAAGGTACCCCACGGTAAAATCAGCTATCGGTACTATCCGTCGGCGACGCTCGGTCGAACGCGTAACGTACTGATTTATACGCCGCCGGGTTTCGATCCCAATGGTAAAACGAAGTACCCGGTCCTTTACCTGATTCACGGCGGTTCCGACACCGAAGAAACCTGGACGAAAGTGGGACGGGCTCACTGGATTGCTGATAACCTGATTGCCCAGGGTAAAGCAAAACCCATGGTGATTGTGATGCCCTACGGAAACGTCCGGCCCAGTCCTATGGCTGATTTTACCAAAGACCTGGTCAACGATATTATTCCATTCGTGGAAGCGAATTACCCCGTTCACAAAGACAGCAAAAACCGGGCGGTGGCGGGCTTTTCGGTGGGCGGTGGCCAAACCCTCAACATCGGGCTGACGAACCCCGACAAGTTCGCGTACGTGTGTTCCTATGCCCCGTACACGGCCACGGAAGAGTTTGCGAAAAACTTCACCAACTGGTCGCCCAATGCGGAGCAAATGAATAAACAATTGAAACTGTTTACCATTAGCGTGGGTACGGATGATTTTCTCTACGAACCCGTCAAACAGAACATTGCCATGTTTCAAAGTAAGAAGCTGAATCTGACGCCCATCATCGTTCCCGGTGGCCATACCTGGATGAACTGTAAGTTGTATCTCGCTCAAACCTTACCTCAACTGTTTAAATAAATCCTTCCTTGTTTCGGATACTAAACCAGGTAGCCAGGGAAGTTTTTTCGTGTAAACCTTAATAACCTCTAAAAACAAAGCTATGATTCGTAAAACGATCGCGGTCGTACTAGCCTACGCACTGGCCCAGACCACCAGTTTTTCACAAACCACTGTGAAGGAAGATTTCAAGCCTTCTACTTTAAACCAACCCGGCCAGGAATATCCGCAGGTCAACTCGCAGGGCTATGCCAGGTTTCGGATCAAGGCCCCAAAAGCCGATAGTGTGCGAGTGAGTCTAGGCCTGGGTGGAAAAGGAGGAACGCTACTCTCCAAGAGTGACGACGGGTTTTGGGTGGGTACGACGGGTGGGCCCATGGATGAGGGGTTCCACTACTACAATGTGAATATTGACGGGGGAAAATTTAATGATCCCGGGGCTAAGAACTACTACGGCTCCGTACGCTGGGAAAGTGGCATCGAAATCCCTGCCCATGACCAGGACTTCTACGCTCTAAAGGACGTACCGCACGGCCACGTGCAACAAGTACTGTTTCCGTCCAAGAGTACGAACACCTCTCGTCGGGCCTTTGTCTATACGCCGCCGGGGTACGAAAAAGAATCGTCGAAAAAATATCCAGTACTGTATCTGCAGCATGGTTGGGGTGAAGACGAAACCGCCTGGAGTAATCAGGGCCACGCCAATCTGATCATGGATAATCTGATTGCTGAGGGTAAAATCAAACCCTTCATCATTGTGATGACCTACGGTATGACGAATGAAGTGAAAATGGGCGGCATGCGTAATTTTAAAATCGAGCCCTTCCAGACGGTACTCGTCGATGAGTTGATTCCGTACGTGGATACCCATTTCCGAACCCTTACGGATCGTTCGAATCGGGCCATGGCGGGCTTGTCGATGGGCGGTATGGAAACGCATACCATTACCCTCAACAAGCCCGAGAAATTTGGTTCTTACGGACTTCTAAGCGGTGGACTATATACGCCGGAAGAATTAAAAGACCAACCCAAAGCGAAGTTGATCTTCATCAGTTGCGGCAGTAAAGAGCGACCCGAAGCCGTGAAAAAAGCCGCCGAAGACTTGAAAAAGGCGGGATACAACGCCGTTTCCTACGTCTCCGCCGATACCGGACACGAATTCCAAACCTGGCGACGGAGCTTGCATGAACTAGCTCCGCTATTGTTCAAGAATTGATCACTCTAGAGCGACTATTTTTCAGTTACTAGGAAGAGTTTCGTCTCGTTAAGGAGGCTGGCCCTTTAGTCCATATTGCGAAAAGCCGCCTTTTTCATCCTGCTTTAAACCACCGCATTGCGGATGAAAAAGGCGGCTTGAACCCCAGAATGGAATTCCGGCATGGGATGCCCTGCATGGAATGTGATAGAACGGGGTTCGGGTTTAAGCCGTCCATGTAGGTTTCAGGATATAGTCTAACAACCATCAACTACTCTTGAAAGAAGAAAACATCTCCCGCCCGTGAGCCATTCCATGGTGGGAATAATGCGGTGGCCTGAGCTAAGCTAGGCAGTTACGGAGGGGTTCACACAGGCTACCGAACAGCCAGTGAAGAGGACCAAACTCAGTCTAGGTGAATAACGAAGCTTCAAAGGTGCAACACTGTTCCACGGATAAATGGGAATAGCTACTAGCCAGCCATGCTTACGTAACCCCATCTCTTCAAGGCGACCTAATTAAAAAATAGATAAAAAGATCTATAACGCATGAACCTTAAATCCCTATTCCTCAGTACCGTTTGGGTCGTGACCTGGGGTACTGTCCTGGCTCAGCCCACGGTAAAAGAAGCCCCCAAAGGTTTTGATGTTTCCCGCTCCGACATCGCCCATGGCAAACTCGATACCGTAAGCTATGATTCAAAAACGGTGGGCGTCAAACGGAAAGCTCTGGTGTACACGCCGCCCGGATACGCCAAAAACAAAAAGTATCCCGTCCTGTACCTCTTACACGGGATCGGCGGCGATGAGAAAGAGTGGCTGAACGGCGGCAAACCCCAGGTCATTCTGGATAACCTGTACGCCGAAAACAAACTACAACCCATGATCGTCGTCATGCCTAATGGGCGGGCCATGAAGGATGATCGTCCGATTGGCAATATTTTCGACAAGGACAAAGTAGAAGCGTTCAGTACCTTCGAAAAGGATCTGTTGAACGATCTGATTCCATTTGTCGAGAAAAAATACCCCGCTTTGAAGGACCGCGAACATCGAGCCATTGCCGGTCTTTCGATGGGCGGGGGACAGTCGCTGAACTTCGGTCTGGGCAATCTCGACACCTTTGCCTGGGTGGGCGGTTTCTCTTCGGCTCCAAATACCAGAAAGCCGGAAGAACTAGTACCCAATCCCGAGGAAGCTAAAAAGAAACTGAAGCTGCTCTGGATTTCCTGCGGCGACAAGGACAACCTGATTACCTTCAGCAAACGCACGCACGACTATCTCTACGAGAAAAAGGTACCGCACGTGTATTACGTCGAACCGGGCGTACATGATTTTAAAGTCTGGAAAAACGGGCTGTACATGTTTTCTCAGTTTCTCTTCAAACCCGTTGACGTCGCTTCGCTGTCCAAGTACACGGTGCTGGGCACATCAGCGACTACTAATATTCGCAACGCCTCGTATCCACAGATTTTGCCGGATAATCGGGTGGTGTTTCGGGTAAAAGCACCCGAGGCTCAGAAAGTACAGATAGACCTGGGTAAGAAGTACGACATGGTGAAAGATACCAGCGGATTCTGGACGGTCACAACAGATTCCGTAAGCCGGGGTTTTCACTACTATTCCCTGCTGATTGATGGAATGGCCGTAGCTGATCCAGCCAGCGAGTCTTTCTACGGGATGAGTCGGATGGCCAGTGGCATTGAAATTCCGGACCCGGATGGCAGCTACTTTGCTATGAAAGATGTGCCACATGGCGACATTCGCATGAAACGGTACTTTTCGCCCGTGACGAATAGCTGGCGGCGGGTGTACGTGTATGCTCCTCCGGGCTACGACAAGAATACCAGCGAGAAATATCCGGTTCTGTACCTCTTGCACGGCGGTGGGGAAGATGAACGCGGCTGGGCCACTCAGGGGAAAACGGATTTGATTCTGGATAATCTGATTGCCGATCAGCAGGCCAAACCCATGCTGGTGGTTATGCTGGATGGAAACGTGAGTATGGGCGGCGGACTGGCTGGTTTCAACGAAAACGTACTGAAAGCCTTCGAAAGTGAGTTGAAGCAAGCGGTGATCCCCCTGGTGGAAAGTAACTACCGCGTGAAGACGGAAGCGGGCAACCGGGCCCTAGCGGGCTTGTCGATGGGTGGTCTGCAAACCCTGTACGCGGGCGTGAAAAACACTAATCTCTTTTCGTATCTGGGTGTATTCAGCTCGGGTTGGTTTGCCAATAACCCAACGCTCACCGATCCGCAGTACGCGTTCATGAAAACCAATGCTTCGACCATTAATTCCAACCTGAAACAGCTCTGGATTTCGATGGGTGGTCCCGAAGACATTGCGTTCCAGAACTGCAAAATCATGCGACAAAAATTCGATGAAATGGGTATCAAGTATCAGTATAGCGAATACCCCGGCGGACATACCTGGCCCGTTTGGCGGCATGATCTGTATTCGTTTGTGCCCTTGCTATTTAAATAAAGTGCTGCCCAACCAACCCCACAAATCTCTGCTTTTGACTGCTGATATGCTGGCGTTAAAGACAGGGGAAATAAAAAAATCCACCCGCCTGGGTGGATTTTTTTATTCATCATCCGCCTTACTGATCCGTTCGGAACGGAGAGGCGGGTAAGCCTTCTTTGTTGTAAAGATTCGCATGAACTGGATTGTCCGCCCAGGCGTAACGCACGTACTGGGGATTAGGCACTTCATCACTCCAGACGACTACTTTGTCGCCCTCAATCCGGGCCTGGGCCCAGACAAATTTCTTATCACTGCCCGCAATGGCGAAGTCACCCAGAGGCTCGCCATCGATGGCCTGTAATCCACTGCCGACATTCGTAAAGCTGAGGTTTATTTTATTGCCCTGTATCGTAGCCGACTGAAATAGCGGTCCGGAAGCGACGATGTTTTCGTGGTAAACCAAGTTCAGGGCCGTTCGGACCAGTCGTTCGCCCACGTCTTTTTTGTTATCGGGGTGAATGTCATTCCATTCCCCCAAGTCGATCGTCACCGCCATCGCCGTATGGGGTACCGAAAGCGTTTTCAACTGAGCCTCTCGCATGGAGGCCCAGTTACTCTCGGCGGGTAAATATTGGTAATCCATGTACCCGGGCAGTTGAACGTACAAAAAGGGCAGCGATTCCTGCTGCCAATGCCGCCGCCAGTCCTGAATTAGGGCGGGTAACAGTTGGGCATACAGCTGCGATTGTCCGGTATTGGTTTCTCCCTGATACCAACAAAACCCTTTGATCGCGTATGGGATAAGGGGAGCAACCATGGCATGAAACAAAGCCGCCGGCTGATTATTGGGATTCAAACCCGCCTGAAACTCACCTCGGGGTAGGGGCTTAAACACCGAACCGACTTTGTACTGCCACGTTCCTTTCAAATCTACGGTATCGGCTCCGGCGAAAAGGCAGTAGGGTTTGTCCGGCACGAAACCGCCTTTTAAGGCCGTATTCGTCACCCGAACCACGATACTGTTTTTCCCCGCCTTCAATACATTTGCGGGAACGGGATAGCGTCGCTGCGGGTACTGATAGGTCGTTTTTCCAATCAGGGTTCCGTTGATGTACAACTCATCCGCATCCACAATCCGACCCAGAAAAACCTTGGCGGCTTTTCCCGCCATCCTGGCCGGAAGTTCCAGTTCCCGACGGTACCAGACAACACCGTTTAGGTCTCTGATTCCCTGGTCTTCCCAGTAGCCGGGCACGTTGATCGGACGCCAGCCCTTGGAGGGATCATTGGTTTCATACCACTTCGGCGAGGCTTCCATACCGGCATCGATTGGGACTGTGGGAACCGTAACCCTCCGCTTCAGACTTTGTACATAGGCCGTGTCTTTATTTTTTTGCAGCGTCGCGATTGCATCGGGAAAGTTTCGAAGGCCCTCCTCACTCATCCAGGCTTCGATGGGTGTGCCACCGACGCTGGCGTTGATGATGCCGATGGGGACTTTATACCGTTGATACAGCGTTTTTGCGAAAAAATAGGCGACCGCCGAAAAGGGCCGAACGTCTTCACCCACGGCGGCTTTCCACTGGCCTTGCGGTAACTCGGCCTGAGGGCTTTGCAGGTTGGATAGCGTGGGCACCCAGAACTGCCGGATTTGGGGGTAGTTGGCCGTTCTGATTTCCTCTGCATAGGTGACATCGTGAATGTTCAGCTGGTGCACCATGTTACTCTGACCGCTGCAAAACCAGACGTCTCCCAACAGAATATCCTGAATGCTAATCCGGTTACTACCGGCAATCTCCATCTGAAAAGGACCGCCAGCGGGTAGGGCGGGTAAAGTAACCTGCCATTTGCCATCGCTAGAAGTAGTCGCTTTGTACGTCTTGTTTTTAAAGCGTACGGTTACTTTTTCGCCGGGTTTGGCCCAGCCCCAAATCTTCAATGGTGTATCCCGTTGGAGGATCATACCATCACTAATGAACTTAGGCAGGCGAACTTGAGCGGAAGCCGCTACACTGAGTAGAAGAAAAAGAAGGAAAGGAATTTTTCGCATCGGATGTTTATGTATTAGGTGAAAAAGGTCACTGGATGCAGCCTTTTTCGGGGTATGGTGGAGGTAAGAAAACCTGGATGGAGTACTAAAACTTCACTACTCCTTCGTAGGCTTTCTTGGGCTGGCCCTTTTCATCGAAGAGCAGCGGATAATCTTTACGACCGGGAACGGGAAAATTGTCCAGCCAGGAGTAGCGATCCGACAGATTCCAGAAGGTAACCCCGGTCAGCTTATCCCGATTTTTCCGGAATACGTCAAAAATCATTTTGTACTGAGCCACCTGCTTTTCACGCATGGCCTCGGTGAACTCGCTTTTGTCGGTATCTCGTCGCTGGCGGCGTTCGTGTTCTTTGGGGTACACCGACAGGTCCAGTTCGGTAATCTGCACTTTCAGGCCCAGACTGGCAAACTTGTCAATCGACGCCTGAAGCTCCTGAGCCGTCGGTTCGTAAATCGACCAGTGACCTTGTAAGCCCACGCCATGAATAGGTACCTTTTTATCCGTCAGCTTTTTCAGGATCTGGTAAATACGCTCCCGTTTGCTGGCATTTTCGGTGTTGTAATCATTATAGAAGAGCTGAGCGGAGGGGTCGGCTTCGTGGGCGTATTCGAAGGCTTTTTCGATGTAGTCTTCGCCGATAATCTCGTAAAATTTCGATTTCCGGTACAGGCTTGTCCCCGTATCCGGAACGGCTTCATTGACCACATCCCAAGCGTAAATCTTCCCTTTGTACCGACCCATGACATCCGTAATATGACGCTTGAGTCGGGCCAGCAGTACCTCGCGACTAACGGTTTTCCCTTCGGTGTCGGTAAAGAGCCAGCGGGGCGTCTGGTTATGCCAGCAGAGCGTATGGCCGCGTAGTTTGATGTTGTTTTGCTGAGCAAAGTCCGCAATCGCATCGGCATCGGTCCAGTTGTACCGATTTTCTTCCGGGTGAATGGGGCCCATTTTCATGGCATTTTCCGGCGTCATGCTGTTAAACTGGGCTTTGATCAGATCGGCTTCGGGTCCCGGCTGAACCATGCGGGGATTAACGGCCACTCCAATCGGGAAGTAATCTTTATAGTAATCTTTTAAACCCTTTTCCGGAGCTACCAAAGCCGTCGTCAGAAGCAAGACTAGCAGTGAACGTTTACGCATAATTTAACGGGATTTAGAGGTGAACTATTAATGAATAGCCTGTACACACAAAAACTTTACTTGTACGCATCAATGGTTTGGATCGTTCCGTCCGGGTTGTACCTCAGCTCCGTCACTTTCACGTTGCGAAGGTGCGTTTTGCCGGAGAGTTGCACGTCGTGGTAAAACAGGTACCATTTTTTGTTTACTTCCACGATGGAATGGTGGGTTGTCCAGCCCAGCACGGGTTTCAGCAAAATCCCCTGGTACGTGAAAGGGCCATATGGACTATCGCTGATGGCGTAACATAGGTTATGCGTATCGCCGGTGGAGTAGGAGAAGTAGTACTTGCCCTGGTATCGATGCAACCAGGCCCCTTCGAAAAAGCGTTTATCATTATCTTTTTCCAGGAATGGTTTTCCGTTTTTGTCCAGCAGCTGAAGCTCCCGAACGGGCTCGGCGAGTGTCTTCATATCCTTATTCAGACGGACAACGCGGGGGAGGTACGCCACTTCTTCCGGTTTCTTCAGGGCTCCGCCCGGATGATATTCATTGGCATCCCAGCGTTGTAACTGACCGCCCCAGATGCCTCCGAAGTACAAATACGTCTGGCCATCCGTATCCTGAAAAACGGCCGGATCAATGCTGTACGTGCCGGGTATCGGCTCCGGTTCGGCTTTGAACGGACCCGTGGGACTTTTGCTGGTTGCCACACCGATGCGGAAAATATCCTGCTTGTCTTTCGCCGGGAAATAGAGGTAGTACGTACCGTTTTTATACGCCACATCCGGAGCCCAAAGCTGACGGCTTGCCCAGGGAACGTCTTTAAGATCCAGAGCAACGCCGTGGTCTTTGACGGCACCTCCGATTTTATCCAGGGATAGCACATGGTAATCCCGCATGGCAAAGTGTCCACCGTCGTCGTCTCTCTTGACGTTTTCCGAGTCAATATCGTGCGAAGGATAAATATAAATTTTTCCGTTGAAAACGTGAGCGGAAGGATCAGCCGTATAGATGTATGATACCAGGGGTTGGGAAATCGGATTTTTACCACCGTTGGTCTGGGCATAGCTGGCGAGGCCCACCGCCATCCAGGCCGCTAGAGCCAGGGTTTTAAAGACGCGTTGCATACGGTTTAATGTTTATGAATTTTAATACGGGTGAATACATACAAAGCTGATACAAGCCTGCCTGCTTAGCGAAGAGGGCTTTATTGTTTTCCGAAACTACAAATGCTGCTCAGTTCCGGATGATACGCTAATCTGGTTCGATGAATCGTATAGGCCGTATAGCCTTCCGCGTTGGTCCTCGTTGAAACCGATGCTCACTCGATCTGTGCTCGCCAGGAATCGAGTATACCGAATTCAGTTACGATCCTTATCGAAGTGGCCCGATCCTGTATACAGGGTACCAATCGCTCCTTATCCCCAGAAATAGAAGCGACGTGCCTTTATTAGGTCAGCAAATAACACCTGTCGCCCCGACGTATACGTTAATTTTTGTATTAGTAATCAATAGAATAGTGTTAATCACGGTTTTCGTCGAAGGTAAAGATTCCAAGCTTCCCTAAGAAAAAGCTGCCTCATTTGCTGGAATTTAGGGTTGATACGAGCATTCAGGATGCCGATTAAAAATTTTACGAATTAACATCTATTTTTTTTAAGTGTCTTGTTGACGCTTTAGAAAACTTTAATAGATTTGCTATTGTATTATGGCAATGAAAAATTGAATCTTCCCTATGATCCTTGAACCGCGGCAAGGAGGCCATACTATAAAAATTATCCACCTATAACCTCTATCAAATAGTTTTTCCTAACAGATTACCCATTAATCTCTAAAACCAATTTATCCTTTACCACTAGGCATCTCTATTCATCTTCCAACGGGAGATGGGGCTGGTATTGTTGGGTTTTAACGATCCAATCGGGCTTTCCATCCTTCCGCTTATTACACTGAGACTATGCTTCCTTCATAGCCTCCCAGGGATCCTATTTTCAATTTTTCAGCAAGTGGTTTTAACGCTAAACACATGAAAGAAAAACTATTTCCATTCTTAAAAGTGTCATTTTTACACTTATTGACGCTTTGTTCACTACCGATGTCGGCCTGGGCCGTGGTAGAGACCGAAGAACGGATTACTCAGCCTTTAATCGCTATCAAACCAGTCGCGAAGCGGCTAACGGGCGTAATCAAGGACGAGCAGGGGCAGCCCTTACCCGGCGTGAACGTGTCCATCAAGGGTACTGTTAAAGGCACATCCACGAATGCAGACGGGGTTTATAGCATAGAAGGGGTACAGGATGAGGATATACTGGTCTTTTCGTACATCGGCTATCTGACTAAAGAACTGAGCGTTGGCAATGCGACCGTACTGGACGTCACGCTGAGTGCCGACACGAAAGCCCTGGATGAAATCGTTGTGGTGGGTTACGGTACGCAGAAAAAAGCTACCGTTACGGGCTCCATCAGTAGCATTAAAGGTGATGCCATCGTGCAGGTACCCGTACCGAACATTACGCAGTCGCTGGCGGGACGCGTCTCGGGGGTCAGTATGCGACCCAACGGCGGTCAACCCGGTAATGATGACCCCGATATTCACATTCGCGGGATTGTGACGACGGGTAACAACCGTCCGCTGGTCGTGGTGGATGGCGTACGGCGGGACAACATTCGTCAGGTGGACCCAGCCAGTATTGAGAGCGTGACGATCCTTAAAGATGCGGCGGCCGTAGCTCCATACGGGATTGGGGGAGCTAACGGCGTAATTCTGATTACTACCAAACGGGGTAAATCGGGCAAGCCTCAGGTACGCCTAAGCTCTTCGTACGGGTTTCAGAATCCAACGTATCTGCCAAAAGTGCTGAATGCGAAAGATTACATGGCATTGCAAAATGAAGCTTATCTGAATCAGAATCCGGAAGGAACGAGCCTGCCGAACGACCCTAATCTGGTGAACAATTATGATCGGTTACACGAAGAAGACCCCTGGAAATATCCGAATTCCAACTTTGTGAAGGCTTTCAACAAGAACGTTCCCATTCAGAATCACGTCCTGGAACTGAGCGGTGGTACGGATAACGTTACCTATCACGCGGGGCTGAGTTATTTTGATCAGAAGGGGATTTTTGATCCGGTTGGTTACAAGCGGTACAACTACAATTTGAGCGTAGAAATGGCAGCAACCCGGACGACCAAGATTGGAATGTCCTTGCTAGGAAGTATTGAAAATACGAAAGATGTAGATGCCGACGAATCCACTTCAGGCCACTTATTCCGCAGCTTTTATAAGTTTCTTCCGACGCAAAGCCTGATTTACCCCGAAGGCGACAAGTGGGGTGAGTCGTCGGCGAGCACGCCCATTGGGGTACTCCGTTCGCCCGGTTATCGTCGTAACAATGCCAATACCTTACTCGGAACCTTGTTTGTGGAGCAGCAAATTGCGAAGGGACTCAGCGTGAAAGGCGTATTCAGCTATGACCCCTGGCAGCAGAATACCAAGCTCTGGCACGTACCCTTCGTCTACCACAAGATCGACCTGACCTCCCAACCGTACACCTACACCGATGCCATTTCGTTGCAGGAAGGAATGGGACGGCCTTTCCGCTGGCTCGGCTTAGAAAATACGCGGCGTACCAATTATACCACCCAAGGGTATTTGAATTATACCGGAACGTTTGGCTCACACGCCATTACCGGATTGGCGGTAGTGGAAATGCGGAAAACGACCCAGGAATCCATGACGACCCGACGTAATAACTTTGCCATTGGCATTGATGAGTTGAGTTTCGGGAGTTCCGACAAACTGGATTACGACAACTCCGGAACCTCTTCGACGGGCAGTGAGCTGGGTTTCGTGTATCGCTTAGGTTATACCTACAAGGATAAACTGAGTCTGGAAGCCGCCGGACGTTACGATGGTCACTATTACTTTGCTCCGGGCAAACGCTGGGGATACTTCCCAGCCTTTTCAGCTGCCTGGCGAATTTCTGAGGAGTCGTTTCTGAAGGATGTAAGCTTTATTAATGAATTCAAAATCAGAGGTTCCTGGGGAAAAGCGGGTATGCTGGCGGGTTCTCCCTTCCAGTACCAGGCGGGCTATGATTTACGCGGAGCGGCGTACGCCTTTGGCAACGGTACGCTGGTACAAGCCTCTTCGGTTCCCCGGGAACCGAACCCTTACATTACCTGGGAAATCTCCACGAAAACGGATATTGGCTTCGACCTGAATCTCTGGAATTCGCTGCTGAATGTGGAGTTTGACTACTTCCACGAAAACCGAACGGGCATGTTGCTGGCTCCTCAGGTAACCCTGCCGGTTGAATACGGTTTGTCCTTGTCGCAGGAAAATAAGGGCCGCATGAACAGTGACGGCGTTGAGCTGAATATTGGCACTCGTCGTAAAATCGGTAAGGATATTGATTTCTCAGTCAACGCTAATCTGACGTATTCCATCAACCGTATGCTGGAAGTATTCCAGACGGATGCGGAAGCCCGTAACCCCAACCGTACTAAAGTGGGCCGGCAATTCGGTACACCCTACGGTTATAAGTCAATGGGTTTATTCAAGACGTCGGATGATGTCAACGGCGACGGCGTAATTGATGCCAAAGATGGCTACAACGTCACCCAATTCGGAGCCCTACATCCGGGCGATATTCGTTACGCGGATCTGAGCGGTCCGGATGGTATTCCGGATGGGGTCATCAATGATTTTGATTTGACCGTCATTGGAAATCCCGTGTATCCCGCTCTCACTTTTGGTATCACGCCGAGCATCAACTGGAAGGGATTTGACCTCTCCCTCTTTTTCCAGGGTAGTGGCAAGTCGAGCCTGAATATTCGCCAATTCCTGACGGTTCCTTTCGAGAACAACGGCAGCAATACGGGCTATGAGTACTTAGACAATCGCTGGACTCCCGAGCGTCAAAATGCCAAATATCCTCGGTCTACGCCAGCTCCGTATGCCAACAATACCAAAGACAGCGACTTCTGGATGGTCAATGCCAGCTACCTGCGTCTAAAGACGCTGAATTTCGGGTATACGTTGCCGAAAGCACTCCTGGGAAAAGCCCACATCGGCTCCGCCCGGGTGTATTTCACGACGCAAAATTTGCTCACCTTCAGCCGCATCAAGCACGTCGATCCTGAGATGGGCTATACGGATCGGGAAACGGCCTATCCGGTGATGAAAGCCACGACGTTTGGAATTGATCTAACCTTTTAATTGAACCTATACTATGAATCGCTTCCTTACCAATGCAAGGGTACTTGGACTGAGCCTGTTGGTGCTTACCCTGCCCATGGCGTGCGAAACGGATAAGTTTCTGGAGAACGTCAATAAAGCCAATTTAACGGATTTGACGCAGTGGGAGTCGGAAACCAACGCGGACGTTTTCCTGAATGACGTATATAGTCAGATTCCGAATAAGCTCAATCAAACCGAGAGCCTTGATTATTATACGGATGACTACAACATCAGTCACTACTACACGGCCGCCAACTGGCGAATCGGTATCACCATCGTTCCCTCTACTAGTACCGACAATCCCTGGGGAGGTACGCACGGGCCCACGTATGGCTACACCTGGGAGAATTTTTTCGTGAAAATCCGGAAGGTAAATACGTTCATCCAGAAGATTACGGAAAACAAAGCCAATTATTCGGAAGCCTATTACAATAAACGCATGGACGAAGCCCGGTTCCTGCGGGCGTTTTTCTACAGCGAATTTTTTGTGCACATTGGCGGTCTGCCCATTTTGACGGAACCCCTGGATCGGACCAAAATGAGCACCGAGCAGTTACAAAAGCCCCGAGAGACCTTTGCGGATACCTACAATTTCATCGTCAGTGAACTCGATCAGGTGGTAAAAAATGGGAACTTGGACGTGAAGTACAGCCTTTCCCAACGCGATGCCGGACGGGCGACCCTCGGAGCGGCCCTGGCTTTGAAAGGCTGGATAGAGCTTTTCGCGGCAAGTCCGTTGTTCAACACCGCGACGCCTTATTTATCCGATCCGGGAAAGTTCGTGCATTTCGGCAATTACGATCCTTCCCGCTGGGCTAAAGCGGCGGCTACGAACAAAGCCTTTATTGATGCATACGGAAATGGCAAAAACTACAACCTGTTTCCGGATTTAAAAAACCTCTGGCGTACGGCAAATGAGTACAACTCGGAAGTAATCTGGGATCGTCAGGTGGTGGCGAACGTGGCGAATATGGGAGGTAGTTACGAAAGCCGGGGCGGCCCAACCTACGTGCTGGGCGAGTACCGTTCCTGGGGAAACTACAATCCGACGCAGGAACTGGTGGACCAGTTTGCGATGGCGAACGGTAAACCCATTACGGATCCTACCTCGGGCTATAATCCGCAAAAACCCTACGTCAACCGGGAGAAGCGGTTTTATGACTTCATTGTGTACGATGGAGCTCCCTACAAACTGGACTGGATGCCCCGGGCGGATACAATCTACACCCGTATCGATTTAACGTTACCGAACCCTGACCGTACCAATCAGATTGACCTGGCGGGTAAAACAGACGTGGGCGATTCGGGCTATTACCAGAAAAAACGGCTCAATCCCGATGCCGCTCCCGGCAACGATGCCAGTGGTCAGAATTACGTCTTCTACCGCTACGCGGAAGTACTGCTCAACTACGCCGAAGCTCAGAATGAAGCCACGGGTCCCGATGGAGGCGTATACGATGCCATCAACAAAATCCGGGCTCGCTCTGAGCTGGCTCCCTTACCGCAGGGCTTAACCAAAGACCAGATGCGGGAAGCCATTTATCGCGAAAGAAGGGTGGAGTTGTGTTTCGAAGACAAACGCTTCCTCGACAACAAACGCCTGGCCAAGGCCGAGGAGGTGATGGGCAAGCCCCGCCATAACATGGTCATTCGTAATTCAGTACCCGCGAATAATTCAGGGGTTTGGGTGTATACCATCGAACCCGAGAAAAAGTATACGGTGAAGTTCGACAAGAAGCAGTACATGAACCCGATCCCGCAGAACGTCCTGGATCAAAATCCGGGCATCAAACAGAATCCCGGGTACTAGTCGTCAGGGGAGGCCTTTCATTCTTCTGGAATGGAAGGCCTTGCTTTGCCAGGTGCTAAGTAGTTTTTGTCCTAAACGCTTCGTACGAAAGTGTCTAATGGAAAAAATGAAGCGAAATCCTTATCTCATTCTTCATTCTTATTGGTCATGAATCTCATCAAGCTAAACTTCTGGATAGGCCGACGTAAAAAAGGGGTGTTACTGGCCCTTTGGGCCGTCTGCCTGCCCGCAACCTTGCTGGTTGCCCAGACAAATAAAAAAGTTGCCGTCAAAACGGCCTCGCCATCGGCCAGTACCAAGCGGATTCTGGTGTTTTCGAAAACATCGGGATTTCGTCACGCGTCCATTCCAGCGGGCAAAAAGGCCCTACTCAAGCTGGGCAAGGAGCGGGGTTTTCTGGTAGATACGACGGAAAATGCGGCGGCCTTTGAGGAATCCAACCTCAAACGGTACAACGCCGTGGTCTTTTTAAGTACCACGGGTACGATTCTCGACGCCTCGCAGAAGGCCGCTTTTGAGCGGTACATTCAGGCGGGGGGCGGTTACGCCGGTATTCACGCGGCGGCGGATACCGAGCATGACTGGCCTTGGTACAATCAGCTGGTCGGGGCCTATTTTCTGAGTCACCCGCAGCAGCAGAACGCGGAGATTGAAATCCTGGATTCCAGCCATCCGTCCACCAAAATGCTCCCTAAACGCTGGAAGCGGTATGATGAATGGTATAACTACAAGAGCATTGTTCCCGAAATCGAAGTACTAGGTAACCTGGACGAGAAAACCTACAAGGGAGGCAAGAACGGCGACAATCACCCGTTCATCTGGCACCGGGATTTTGACGGCGGCAAATCCTTTTATACGGGAGGCGGCCATACGGATGAATCCTTCAGCGATACGCTTTTTCTACAGCACATCATGGGCGGGATTGAATCGGTCTGGTCTAGTCAGTTGGACTATAAAAAGGCCCACACGCATCCGTATCCCGAGGAAAATCGCTTTGTGCACGAAGTGTTGAAGGCGGGTCTGGATGAACCTACGGAACTAGCCGTACTGGACAACGGGAAGGTGCTTTTTGCGGAACGGAAAGGAGCCTTGAAGCTGTACGATCCCGGCAAAAAAACGATTAAAACCGTTGCGAACTTTCCGGTGTATACCAAGTTTGAATACGGCCTGATGGGACTTAACATCGACCCTGATTTCAAGCAGAATAAATGGATTTACGTCTATTATTCACCCAGTACCGGAAACACACCCGCCGATACCGCTCAGCACCTTTCCCGCTTTGTGTACGACGAAGGTCGCGATACGGTCATGATGAATACGGAGAAAGTACTCTTAACCGTACCCGTCAAACGGACGGGCTGTTGCCATACGGGCGGATCGATTGCCTGGGATCGGAAAGGGAATTTATACCTGTCGACGGGCGATGATACCAATCCTTTCAACTCAAGTGGCTACGCTCCGATGGACGAACGGGCCGAACGCAGCGGTTGGGATGCCCGGTATACGTCCGCTAATACTAACGACTTACGGGGTAAAATCCTGCGTATTCATCCCGAGCCGAATGGTACGTATACCATTCCCGAGGGGAACCTGTTTGCTGCGGGAACGGAGAAAGCCCGTCCTGAAATTTACGTCATGGGGAACCGAAATCCGTATCGCATTGCGGTGGATCAGCGTACCAATTACCTCTACTGGGGGGAAGTGGGTCCGGACGCGGGTCAGAATAGCGAACAGTTCGGTCCCCGCGGGCACGATGAAGTAAATCAGGCCCGGAAAGCCGGAAACTTCGGCTGGCCGCTGTTTGTCGCCGACAACCGCCCTTACCGGGCCCGTAGTTTCGGAGATAGTACAACGAAAGCCTTGTTTGACCCGACAAAACCCATTAATGATTCGCCTCATAATACGGGCCTGAAAGAATTGCCAGCGGCCCAGAAAGCTTTTATCTACTATCCCTACGCGGATTCTCCCGAATTCGGACCCATTGTGGGGAAAGGAGCCCGAAACGCCATGGCTGGACCGGTGTACTATTACGACGATTATCCCGAAACGACAGTCAAATTTCCCCGGTACTACGACGGTAAGTTGTTCGCCTACGACTGGACGCGGGACTGGATTCACCCGGTAACCATGAATCCGAACGGCGATTACGTGTCCATGGAAACGTTCATGCCGAACACGAAGTTTTCGCACGTCATCGATATGCAGTTTGCCAAGGACGGCTCTTTGTATACGATTGAATACGGTCAGCAGTGGTTTACGGCCAATGCCGATGCCCGACTATCCCGAATCACCTACAACACCGGAAACCGCAAGCCCGTAGCGAAAGCCATCGCTAGTAAGCTAAACGGAGCCGCCCCGATGACGGTGAAGTTCGATGCCCGCGAGTCCATCGATTACGACGGCGATGCTTTGACGTACGACTGGAATTTTGGTGGCGGAATCCCCCGGCAAAAAACCGTTACCCCAAGCGTTACCTTCCAGAAGCCGGGTACGTATCCCGTTACGCTAAAAGTAAGCGACCGACTGGGAAATTCGGCTACCACCAATCTCACGATCAAGGTAGGCAATGCTGAACCTCAGGTGGAAATTGTGTTAAAAGGTAATAAAACCTTCTACTTTCCCGATCAGCCCATTACGTACGCGGTCAACGTGAGCGACAAGGAGGATGGGAAAATCCAGCAGGGCATTACCGAAGATGAGGTGACCGTTACCATCGACTATCTCGAAGGCTTTGATAAAACCATGCTGGCTCAGGGCCATCAGGCCAATACAGGAGCTTCGACGGGGAAACGGTTGATTGACTTAAGTGACTGTAAGGCCTGCCACACGGTGGATAAAAAATCAGTGGGTCCTTCGTATATGGATGTAGCCAAGAAATACCGGGGTAATGCTCAGGCCGAGCGAAAGCTGGCCAGTAAAGTAATCGCCGGTGGTGGGGGCGTATGGGGCGAACAGGCCATGAGTGCTCACCCCCAGCTCAAAGAAGAGGAAGCCTTGGACATGGTTCGGTACATTCTTTCGCTGGCGAGTAGAAAGCCCGTGAATCGGCAACCCGTAGCAGGCCAGTACAAGCCCGTATCGCAGAAAAAGGATGGTTCGTACGTACTGACCGCCAGTTACACCGATAAAGGAAACGGATTGATTGGCCCCCTGACGAACTCATCCACGCTCGCCTTGCGTTCGCCGTACCTGGAAGCTGGAGCGGCGGATGGGAAAAGTGAAGTAGTAGTGTACGAAATCACGCCGAAAGTTCCTTACGCAATTGGCCTGAAATCGGGTAGTTATCTGCTGTACAAGGGGATTGACCTGACCTCCGTGAAGGAGATTACGACGTCCGTCATTGCTTCCAAAGAGCGATTTGCTGGGGGCGTCTTAGCCGTACACCTCGATTCACCCACGGGGCCCTTGGTAGGAGAAGTGGAGGTGCCTCAGGATAATAAGGGCGAATTGAAGATCCCGCTCCGGCAGGAGATGACGGGTATCCATCCACTATACTTTGTCTTCAAAAATCCATCTGCGGGGCAGAAACCCTTGTTTGCCTTCAATAAAATTAATTTTCTCGCTTCCAACTAACGCTTCAGGCCCCGGGGAGTCTTCGGACCTTCCGGGGCCTGATCTTTTCTAAAGCTTCGTACCATTTTGGCTACAGGATTCTCCAATTTTACTACAAGCTCAAACGGTAGGTAGCGGAGCTTTGTCTTTCGAAAGATGAAACGAAAAGAAATGACAAAGACGATTTTTATTACGGGTGCTTCGGCGGGGATTGGTAAGGCTACGGCAAAATTATTCGCGAGTAAAGGCTGGAAGGTTATTGCGACCATGCGTAAGCCGGAACTGGAGCAAGAGCTAACTCAACTCGAACAGGTGACGCTGCTGCCGCTGGACGTAACCAATCCCGAACAGATCAAAGCAACGACGCAACAGGCTCTGGCCTCAGGCGATATTGACGTTGTATTCAACAATGCCGGATACGCCTTGCTGGGAGCTCTGGAGGCCATCCCCGATGAGGAGCTGGTTCGGCAGATGGATACTAATTTTCTGGGCGTAGTCCGGGTGACGCAGGCGTTCATACCGTATTTTCGGGAACGAAAAAGTGGACTGTTCATTACGACTGGCTCGTCGGCGGGTTTGATGGGCTTCCCGGTAAGTTCCATGTACGACGCCAGCAAATGGGCACTGGAAGGTTGGAGCGAAAGCCTGTCCTTCGAATTGAACGCCTTAGGAATCGGTATCAAAACCATTGAACCCGGTATGGTAGCCACCGAAATCCAGAACCGATCCGTAATGGCCTCGCATCCGGATTACGATACGCTGTTGCATAAGTTTATGACGGCCATCACGTCTAGTCCCAACGGTTCTACGGCCGAGCAGATCGCCGAAGTGGTCTACGAAGCCGCTACCGATGGAACAAATACGTTGCGGTACGTGTGCGGCGAAGACGCCAAAGCCTTGTATGCCCAGCGGCTGGCCGTGGGGGACGAGGCCTTCCGGGAGGTAATCAAGCAAATGATTACTGAAATTTAATTAGATTCAGGAATTACTGGGTCGGTATTTCGGGTTATACCGAAGTATCGACCCTCTATTTATCAAACCATGAAAGGGGAACTTAAGCCTAAACCACGCGTCTTCCATTCCATCTCCGACTTACACCGGACGTTTGGCTTGCCGCAGCCTAGCCACCCGCTCATCAGTCTGTTGGAGTATAGCAAAGTCCAGCTGACTGCGGCAATGCTGACGCCCACGTTTCTGATGGACTTCTATAATATTACCTTCAACGCATCAGCGGGGTGTTCGATGAGATACGGTCAGACTACTTACGACTTCGACGAAGGGGGACTCTTTTTCACTGCACCGGGGCAGCCCCTGTCCGCCGTTGAAACGCCTGTGGCGGCGATGGGGTTTACGTTGCTGATTCATCCCGATTTTCTACGGAATTATCCGCTGGATACCAAAATCAAAAACTACGGGTTTTTTACGTACGCGGTTAATGAGTCACTGTACCTTTCGGACCGGGAAAAAAACATTATTACGTCTATTGCCCGGAATATTGGTGACGAGCTGGAAACGTCCATTGATGACGTCAGTCAGGATGTACTCATCTCCTTACTGGAGTTGCTGCTGAACTATAGTCAGCGATTTCACAAACGCCAGTTCATTACCAGAAAGCCCATCCACAACGCCTTGCTGGAACAGCTAGACCGGATTTTACACCAGTATTTCAACGATGAAACGGCTTTATTACAGGGCTTGCCAACCGTACAGTTTTTGGCGGAACAACTGAATGTGTCACCCCGCTATCTCGGCGATATGCTGCGTACGCTAACGGGTCATAATACCCAGCAACATATTCATTTAAAGCTGATTGAAAAAGCGAAGGAAATACTCACCCTCAGTAACCTGACGGTAGGAGAGATCGCCTATCAACTGGGATTTGAACACCCGCAGTCGTTCAGCAAGCTGTTTAAATCAAAAACTAATCTGTCGCCACTGGAATTCAGAGCAAGTTTTAATTGAAGCTGGTGGTAGAAAAGTGAATTGAAAATCAGCGTAATGCTGGTCCGTAAAAGCGTCAACTTCCTAACAATCCCTAAGCTAACCAGCGGAACGTTCCGGAGGTATTTCACGGGCGAATAACCGTTTGAATTCCAACGGGGAAACGTTTGTTTTAATCTTGAATAATTTGCTAAAGGATTGTGGATGCTCGAAACCTAATTCATACGCTACTTCGCTGATCGACAACGTACTCGCTGACAGTTTTTCTTTGGCTATTTCAATGAGTTTGCCGTGAATATGCTGTTGGGCATTTTGTCCGGTCAGCGAACGAAGCAGATCACTCAAATAAGTAGGCGAGTAGTGCAACTGCTCAGCCAGATACTGAACGGTAGGAATGCCCGAACGTAAGGCCGTTCCGTCGTAAAAATAGCAATTCAGCAGCTCTTCTAGTTTGGGAAGCAACTCGTGGCTGATGGGTTTACGCGTGATAAACTGACGCCTGTAAAACCGATCAGCGTACGTGAGCAGAAGCTCGATTTGAGCAATGATCACTTCCTGGCTCAAGTCATCGATCCGACTGTTTAGCTCCTCTTCCATATGTTTAAAGACGGAGAGAATCGTCGTTTTTTCCTGGTCGGAAAGGTGTAGGGCTTCCGTAAGGGAATAGGAGAAAAAGCCATACTGCCGGATCTTTGAAGCAAGGGGAAAACCCTGTAAAAAGTCGGGGTGAATGAGCAGGGCATACCCCGCGTGATCGGTCGGTTCCCGATCCCGCCCCATGAGTTGATTGGGAGCCGCAAACAGCATACTTCCTTCGTCAAAATCATAATAACCCTGACCGTACCTGACTTTTCCGCTGCATTGCGTGATGAACGTAATCTTATAAAAGCTCAGCACATCATACTGGGGAAGTTTATTCGTATCAAACTGCTGATTCGTATTGTCCAGTAAACTAATCAGCGGATGCAGGGGCTTGGGCAAACCTAAATACCGGTGCACCTCCGCAATGGATTCGAGTTTGATTGGAGTAGGGTGGTTCATTGTATAAAGTAAACGTTGGGTTTAAATAGTTCCGTTTTTCGTCTCACGGGCATTGTTAACTAGTAGCACCGGTCCTTTCAGCCTCTTCACAATTAACGATTCTATGGTAGCATCACCTGCTTTAGTTCACCGCGTTTAAGCTATCATGAGTCGTTCTGACTCTTAAATAGTTGATGGTTGATAAGGATTCAGAACTGGCAGCTTTCATCATGGACGACATAAACCAATCCCGTCCTATCGCGAAAAGCCGCCTTTTTTATCCGCAAAGCGGTGGCTTGGAGCAGGATAAAAAGAGCGGTGGGCGTGCCGACATGGAATGTATACGGACTAAATCACCAGCCGTCTTTAAAGGACGAAATAGTAATCTTGTAATACTAGTATGTTCGTCAATAGGGGCGAAAACACACCTTAAAATAAACCTTCTTTACCAAGGAATCTCCCCCGTATCCGGATTATGATACTCACTGATAAACCGACCCGTAGGGCCGTCCGCTCCGATGAGGGCATACTTAACAATCCGTTGGCCCGCGTTTTCAGGACTGTCATCGCCCCGGTGATTATTAAAATCGGTGGCTGTGAATCCCGGGTCAACGGCATTCACCTTGAAGGGCGTATCCCGCAGTTCGTAAGCCAGATCAATCGTGTACATATTTAAAGCCGCTTTCGAGGGTTGATAGATCGCTGCTTTGTGGTGATAAAATCGCCAGTTAGGGTCACTACTTAACGTCAGCGAGCAGCCACTGGACGATACATTGACAATGCGGGGCTGTTCGGCTTTTTTCAGCAGATCGATAAACGCCTGGGTTACCCGGACCACTCCGTACACATTGACATTGAAGGCCTCCTCCATGCGATCCAGGGATAAAGTCAGGGCCGATTGGGGCATGCCTCCGTTAATACCCGCGTTATTGATCAGTACATCCAATACGTCCGTTTGATGGCCAATCGCCGTGCGGGCCGCTGCTACGGATTGCGAATCGCTGACATCCAGAAGAATAACCTCCGCCTGATCCAGCCCTTCGGCTTTTAGTTGTTCCAGAGCTTTCCGTCCGTTTTCTAGATCGCGACTACCCAGATACACAAAGTAACCCAGTTTCAGTAGCTGACGTGCTGTTTCCAAGCCAATACTTTTATTGGCACCGGTGATTAATGCTTTTTTCATGTTCATTGAAATCAAGTGAGAAAATCAGGTAGTGGCATGTTCACTGTGGAGAAGCGGTAAATGGCTTCGACCAGCCGTGAATGCTTTAAAACTACCTGACAAAGGTCTGGACTAGGCAGGAGGCGGACGTAGCCTAATTCCGGAGATGCGTAGCCAAAATGAGACTGGCGAACGTAGGGATAAGCAGCAGGCCTGGGGAGCAGCTAGTTTCCTACGCAGGTCATCAGTAGTTGCGGGTAAAATTGAACGTTTAGCCACACTTTTTGAACGTTATCCTATGTTCCACTGCCTTACGGCACGTCTACCTTTGTAGAACCAAAGAACATAAAACAAAGCAGGCAATGAGCTTAGAATCAATGACTACTATCGGGACGTCATCCACGGCATTCACCTTGAAAAGTACAGAGCTGGGCGGACAGCTAACCAACTCACAGTACTTCAATGGAATGGGCTTTTCGGGAGCAAATCAGTCACCCCAGCTTTACTGGGAAAATGCCCCCAGCGAAACGAAAGCCTTTGCCGTAACGATGTACGACATAGACGCCCCAACCGGAAGTGGACTCTGGCATTGGGTGGTTTTCAATATACCGGCGGAGGTACGGGAACTCCCCTCGGGAGCTGGTGACCCGACGAACAATCAATTACCGGAAGGGGCTCTGCAAAGCAATACCGACCTGGGTACGCCAGGTTACGTAGGGGCCGCCCCACCGGAGGGCCCTGCCCATCGGTACCTGATCACGGTTCATGCTTTAAGCAAAACGTTGGAACTGGATCAGAACGCCACACCGGCCTTGGTCGGATTTAACCTACACTTTGCAACCCTGGCGAAAGCTTCCCTGGTAGCCTACGGACAAAAACACTAGTTGACTGGGTTCTCTAACACATCACGCAATGAACACACGAGAGCAGATGCTAAGGCAGTTTCGGCTGCTGACCGACTGGTATGTTTCCGTACTGGAAGGCATTACAGAGGAACAGGGTAGCCAGGTACTAAGTGAGCATACGAATAGTCTGGAATGGATTGCGGGTCATCTACTGATCATGCGGGCCAGAAATACCGTTCGTTTGGGGCAGCCCGTAGAAAGTTATCCGTATCTGGACCTCTTTGTCGATCCAACCCTGCCGCCGCCCCAGTTCATACCCTTTGACCGAAGCAAAAAATACCCAGGCTTGACGGAGCTGGTACAGGATTGGACCCAGTATTCTGACCGCTTTATCGAGACCCTCGAAGCCGCAGACGACTGGGTATTACAAACGGAAATTCCCTTGCAGGGGCCCACGGGAGGTACCACCGTTGAAGACCTGTTTACTTCGATGGTATTACACGAAGCCTTTCACATCGGGCAAATGAGCATCCTTCGCAAGGCACTCGGTTATCAAGCCATGTATTGGTTCCGTCGTCGGGAAAATCAGGAACGAAGTGGTATCTTGAACGAAGCTTAAAGATCATCTTCTGCTGATTTAACCTGGAATCAGCAAGGGAAGGCATTAAAGAAAGCATTAAACGACTGAAACCTGATCCGACTCTTGAGGGAGCGGATTGGGTTTTAGGGCGTATCCTTACGAAGCCATGAAAACCACCCGTATACAAAACGAGCAGGGATCTACGGAAACCGACTTAGAGCCCGTTTCGATCTTTAGTTATGAGTCCCAGATCGACGGGAGCAGGAATCGGATTACCCTCCATCAGAATTTGTTTAGTTTCTTGTTGGAAGGCGAAAAAACGGTGTATTACCCGGGGGCAACGGTGAAGATCCATCCCGGACAGTTTCTTCTGCTTTCGGCGGGAAATTGTTTGATGAGCGAAAAAACCGTCGCTCCGGGGGGCAGTTACCGGAGCATGCTCATTTTCTTCGATACGAACGTACTCATTGATTTTTTCAGTCGGCATCCCGACATGCCTGCCACGAAAATCACGGAACGACCGCAGGAGCCCGTATTGCTTTTTGAGAAAGACACCTTCCTTCAGCATTTCATCGAATCGCTAGGCTTTATACTGGCCGATGGACCATCCCTTTCTTTAAACAGACGGCTGGTAAAACTGGAAGAATTGTTACTCTACTTGGGCGAAAATTATCCCGGACAGTTACAGAAGTTGCGTATCCTCAGTCAGCAGGCCGATGAAGAAAGGCTGATCCGGCAGGCGGTAACGGCCAACCTGGATCAGCCGGTTACGGTGGAAGAACTTGCCTTTTTGTGTCATACGAGCCTGTCTACTTTCAAGCGACGGTTTGCTAAAATCTACGGTACTTCGCCTAATAAGTGGTTCCTGGAAAAACGAATGCATAAGGCCGCTCAACTGCTGAAACAGGGCGATTACAAAGTCAGCGAAGTGTATTACGAGATTGGATATGAAAACCTGTCGAGCTTCATCCAGTCCTTCAAACAGGTCTACGGGGTTACGCCGAAGCAGTATCAATTGGCAAACTAGAAGGGTTACTAGTTTTTAGCGAGTCGGTACCGTCGACGGCATAAATCCATGCCCCGTCCTATCCCATTCCATGGCGGAATTCCATTCTGGGGCTCAAGCCGCCTATTTCCTCTGCAAGGCCGTGGCCTTGAGTAAGAGGAAATGAGCGGTGTTCGCGATAGGGACTAAATGAACAGCTGTCTTTAAAGGAAGAAATAGTGATTCTATATGCTCTAGTTAATAAAATGCAATGAACTGAAAGGCGAGCCGTATCAGCGGGACTAAAAACAGAACTGTTATTGCATAGAATAAATCCCTATTCACCAGCCCCCGCTTTAGTTTTCTCCAACAGCTTCTTCCGGAAGTACGCCGCCGTCGCATTCCCCACTTTGAGCGAATTCGCATGTTTCATCCAGTGGTGCGTATCATTGACAATGATGAGCGTCTCCAGATCGACGCCTTTGGCTTCGAGGCGACGGACCAGATCCGTACTCTGATTGAAGCGGACGTTGCGGTCATCATCCCCGTGAATAATAAGTACGGGAGACGTCCAGGTGTTGATGTAGGCCGTCGGTGATGATTCCCAGGCTATTTTTCCTACTAGATCAGCGTCGGGGGCTCGCTCGTACCGATCGGGAGCAGTGATGGATAGGGTGCGATCCGTCGTCCAGTCGTGCACCCCATGAATATCGACGCCCGCCGCAAACAGATTCGAATCCTTGGCCAGGGCCATGGCCGTCAGATAACCGCCGTACGAACCGCCATAAATACCAATCCGGCTTTTATCCACAAAGGACTGTTTGGCCAGCCAGTCGCCCGCGGCTTTGATGTCGATGTACTCCGCCGCTCCGCTCGTGTTAGCTCCTGCGGGCTGATGAAACTCAAAACCGTACCCAATACCCAAGCGATAATTAACCGAAAGAACCGCAAAACCCAAGCTGGCGAGGTACTGATTCGTGGCGTAGGCATTGGCGTAATAATCCGAATAATTCCAGCCGAGTAACATTTGTCGCATGGGTCCGCCGTGCACGTAAATAATCGCGGGCTTCTGGGCGGGGCCACCCGTCGGCTCAAAAAGCTGGGCGTGTACGGTGAATCCATCGGGCGTTTGATAAATGACTTGTTTGGGCGTAACCAGCGACCGTTGCGGGAAGTTTGCCGGAATCAGGGATTCGCCTAACAGCGTAGGTATGCCTTTGCCAAAGGGCATCACGGCGGGCAGGGGAGGTCGTTGGGCCGTAGCACTGATAAGAGCCAGCGACGTACCATCCCCGGTAACGACCGGAGTCCACTCTAGTCCGTTACCGGGCGTTAATACTTCCATTTCGGCTTTGTCCACGGGTACCCGGGCCACGTGCCGACGATCTAAATCCTGCGGATCAGAACCTACATTCACACTAAACGTAAGCCACTGGCGATCTGGACTCAGGCGAATATGCTCCGTTGTGAAAGCCCCCGGCGTAAGCAGCAGGGGTGTGCCGCCCGTGGAAGGCATCGAATACAAATGCGGCCAGCCATCCTGATACGACAGAAAAACAATGCGATTCTGAGCGGCCCAGTGGAGGTTGAAGCCGCCGTTGGTAGCCGGTACGGAGCCCGCCAAAGTCCGGGGAGCCTGCCAGAGTTGCGTGGCCTTGCCGGAAGCCACATTAACCCGCCAGATGGACCAGGGGCGGTGCTTGCGAACCAATACGGAATCCGGTGCTCCACCCGTACCGGGCGTACGCACAAAGACCAGATTGTTTCCATTCGGCGACCACCGAGGGCTACGGTCGTGAGCGAAGGAAGGGGCCAGCCACCGGAGCGGCGTCTGGGCGTTCGTATAAATGCCGATGAGTGAGTGGTCCCCACGATTGGAAACAAAAACCAGCTGGCTACCGTCGGGGGACCATTCCAGCGAATGAGTAGTACCTCGCGTCGAGAAAAGCATTTTTGCGGGTTCACTACCGTTCACGGGTACTGACCAGGGCTGTCCACCTTTCAGGAAAGCAACGGTTTTACCATTTGGTGACAGCACCGGATAATCGCCTTCACTGAGTCGCTTAGGCTCGCCGCCTTTAAACGGAATGGCCCAGATTTCTACTTTGGGGGCAAAGGGTAAACCATCGACGTTTACCCCCAGATGCTCGTCCCAATTCGCCCCATGCTCGCCACCGCGTACGTACACGACCCATTGGCCATCGGCTGAAAGCGTAACACTGGTTAGCTCCTGCCCATCGTCCTTGCTATAAGGAGTAATCTTGCGGGGGGTATACGACGGACCTTCGGCTACGTAAATGTTACGTTTGCCTTGTTCATTGATCGTCCAGGCAATACGGGAACCTTTGGCGGCCGCCGTTAGATCCGCAGGGAAAGGATAGGATTTAACGGCTTCGAGTGAAAACGATTGGGCGTAGGAAACAATAGATGCGATACTCAGCAGCCCTACACATCCGAGCAGACGGAATAGAGAAAACATAGAATCGGAAGGTTCAATGGGTGTATGTACATACGGCGAACATACGAAGCCATATGCGTATAGACGAGTAAAGATAGTTTTTCATTCGCCTTTTTCTGTTTTTTCAGATGAAACAGGAGGTATAAAGGACAGGTGGTAAAAGAATGGCTATGTGTTTGGAGTCTAATGTAGACATACTTTGTCTGAAGCTAGCATTTATCTATAGGCCTATAGATTAAGAAATGAGTACGACTTTTCGCCCCTTCGGGCAGTATTAATTTAATGGGATTGGAATGAACCCATCATTTTCTTGCTTATTGCTCAGTTAGATGGCGTACCTTTGTAACGGCAACGCAGCATAGATTTGACACCAAAAATTCTCTTCATCACCCCACCTTTCACGCAGTTAAATACCCCGTACCCGGCCACGGCGTACCTGAAAGGTTTTCTGAATACCAAGGGCTACGAATCGCATCAGGCCGATCTGGGCATTGAGGTGATTCTGCAGTTATTTTCCCGAAAAGGATTGCAAACGATGTTCGATGCACTGGTCGCCAACGACAGCATCGAGCTTTCCGATAACAGTTACCGCATTTATTCCCTGCGGGAAGAATACATTCAGACCATCGGTCCGGTGATTCGTTTCCTCCAGAACAAAAATCCAACGCTGGCTCACGCCATCAGTGACCGGACCTACCTGCCCGAAGCGTCGCGGTTTGCCCAACTGGATGATCTGGACTGGGCCTTCGGAACGATGGGTACGCACGATAAAGCCCGCCATTTGGCGACATTGTACCTCGAAGATCTGGCGGATTTGATTACCGAAGCCGTCGATCCGCATTTTGGCTTCAGCCGCTACGCTGAACGACTGGGACGCTCGGCCACGCATTTTGACGAACTACACGCCACGCTCCAGGCTCCGGATACGCTGATTTCGACGATACTGACCGATTTGCTGGAAGAAAAAATCCGGCACTGGCAGCCCACCGTTGTATGCCTCACGGTACCTTTTCCGGGCAATCTGTACGGAGCTTTAAAGTGCGGGAAATACCTGAAAACCCACCATCCCGAGATTGCCGTAGTTATGGGAGGAGGTTATGCCAATACCGAACTTCGCTCGCTGAAGGAAACCCGGGTGTTTGATTATCTGGATTACGTATGCCTCGACGATGGGGAAGCTCCCTTGCTGCATTTGCTGGAATACCTGTCCGGTACCCGGACGGCAGCGAATCTCAAGCGGGTCTTCACGCGAATCGATGGAGCGGTCCATTACCTGAATGGGACCAAAGAACGCGACGTTGCCCAGCGAGATACGGGAACGCCTGATTACCGCGAATTGCCGCTAGCGGATTATTTGTCAGTGATTGAAGTCGTGAATCCCATGCACCGCCTCTGGAGCGATGGTCGCTGGAATAAGCTGACCCTGGCCCACGGCTGTTACTGGGGTAAGTGCTCCTTCTGTGATGTAACGCTCGATTACATCAAACGCTACGAGCCCATGACGGCCTCGCTGCTTTGCGATCGAATCGAAGAGATTATCGAACAGACGGGACAGAATGGCTTTCATTTCGTGGACGAAGCCGCTCCGCCCGCCCTGATGCGGGAGCTGGCTCTGGAAATCATTCGCCGAAAACTAACGGTAGTGTGGTGGACGAACATTCGCTTCGAAAAGAGTTTTACACCCGATTTGTGCATGTTACTCAAAGCCTCGGGCTGCATTGCCGTATCGGGGGGACTGGAAGTGGCTTCGGATCGGCTGCTTGACCGGATGAAAAAGGGCGTAACCGTGGCTCAGGTGGCTCGCGTGGCCGATGGCTTTACGCGGGCGGGTATCATGGTACACGCCTACCTGATGTACGGATTTCCGACGCAAACGGCCCAGGAAACGATTGATTCGCTGGAAATGGTACGGCAATTGTTCGAACTGGGCATTGTACAGTCGGGATTCTGGCACCGCTTTGCCATGACGGCCCACTCGCCCGTAGGTTTACAGCCGGAAGCGTTCGACGTGCAGCGGATTGGCCCCATTGCGGGCGATTTTGCCGACAACGACCTGGATCACGCCGACCCGCTGGGAGCCAACCACGACCGCTTCGCCGAGGGGTTACGGAAATCGCTCTTTAACTACATGCACGGCGTTTGTTTTGAGTTTCCTTTGCAGGAATGGTTCGATTTTCGGGTACCGAAAACGACGATTCCGCCGAATTATATTCAGCGAAGCGTGGAAGATCAGGAAGAAGACATTCGTCCCAATGCCCTGACCGTCTGGCTGGGAAAGGAACCCTCGCTGATTTTTTTTGAGGAAAAACGCGGAAAACACCGGGTCGATTTGGCCGAATTGACCTTCTATGATCGAAAGCAGGAGTGGGGCTTCGTAACGGATGCCGCCACGGGTCAATGGCTAACGGATACGTTACCGACTATTCAGGTGACCGAACCGGCTTCGTTCGAAAAATTAAAACAGTCCTACGAAGCAGAAGGCTTGGGTAGTTTTCAGGCCTTTTTATCGTCGGACATCGGCGGTAAATTACGTGAAAACGGTTTGCTCATTGTATGACTAGGCTTGTCAACCCCGAAGGGGTTCAATGTAAATCGCCCCGTATGCAATGCGGGGAAACTTAATTCACAGGAATAAACCATTATGAAAGATCCACTCGAAGGCAAAACCCTGCAAATGATTTTATTTCATTTGGTCGATTATTACGGCTGGGATCAACTGGGGTTACGGATTCGGATCAAATGTTTTACCCATAATCCCAGCATTAAATCGAGCCTTACGTTTTTACGGAAAACGCCCTGGGCTCGTAAGAAAGTAGAAGAATTGTACCTGGAAAGTCTCAATTAGACATTCCGGTAAAACACATGGCTTATGAAATTTGAAGAATATTCCATCGCTCCGGAAATAAAGAAAAGTCTGGTAAAACTCGGTTTCAAACGTCCGACGGATATCCAGTTTAAGTCCATTCCTCCCATACTAAAGGGCGAGGACGTGCTGGCCATTGCCCAGACCGGGACCGGAAAAACGGCGGCTTTTGCCATTCCGGTGCTGAGCATGATTCACAACCGGAAACAGACCAAACGCAGTACCGGCATCAAGTGTATTGTGATGGTACCCACCCGTGAGCTGGCCATCCAAATCACGGAGGTTTTCCAGCAAATTGGTCACCATTCCAAAGTAAAGTCGTTCTGTACCTTCGGTGGCGTGGAACAGGGACCCCAGATTGCCAAACTGGAAGAAGGCATCGACATTCTGGTAACGACACCGGGACGGATGTTTGATTTGACGAGCCAGGGGTACATTCATATGAATAGCGTAGAAATCCTGATTCTCGATGAAGCGGATCACATGCTGGACCTGGGCTTCATCAAGGATATTCAGGACCTGATCAAGTACCTGCCCAAAAAGCGGCAAACCCTGTTCTTCTCGGCCACGATCAACGAAACGATCAAAAAACTGGCGTACTCGCTGGTTACCAATCCCATTCGGATTCAGATTTCACCCAAAGATCCCGTTTCCAAGAATATTGACCATGCTGTGGCTTTCGTGGAAATGGACGATAAACGGTTTTTCCTGGAACGGCTCATTAACGAACATCCGGAAAGTAAACTGCTGGTTTTTGTCCGTACCAAAGTTCGGGCCGAACGCGTCAGTAAGGCTCTTGAACGGATGAGCATTGCCAGTCAGACCATTCACGGAGGAAAGGAACAAACGGATCGCTTGTCGGTACTCAATGATTTCAGGAAAGGTGAAACAAAAGTGCTGATTGCGACCGACGTAAGTGCCCGGGGAATTGATATTGCCAACGTAGACTACGTCGTCAATTACGACCTTCCGGAACAGGCCGAAAACTACGTACACCGCGTGGGCCGTACGGGCCGGGGTACGCAGCGGGGTCACGCCGTATCGTTTTGTAGTACGGAGGAAAAGCCCATACTGAAAGAAATCGAAGCCTATTTGACCAAGCCCATCAAGGTTTTGAACATTGATCAGTTAGACTACGAAGCCACGATTGATCTGGGAGCCGATAGTGAAAAAAATACCGATTGGCGGAGCCTGATTCAGGAAGAGGAAGAACGACTTTCGAAAGCCAAGAAAAAGAAGAAAAAGCAGCTGTAGGAAGATTGGAGTTTGAGGAGAAGGGGAAGTTTGAAAGCGTATCAGGTTTAATGTTCGAGGTTTGATGGTGGTACAGACTCGCTTTTCTGCCCTCAAAGCTCAACGTCGAGCGGGTATTAGAATGAATAATACTCCTTGCGGGGTTGAATGAAAAAGCGTCCGGGGTTTTGCCCCGGACGCTTTTTCGTTGATTTAAACCTGAGAATAGGCCGTAGGTTCCAGGAATACCCGCTGAATTCGGGAGACGGTATTCGCGTATTCGGGGAGTCCGGAAATGCGTTTCCAGTCGGGGTCGCTGCCGAATTTTTTCCAGTTGGCATCGCGTTCTTCCATGTTTTTGAACGTCAGCATGTACGTCAGACAGGGGAGAGAATCGCCTATCTTGACTTCACCGAAGAAAACGGGTGTCAGGCCCACGTTGTTGAATACCTTGATTTCTGCGTCGTTGAACATGGCAATTTTCCGGCGAACGGCGTCTTCACTGAACCCTTCGTAGGTACGCAGTTCAAAGATTCGACCTTGTTTGGTATCCGGAGCTACAACCTGCGGGAAACCCGAAAATCCCTGCATCAGCGACGATTTATACCGGGCGTACGAAGCTCGTTCGGGCATGAGATTCCGGTAGTTCTCGCTGGCTTTCTGGAAATCCGAATCCTTGGTCAATCGACTGGCTGACTCGCCGTAGGCCTGCATGGAAGCATAGGGAATCAAGACATACACCATCGGAGGTTCCGATTTTCCCATCTCGCGGAATACGCCTACGGTTTTTACGCCCTGCCGGTTTAGAGCAGGAATCAGAGCCGTCTTTAAATATTCGTCCAGAGCATTTCCTCCCCTTAATTCATAGACACGAAGTTCAAAAAAAGCCGTTTCAGCCTGGGTGGAAGCCTGAGCGGGTAAGGTAGCAGCCGTGGCCGCAAGTACGGAGGAGGTAACAAATTTCCGGCGATTCATGAATCAGTAGAGGAATGGTTAAGTCAAAAACAGCCACAAAGATAGCTGGACGTATAGCCATTTGCGTATGCCTAAAGTATCCATTATACCGTCAAAATAATCTTTCCGATGTGTTCGCCTTTTTCCATCAGTCGGTGAGCTTCGGCCGCTTCCGCCAGCGGGAAAGTCCGGTAGACCTCCGTACGTATTTTGCCCTGCTGTACGAGGGGCCACACTTTGGCTTCAATGTCGGCCGCAAGCTGAGCTTTAAAATCAGCGGTACGGGGTGAAAGCATACTGCCCGTTAGCTGTAATCGCTTCGACATTACGTCCATGATGTTAATCTCCGTTTTCACGCCATCGAGTCCGGCCAGCCAGCACAGGCGACCTTCGGGTTTGAGTAAACGTAAGTGTTTGGAAGTATACTCGCCACCGATGTAGTCCAAAACGGCATCTACGCCCGTATCCGCAAACTCGGCTTCAAAATCCTGCGTACGGTAATTCACGCAGCGGTCAGCTCCCCAGGAACACGCAAAAGCCCGTTTTTCATCGGTACCTGCCGTTGCGTATACGCGTACGCCAAAGGCTTTTGCCATTTGAATCGCCGTGAGGCCAATTCCGCTGGTGCCACCCTGCACGAGCAGAATTTCGCCCGGTAATATTTTCATCCGTTGAAAGACATTACTCCAAACGGTAAAAAGCGTTTCGGGCAGGCCCGCTGCTTCGGTCATCGATAGATCGGCCGGTAGGGGTAAACAGTGACGGGCGTCGGCCAGGGCGTACTCAGCGTAGCCACCATTTGCAATGAGGGCACAGACGCGTTGCCCCTTTTTCCATTGTTTGACCGTTGGGCCACAGGATTCAATTGTGCCTGCTATTTCCAGACCCAGTACGGGGGGCGTCTCGCCGCCGTATTTTCCCTGCCGCATCATCAGATCGGCCCGGTTAATTCCCGCCGCTTCTACTTTAATGAGTACTTGGGTTTCATTAGGTTGCGGTACCGGACGGTCCTGCACCTGCAATACATCCGGATTGCCGGCTTGGGTAACGACGACTGCTTTCATGGGATGGGTAGGGTTTAAAGAGGTTTACGTTTGAATGACGTGTGAAAAAGGATAAGGTTTAAATACCCTTTTCAGGTTTGAAAGTAGGTCCTTTCAGGAATGACGTAGCTGGCCGGAAGGAGGTAAAGCATTGCTTCAACCTTCCAGCATTCGAACCGTTACCAGTAACTGACCTAAATGCCGCATGGTGTGTTCCGCCGAATGTACGTACAAACCCAGTACTGTGGAAGGAAGTTGGGCCCGACCAACGCCCCGTGTTTCGGTGAGCGTTTGCACGTCCGTATGGCGGAGCTGTTCCAACGCCCGATCTACCTGTTGATTGAATTGCTCGACTAAGTCCGTAACGCTTTGCTCATTCGGCAAACCTTCCGCCGCCAGGTACGCGAGCTGTGCTTCTGTAAGTGCTTCGCTCCGGGCGTAAGTATACAATCGATCAAGTACACCCGTCAGATGCTGGAGGTGAAAACCCGGTGAGGCAACGCCCGAGGGTCGTTCCCACAGTCGCACGTTCGGAAATTGAGCGGTCAGAGCTTGAATTTCTTCCCGTGCTTGCAGCAGGGCATGGGCCACGGGTTGTAACAAATCAGGTGTTTCGGGTAAAGGGCCACGGAGCCAGACTTCACGCAGTTCAGCCATAGTACAATGAATGGTTCGAATGGTAAAACGCTAAAAAATCGTTCAAAGGAACCGCTGGTTTTAGCGGAGTGATAATTGGGCAAACGTTTCCTTACCTTCGGGAGCCTGCTTCAAACGGGTAATCAATTGCAGGGATCGCTCCACGCGTAACTGCGTATTTTTTACCGCGAGTACCGTGCGAATCAGAAAGCGTTGTTTGCCCGGAATGAGTGCCCGAAAACGTCGTTGGCCTTCGTCATCAAGACGCAGTACTTCCTGTAATTCCTCCGGCATTTCCAGTCCGAATTCGCTTTCATCCGGCCTGAGTTGCACGTGTACTTCGCTGCCGGGTTTTAGTTTCAGTTTCCGAAGTCGTTCCTGATTAATCGTAATATAGGCATCGCCCTGGCCGTGAGCAACCAATCCACAGGGCCAGGTAAGCGTGCCATTGATCGTACAAAAAAGACGAATCTTGAACGTGCCGATTTGCTGTACGATCGCAGCCGGTACAGGAATGTAGGATCCCGCGAGATGATCGAGAGAACGAATGACAGTAGGATACTCAATCGGATCGATAGGGGCCATGCGTAAAATGGATTATCGGGAACGTTCTTTTTGCGAATGTAGGGGCCGTAAGCTTGCAAAAAAATACGGAAATGTATGAAAAAACATGTGTACACCCTGGCCTTCGTTCTGTGTACGACGTTAGGCATGGCCCAATCCTCGAAGCGTACGCTGGAAGAAGCGGCTCAGTTTGGAAAATATCAACCCGTAGGACTAGCGATCTCGCAGGAAGGACGCACCTTCGTTACGTTTCCGAAATGGTCCAGGGATTATAAAAACGCCCTGATTGAAATCAAGTCGGATGGGACTCAGGTGCCGTACCCAAACCAGGTTTGGAATCAGGAAGATTCCCTGCATCCGCAGGATCATTTCGTGAGTTTGCAGGCCCTGTATGTGGACGCTGATAATACCCTTTGGGCTTTGGATCCGGCCAATCCAAGTTTCGGAAAATCCATTCCCGAAGGAATTAAACTGTTGAAAGTCAATTTGAAAACGAATGCCGTCGAACGCGTGTATCGTTTTGAAGACCTGCCCCGGGAGAAAACGGGACTAAATGATGTGAACGTAGATACCAAACGCCAGCTGGCGTTCTTATCGGACCCCGGACGGGCCGCCGTGGTGGTGCTGGATTTAAAAACGGGCAAGAGCCGGACAGTACTCGAAAAACATGCTTCTACAACGGCTGATCCTGCCTATAAACTTACGATTGATGGAATCGAAGTAAAGGATCAGTCGGGGAAACCGTTCAGTAGTAACGTGAATGGTATTGCTCTGGCGGGTGAATATTTCTATTTCCGACCGATTACTCAGACCAAACTTTACCGCATTCCAACAGCGGCTCTCGCCGACGCTTCGCTGCCGAAAGCAGAATTGGAGTCGAAAGTAGAAGCCGTCGGGGAAGCGGGCATTTCACACGGAATGTTCGCCGATAAAACCGGAAATGTGTACATGGGAGATTCGGAAAAGAAAACGCTGTATCGATTCAACGCCCAGAATCGTACGTTCGAAACGCTGGTACAGGACGAACGGCTGCTCTGGCCCGATAGCTTTGCGATTGGTCCGGATGGCTATTTGTACGTAACGGCGGCTCAGTACCAGCGGGCTCCTAAGTTCAACCAGGGACAAAATCGGGTGGATTATCCGTATCGTTTGTACCGGGTGAAATTGTAGGATTTCCCGCATTGCATACGGAATTGGTTACGTTAAAATCCCTCGGAGTTGGGGCGTTCGAATTGAAGAGGGTACGACTGCTGCAAGTTTCCAAACTTGTACCGGTCGTTTAATAGTTTCCAACTGCTTTTCTAATCGATCTTCGAAGGTCCTTTTCGGAGTCCAGGCTTAGTAAACACGCCAATTCATAAAGCAGTAAAAGGCGGTCCAGAATAGTCTGGACCGCCTTTTACTGCTTTTCTAAGATCAATAGGATTGAACGAGTGGTAACGTTTAGCGGCCTCCGCCACCAAAGAGTTTGGAAACGACCCAGATTACTACGGCAATGCCTAAAACGACCATGATAATTCCGCTCCAAACGCCTGCCTTAAAAATTCCTTTAATGGCTTCGCAGCTGGTCAAACTCATGGTGATTGATAATAAAACAAGGTACGTGGACCAGCGGGTTAATGTCAACTTTTTCATAAGGTCAAAGATTAATGGTGAGACGTTTCGTTTCAATCGAAGGTAAAAAACGCGTTCCAACAGTACCCAAGGCCGTTTTTTCTAACTTTTTCTCCGGAATTTCTTTTATTTTTTATCGACTTCCGAAGCCAGTTTCAAGACTTTATCGCCGTCTTCCTGCTTGATTACCAGGGCCGGATTGTCTTTCGTACCCTTGCGAGTGATGGCTTCTCCTTTGATTTTTCGCTCAATGGTTTCAGTGTGGACCGATTCAATGGTACCATGTGCCTTCCCATTTCCCCACTTCCAGCTTACTTCGTCGCCTTTTTTCATTGGTTTGATTCTTTTTGTTCAGCGTATTAACAAAAGAAACCATGCCAGTTTTGACACGTATGCAAACCGAATCTGACTCCTTATTTCCACTGATTGTAACGTTAAAGCTGGAAGCCCCGGCTCAGCAGTACTTCGATGCCCTGCGGGAGAAATACTTTCCACCCGACCGAAACTTTCTGAAAGCTCACCTGACGCTATTTCATCAGTTACCGCCTCAGGAACCTATTATCGAAAATACATTACGGGAACTGACGCAACGAACACCCCTGAAACTGGGCGTACGGGAAGTAAAAATGATTGGGCGGGGAGTCGCCTTTGCTATCGAAAGCGAACCATTGAAAGCCCTGCATCGGCAGTTGCAGAACGAATGGGCCCAATGGCTGATTCCGCAGGATCAGCAACGGTTGTGGCCCCACATTACGGTTCAGAATAAGGTAAGTCCGGCCGAAGCCAAAGCCCTGCAACAGGAATTGCAGCAGCGTTTCGAGCCGTTTGAGATCGAAGCCACGGGGCTCGTATTGTGGGAATACCACCAGGGACCCTGGCAGTGGGTGCAAGAGTTTTTGTTTGAACATCCATCCTGATTCGTGAGGTCAGGATGGATGTATATAAGAGCTTAGGGGTTCGTAGACCACAGCCCCGCTTCTTTCACAAATACGCGACGATTTAACTTCAAATGAGCGATGACCAATTCGGCCAAATCTTCGGCCTGCATGACTTTCTCGGGGTTTCCGTCCGTTAAGTTCAGAGCCACCGCCATATCCGTAGCCACGGTACTGGGCGTTAGGGTCGTGACCCGAATGTTGTGTTTACGAACCTCTTGCATGAGTGATTCCGTCAGACCCAGTACCGCAAATTTCGAAGCACTGTAGGCACTGGTACGGGCGGCTCCGCGTTGACCAGCGGTGGAAGCGATGTTGATGATGTCGCCGGACTGGTTTTCAATCATACTGGGCAATACGGCCCGGGTGGCGTAATATACGCCCATCAGATTGACCTGAATGATGTTTTCCCAGGTTTCGGGTTCCAGTTCCAGAAAGCTACCGAAGCTGGCCGTACCCGCATTGTTAATGAGGATGTCGATGGGACCGGCCGTCGTCTGAATCTGGTTGATGGCTGTTTCGACGGAGTTACGGTCGGCTACGTCAGCTGACACCGGATACGCTTTTGTACCCATTGCTTCCACGGCGGCGGCAACTTCTTTCAGGCTGTCGTTTGAACGGGCCAGCAGAGCGACGTTAACGCCTTCGGCCGCCAGAGCCAGAGCAATGGCCCGGCCAATTCCTTTTCCAGCACCGGTGACGAGTGCCAGCTTCCCTTGTAATGATTGCATAGAATAGAAGGATCGTTTGAGTTGCGACTAACCGCAAAGAAAGGGAGAATAGTTTTAGAAAAACGATTCTCTGCTTTCAAATGGGTTACTTATCTAAGATTGTAAATGACCTTTCAAAGAAGTCATTCCACTAAAAATCAGTACAAAAGAATGGATTGCCCTTAGGAACGTAAGCGTACGTAGCATCGGAAAATACTGAGAGGTTTTGTTTACCTTGGCGGCGTAACTAACTTTTTTTCGTATGAATTCCGAAGCCATTGACCGTGCCCGGATGCCCGAAGGCACTGCCGCCGTACTCGACCAGCGAACCCTGTCCAGCGATTATCCTACGCTGCTGTCGCTCCTACAACCGGGTATGCGGGTACTCGATGTTGGCTGCGGAACGGGTACCATTTCCAAAGGCATCGCCGATGTGGTGGGACCCGAAGGTTCGGTTGTGGGCATTGATTCCAGCGAACATTTGATTGAACGGGGAAAAGCGTATTTCGCGGAAATCACGAACCTGGAATTACTTACGGAGAATCTATTTACCTACCAGCCCGAGCAACCGTTTGACCTGATTGTTTCGGCTCGGGTCCTGCAATGGCTGAGTAATCCGAAAGAGGCCTTGAGTCAGTTCAAAACGTTGCTGAAACCGGGCGGCTGGGTATCAATACTTGATTACAACCATGCTCAACTTGAGTGGTCGCCGGTACCACCCGCGAGTATGCAGGTTTTCTATCAGGCTTTTCTGGACTGGCGGGCGGACGCGGGTATGGATAACGAAATCGCGGACCACCTGCCGGAGTTATTCAGCGAATTAGATTTTCGGGAAATCCTTATATTGGATTCCAATGAAGTCTATCAGCGGGGACAAGCTGACTTTACCGCAAAACTCAACCTCTGGACGACCGTAGCCGAGACCCGTGGCCAACAAATGGTACAAAACGGCTGGCTTACGGAGGAACAACGCCAGCAGGCCATCACGGAATACCGGAGCTGGGTAGAGCAGGAAGCGGAGTCGATGACGATGAAGCTAAAGGAGGTGCGGGGGCGGGTATAGGCATCGACTGGCTATATTAGTGAGGTGCGAGGCCGAAGGGTTTTGAAACCAAGGGAGCGTAGCAGTCTTTCGGTGAAAGCATACTCAAACTTCAAACACTTTTCAAACTACAAAAAAAAGCCCCGGATTGACGTCCGGGGCTTTTCGTTACCTGCTTACTTCAAATCTTTCAAAATCTCCTCAATGGCTCGGTCGAGCTGAGGTTCTTTCCCTTCCAGACGATCCATAAAGGTTTGTTTGACGGTGATGTCCGGCTGGACACCCTCGCGTTCGAGATTCTTGCCGTCGAGAGTATAACAACCCCAGGAAGGTAAACGGTAGAAGGAACCATCCACCAGGCCTTTACCCGAGGTAAAAATGATCCAGCGGTAGGTTTCTGTACCAATCAGCTTACCTAATTTCAGAGCCTTAAATCCGGCAGAAGTCATCTCGGCATCACTCAGCGACTGCTCGTTAATCAGCATCACAATGGGCTTGCCCGAGGGGCTAAAGTTTGGCTGTGGCGAGCGAGCACCACCCCGGTACTGCCACTGCAGGTACGGACGCTGACTCAGGAAGTTCAGCACCAGATCGTGAACGTTACCGCCCGTGTTGTAGCGTAAATCCACAATTAGAGCGTCTTTCTGATTCCAGTCGCGGGTCATGTCAATCACAAACTTCTGGTATTCGTCCATACCCATGTTTTTCATGTGTACGTAGCCGATCCGGTTTTTGCTCTTGGTGTCCACGTACTTCTGGTTTTGATCGATCCATTCATCGTACAACTGATTCACCAATGCACCTGAGTACTCAGGGTGGACTTTCACTTCAACGTTTTTGCCGTTTCGTTCGAATGTCAATTCCATTTCCTGATCCAGCGAAGGTTGTTGGAAGTAGAAATCGCGGTTTTGCTTGGGGTTAACCTCCTGTCCGTTCACCTTCACGAGTACATCACCGGGTTTCACATCTTTTCCGGTTTTATCGAGCGGTGAGTTCTTGACAATAGCCTTCACCCGGTACGGATTTTCATCCTCGAAGATCACGCCGGGCGTAAGCGTACGGGTCGCGAAGAAGTTACTTTCTTCCGGACCATACGAACTGAAACCCGTGTGCGATGAATTCAACTCGCCGAGCATATCGTTCATCAGCGTACGGAAATCCGTGCGGTTATTGGCCCGCGAAACAAAGGCCTCGTATTTCGGCTTGAGGGATTTCCAGTCGGCTCCGTGGAAGGTTTCGTTGTAGAAATTCTCTTCTACGTTGGCCCAGGTTTCTTCGAACATCTGGCGGAATTCCTCCTCGAAATTCTTCCGGAAGGTATGTTTCATGTCGATTTTCTCGACTTTATTGGCATCCAGATTCAGCTTGTGAATGTTTCCGCCCACGATGACGTAATACTTCCCATCGAGTTGAAGAAAATCAGAAGCTCCACGGGTACCTTCGATCTTTTCCGTTTTGTTCGGAACGAAAGGTTCAATCGTCGTTTTCCACCAGCTGGGTTGGCCCTGATCGTGGTCCGACTGGTAAAGGACGAACGTTTTGGTGTCTTTTTGGACAACGATGGGATCCACCGCTGTACCGAAATTCGGACTGATCTGCTCCAGTCGATCCATCAAACCATCGAAGTCAATCACAATTGGATCAATCTTCTTGGGTTCTTCTTTTTTCTTTTCGTCCTTTTTCTCTTCTTTTTGATCCTTTTTGGCGTCCGTTTTTTTCGTACTGGTTTTGCTCGAATCCGGCTTGGTTTCCTTTTTCTCGTCTTTCTTTTCTTCTTTTTTGAACAGCTCGGCGAATTTGTCGGAACGATACGGCTCTTCCAACTTGCTCAAAGGCATCCGGTAGATGTGGGCGTCGGCCAGACCAAAGGGATAGGAAGGTTTATACCGATTGCTGGCAAAATAGATGTACTTGCCGTCGGGCGACCAGTACGGAGCTTCTTCCGTAACGCCCGTGTTGGTCAGGTTATACGTTTTACCATCCGAGAGCTTGTGGACGAGAATGTCTTGTTCGAAATTACGGTGAGCCGTGAATACGACGTACTCATCATTGGGCGAAAACATGGGTGAGGAGTTCTGGAACGCCCAGATTTCATCCTTCACGATCGTCTTCGAATCGAATGACTTCAAATCCAGTAAGCGAACTTCGTCGCGACCGCTCAAATATACGGCCTTCGTACGGTCCTTATTCAGGAAGAGATTCCGGTTATTCCGAAGGTCTTTCGTCAGGGCTTTCGCCGAGCCGTTACCATCGGCGGGGATGCTGAAAAAGTTCTGGTAACCATTGACGGTCTGGTTGAATACCAGCGTCCGGTTGTCGGAAAGCCATTTCACTTCCAGCACCCGACCCGTCGGACTGGTACTGAGTTGCTTGATGTACTTGCCTTCCACGTCGGAAACGAACAGTTGTCCCCGGGAAGAGAACGCCATTTTCTTACCATCGGGCGATACATCGAAGAAATTGATATTGCCCTGTACGATGAAATCCTGAGCCTTGGGAAGTGTGAAATTCCGCGAAATGGACAGTTGGACGGGCTGAGCTTTTTTGCTGGCGACGTCGTAAATCCAAAGCTGGTAATCTTTCTCAAAGACCACTTTCTGGCCATTGGCACTGACCTGAGGACGCTTGATGGATTCCTTGAACGAGGTCAATGCCGTCTTTTTGCCACCGTTAAAGGCGTACAGGTTGTATTCACCGTTGGCCTCATCCGAAACAAAATAGACCTGACCCGATTTATCGATGGTCGTCCACATATCCTTGCCCTGATAATCCGTATACCGCTTGTATGCTTTGGTTTTCGGATTGTAGGACTGGATATCAGGGTTAAATTCACCCTTGTACCCTTTGCGGTAGGCTTGGTTATCGCTTTCCCAGGTATCGTTGAAGTACAGCTCGCCCGTAGTCGGGTGCTCAGCAATGTTGTGAATCCGGTTGAAGAAGTGCCCAAAGATGCGTTTGGGTGTACCGCCATCGATGGAAAGGGTATAGGCCGTACCATTGTTGTACGCTCCTGATTCGAAGTAAATCGTTTTCGAATCCCAGCCCCAGCCATCGAATAGATCGTAACTGTCGTGGAAGGTCAACTGCCGGATTTCACCACCCTCGGCGGGCATCACGTACACATCGGCGTTGCCGTACTGCGTACCCGTAAAGGCCAGCCATTTGCCATCGGGGGAGAAGCGGGCCCGAGTTTCGCTGCCCTGCATAGCCGTGAGACGAGTACTAACGCCCGTCGTCAGATCGGTTTTCCAAAGGTCGTTTTCGTAGGTAAATACGAGTGTTTTGGCATCCGGGCTAATACTGGGGTAGGAAGTGAAGTACACCCCCTGGCCGTGCGTAGTGGCAAGGCCCGCTACGACCATAATGGCGGAGAGAAAAATTTTTCGCATACAATGGGTATGAAGTGTTTTTTCGAAAGATACAAAGCAGCGGGAACCCATGGAAATACACTTGTGACCAATGGTAAGTATTCGGCATAAAAAAAGCCGTCTGGTTTTCCAGACGGCTTTTTTCTGTATTAAGAACGGCCTACAACGTCCGAACTTTGATGTCTTTCCAGCGAACTTTAATCCCACCGCCATCGTGAATTTGCAAAGCGATGCTACCGGTTTTTGAACCGAAAGCCGGATCAGTCATCGTTACCATTTCTTTGCCGTTAAGCCAGGAGGTAACAGTATTGCCCTGTACGCGAATTTTCATCGTATTCCATTCGCCCATTTTCAAAGCCTTGTCCTTAGCCGGATCGGGTTTGATAAGCCAGCCCCGTCCGTATGATTCGTAGATGCCGCCCGTCGCGTGGTTTGGAGGAGCTACCTCTACCTGCCAGCCCGACACTTTGGTGCCTTCGATGGAAGAGTGGAAGAAGATACCGCTGTTGCCATCGGCTTCCTGTTTGAAACTAGCTTCTACTTCAAAATCCTTGAATTGTTCTTCCGTGGCCAGGTAGCCGTACTGTTTGTCAGGACCACTCTCGCAAATGAGCTGACCGTTTTCGACGTACCATTTTTCGGTACCGTACACTTTCCAGCCCGTGAGGTCTTTACCATTAAAAAGCGACTTCCATTTGGCTTTTGCGGGTTGATCCGCGAAGGTGAACAAACTGGAGCAGACCAGCACTAAAACCAGTGCGAATGTGCGATGCATACGTTAGAGGTTTAATTGAAATACTGATTAAATGGTATAAAAAGCAGTAAAACGATTGAAAAGGTCTGACACATCGGCCGTTCCAATCCCTTTGATAAAAGAGTGAAACCTGTTCAAACGTAATCAAACCTTTTCAAATAATCGTACAGATTTTACTATTCAATCGTCAGTACCCAGTCATCCTGTTCGACGACGGTACCTTCCGTTAACGTAATGGCCGAGACTTTACCAGCGATCGGAGCCGCTACGATACTTTCCATTTTCATGGCTTCAATCACGAACAGCGGCTGATTTTTCTTTACTTCCTGGCCTTCTTTTACCTGAATGCGTACCAGACGGCCCTGTAAGGGAGCCCCAATCTGACCCGCTTTCGTAACCTTTTCATTCTGGGCTTTGGTGGCCTTAAACGTTTGGTCTTTGATGGAAATCCGGCGAGCCTGTCCGTTCAGATCGAAGGTTACCGTCCGATGACCCGTTTCGTCGGGCTCGGATACGTAGGAAAGTTTGATCATGATCGTCTTTCCTTCCTCAATCGTCACGAGGACCTCTTCGTCCTGTTTCAATCCGTAGAAGAACGCCGGCGTAGGCAGCTTACTCACATCTCCGTAGCGATCTGAAGCGACGTAGAATTCTTCATAGACCTTCGGATACATTTTGTACGCCAGGTAATCGAGGAAGGCTCCGTCATTACCCATGAAAGTCTCCGCGTTGGGGAATTTTTTCTTGAACGCTTCGAAATCTTCGTCAATATTCAGCGGCGGCAAACTGTCGTTCGGACGGCCAGTAATGGGTTCGTCGTCTTTCAACACCAGCTTCTGCAGTTTTTCGGGGAATCCACCCGCGGGTTGACCCAGTTCACCTTTAAAGAAGCCTTTCACCGACTCGGGAAAACTCAGCGAATCACCGCGTAAGAAAATCTCATCCGACGTTAGGTTATTGGTCGTCATGAAAATCGCCATATCACCGACTACTTTCGACGAAGGGGTTACTTTCACAATATCCCCGAAAAGCTGATTGGCCGTGATATAGTTTTTCTTCAGCGTTTCGAACTGATCGCCTACGCCCATCGAAATAGCCTGCTGGCGTAAGTTCGAGAACTGACCGCCGGGTACTTCGTTGTCGTATACTTCCGCCGAACCGGACTTCATGCCACTTTCAAACGGATAGTAGTATTCCCGAACATCCTCCCAATACGTAGAATACTGATTCAGCAATGACAAGTCAATCGGATGCTCGCGTTCGTGGCCCTGCATCATGGCTACTACGGAGTTGAAGTTGGGCTGAGCCGTCAGTCCTGACATCGCTGCAATGGAGCAATCCACTACGTCTACACCCGCTTCGATGGCTTTTAGGTACGTAGCCGGCTGAATCGAGGACGTGTCGTGCGTGTGCAGGTGTACAGGAATGCTCAGTACTTTCTTCAGTTCACTCACCAGAATGGCCGCCTGTTGTGGTTTCAGTAAGCCCGCCATGTCCTTGATACAAAGCATGTGCGAACCCAGGTCTTCCAACTGACGGGCCAGATCCAGGTAATATTGTAGCGAATATTTGTAGTTCGGATTATTCTTGTGTTGCAGGAAATCGCCCGTGTAGCAAATGGCCGCTTCGGCAATCCCTCCCGTGCGTTCCTGTACGGCCTTGATCGATACCTTCATCGAATCAATCCAGTTGAGCGAATCGAAAATGCGGAACACATCCACGCCCGACTCCCAGGATTTTTCCACGAAGGTTTCAATCAGGTTATCCGGATACGCTGAGTACCCCACGGCATTGCTACCCCGGAATAACATCTGAAGCAGCATGTTTGGCATGGCTTCGCGGAACTGCCGCAGTCGCGTCCAGGGGTTTTCGTAAAGGAACCGCATCGAAACGTCGAAGGTCGCTCCACCCCAGACTTCCATGGAAAATAGCTGCGGGAACGCTTTCGCAAAACCCGAAGCTACTTCCAACATGTCGTCGGTACGTACCCGCGTGGCCAGCAGTGACTGGTGTCCATCGCGGAAGGTCGTATCCGTATACAAAATGGTATTGTGTTCCTTGACCCACTCCGCAAACTTGGCTGGGCCGAGACGCGTCAGGCGGTCTTTGTTACCCATCGGGAACTCGCCGTACGGATCCGTGCTGGGTACGATGGGCGTACGGAACGTCTTCTGATTTTTGACTTTTACGTCCGGATTGCCGTTCACGATCACTTCGCCTAGGTAGCGTAACAGCTTGGTCGAGCGATCCTGTGATTTACGGAAATTGAAGAGTTCGGGCGAATTGTCAATGAACTGCACGGTACACAATCCCGACTGGAAGGTCGGGTGGGCGAGTACGTTCTGCAGGAAGGGAATATTGGTTTTCACCCCGCGAATCCGGAATTCGACTAATGCCCGTTCCAGTCGCTGAATGGCTCCCTTGAAGGTACGGCCCGACGAAGAAACCTTCACCAGCATGGAATCGAAGTAGGGGGAAATTTTCATCCCCGGATACGTCGAACCTTCGTCCAGACGAATCCCGAAACCAGCGGCGTTGCGGTACGCAATGATGGTACCGAAATCGGGTTTAAAACCGTTCGCAGGATCTTCGGTTGTGATGCGGCACTGGATGGCAAAGCCACTCATCTCCACGTCATCCTGACTATGCAGGTAGATGCCGTTGTCGGAGAGCTTGTAGTTCATCGCTACCAGCAACTGACTGCGTACCAAGTCGATACCGGTAATTTCTTCCGTAATCGTATGCTCTACCTGAATACGGGGGTTCACTTCGATAAAGTAGATATTCTCTTCCTTATCGACCAGAAATTCCACCGTACCGGCACAGGAATAATTAACGGCCTTACCGATCGCCACGGCGTATTCGTACAGCTTGTCGCGGGTTTCCTGCTTAAGGTTGACGGAAGGGGCAATTTCTACGACCTTCTGGAAACGACGCTGTACGGAGCAATCCCGTTCGAAAAGATGAAGCAGATTGCCGTGCTGATCGCCCAGCAACTGTACTTCAATGTGCTTGGGATTTTCAATGTATTTCTCAATGAAAATCGTATCGTCACCGAACGCATTTTTGGCTTCATTCCGGGCTTCATTGTAGGAGCGTTCCAGGGATTCAGCGTCGCGAACGACCCGCATTCCCCGGCCACCGCCGCCAGCGGCGGCTTTCAGCATGATCGGGAAACCGATACGTTCGGCTTCGGAGATAACTTTTTCAATGGGTTCTCCCTTGATTTTCGCGTCTTGGATGACGGGAAGTCCGGCCTTGATAGCGGTATCCTTGGCAATCACTTTATCACCCAGAGCGTGCATGGCTTCGGGTGATGGGCCTACGAAAATGATATTTTCCTCACGGCAACGGGTCGCCAGCGTCGTGTTTTCGCTCAAGAAACCGTAGCCGGGGTGAATGGCGTCGATGTTTTTGCGTTTGGCCAGAGCAATCAGTCCTTCCACGTCGAGGTAAGGCTTGAGCGGGTCTTCATCCCGGCCAATCTGATAGGCTTCGTCGGCTTTATAGCGATGGAGCGAGTAACGATCTTCGTACGTATAGACAGCAATAGTCTGGATGCCCAGTTCGGTAGCGGCCCGCATAATGCGAATGGCAATTTCGCCCCGGTTGGCTACCAGCAGACGCTTGATTTTGCGGACGTATTCAGGAGTCATGCAGCAATGAGGTTAAAAGAAAGACTTATTCGGGTAAGGCTTGTTTTCAAGGATTCAACCCTTATCACAAGCGTTTATCATACTTAAAAATAGTTGGCTGCAAATATGCAAACTTGCCAAAAGAAATGCCGTAATGTTTGAAAAATTCTGAATATAATTTGGAGAGTCTTGAAAAATTTAAAACGTCGCTCAATTATATCCAATGTATATATTATTAGACTTATTCAAGGGAAGACGGTCCAAGGGATAGGATAAGCCCTATCCAGAAACCTTTCGGTGAATGAGACCGAGGATACTCCCTGAAGTAAATCTATTGATTTCAGTTAAAAACCCCGCACCACCGACCGCTTTTCCGGAATCGGGCAGCGAAGGGACGGCGAATTGCGGACGAGGTTTCTCATGGGGTGCGTAGGACAGACGCTAAAGAAACCTTTCTAAAGGGAATAAGTTTGAAGAAAGCACCAATAAAAAATCCCCCTAAGATCGCAGACCTTAGGGGGATTGTATCGGAAAAAACGCCAATCCTTAACGCAAAATTTACAGGGCAAACAGTACACTGATCAGTACAAAAACACCTCCTAAGATGTAAAACACCTTCGGATTGGTGCCTGGTACGTGGTCCGTTCCCAGCGTAGCGTCTTCAGGGTTTTCGATGTTATAGCGAACGGCTACCGTCTCGCCGACCTGAATCGGTTGTGAGAGGGCTTCTTCGCCCTGAGCTACGAACTGGTGATTACCCACACTGAACTTCACCTGGGGGAAAAGGAGCGGGTAGTTACCCATTTTATCATCCCGGTTGTATTTCTTCAGGACATCAACGATGACGCCTTCGGCAACTGCTGAATGTTGTAACCATTGCTGGCGACGGTTGGCAAAGTAAAATCCAACCCCTACGCAAGCTAAAGCAATAACTAGAAAGGGTAACATAAATTCTGCCCCGGGTTGGGTCATACCGGCGGGACGGGGAAGAGACATTAATAAGGAATTATGCAAAGAAAAATTCATGGCTTTTCGAATCAGACTGTGTTGAAGAAACGTACGTTCGTGTCGTAACGTTCTCATTTCTGGTTCGAATTAATAGCTATTCTATCAGATTATCAAATAGTTAGCCTAAGGTATGAATGGCTAGGAAGCTTTGAAAAAAGATGGATTTAAGGGACAAAATTGAACTTCCTATCGGAACAAGTTTAAATTTTAGTAAGCGGAATTAAATTTTGTTGAATTTTTGAAAAATGAGGTTTCAGAATGGGGGATTAATTATTTTAAAATTTTTTTACTGATAAATTGAACTATTTATAGGATGGTATTTTTCCGTACCGCTGTTTTGAGCAATTCCCTACGGTTATAGCGGCGAAATGACAATGAGCACGAATCGTTTAGGCTAATTGTCCAAATAATCTTTTGCGGAAGAAATCAGAAATTTTTTTTCTGAAAGGGAATAGTAAGGCACAAAAAAAGGCCTGCTAGAGTCAGCAAGCCTTTTTTTATCTGATTTGCTCAGACTAAAAATGCCGGGGTGAATTGTAAGCGGCAAAGGCAGCTCCAATCAATACGGTTCCCACGATAGCAGTCAATAAATCGCCAAAACCCCAGAGGACAATAGCCAGAAGAAGAAAACCGCCCAACTGAGGTGCTTTAGAAGAGGTTGATTCGCTATGAGATGACATGATGAATTTCTTTTGAGATAATGTGACAAAAATAGAGGCTGCATCCTAAACCGCCAAGTTCTTTTAAGGCTTTTGCTGCTTTTGTTCCCGCCGCCGTTTGACCAGCCGTACGGCCATCATAATAACTAGGGCAAAAACAAGCAGACCCACCACGCCGTAAATCCAGTCGAGTGCATTCTTCAATACCACCAGAAAAACAATGGCAAAGAGTAGAATCGTTGCTACTTCATTCCACAGGCGTAACTGAAAAGAGCTGTGGCGGAAGTGATCCTGCCGCAGTTCGTAGATCAGCTTGCGGCAGTAAAAATGGTACGCCACCACACCCGCCACGAAGGTAAGCTTCAGGTGCATCCATGATTGTTCCAGCCACGCCGGAATCAGGTACAGCATCCAGCTAGCCGACAGAATGGTAAGCCACATTGCCGGAACCATGATGGCGTTGAAGAGTAGCTTTTCATTTTTCCGGTACTCGGCCAGCAAGATGCCACGAGCCGGCTCGGGCTTGGTATGAGCTTCGGTGTGATAGATAAACAGCCGGGGTAAATAAAACAGACCCGCAAACCAGCTCACCACAAAAATGATGTGCAGGGATTTGAGGTAGGGATACGCAGACTCCATGGAAAAATAAGACCAGTGAAACGATCGTCAAAAGTAAAGCCTGAATGACCGATCCGGTACGCAGACCTGAGAAAAGTCATTGTTTACTCCGGCTCAAACCAGAAAATTTGCGGACAGTTCACCGGCCACTGAGCCGGATATTTGGATACGCGACTGATGGAGACTTCACTGTTAAAAAAATACGATGTGGCTGGGCCACGCTATACGAGTTATCCCACAGTACCGTACTGGGAAACGGATACGTTTACTACGGAACAATGGAAAGACCGCTTGTTGGATAAATTCATTCGTTCCGACCGATCCGTCAGTTTGTACGTGCATCTGCCGTACTGTGAAAGCTTGTGTACGTTTTGTGGCTGTCATAAACGGATTACGAAAAACCATGCGGTCGAGCGGCCGTATCTGGAAACGGTCCTGCGGGAGTGGCAACTCTACCTGGATCTATTTCCTTCGCGACCTGAGTTAGCCGAAATGCACTTTGGGGGTGGAACGCCCACCTTTTTTACGGCCCAGAATCTCGCTTGGTTTGTAGAACAATTACTTAAAGGCACGACGGCTGTTGAGCAGCCAGACTTTGGCTTTGAGGGACACCCCAACAATACCACGTTTGAACATTTGCAGGCCCTCGCGGACCTGGGCTTTCGCCGCGTAAGCTTCGGGGTACAAGATTATGATCCACGCGTGCAGCAGGCAATTCATCGCATTCAACCGTTCGAGCGGGTAAAAATTGCTACCGAAAATGCTCGGCGGGCGGGTTACTCGTCCGTGAGTCACGATTTAGTGTACGGTTTGCCGTTTCAGACGCAGGCGGGCGTTCGGGATACCATCCAGAAAACCATTGTCTTACGGCCCGATCGGATTTCCTATTACTCATACGCTCACGTACCCTGGATCAAAGGCACGGGGCAACGCGGGTTTCAGAACGAAGACATTCCACAAGGGGAAGAAAAGCGGGCTTTGTACGAAATCGGTCGGGATCTGCTGCAGCAGGCGGGTTATACTGAAATCGGAATGGACCATTTTGCTCTGCCTCATGATTCCCTGTATCAGGCCATGCAGAAGGGTACGCTCCACCGTAACTTCATGGGGTATACCACCACGCGTTCGGAGGTGCTGGTAGGGCTGGGGGCTTCTTCGATTTCGGATTGCTGGACGGCCTTCGCCCAGAACCTGAAAGATATCGAAGCGTATACGGCGGCGGTTGAAGAGCAGACTTTCCCGATTTTGAAAGGTCACGCCCTGACCGACGAAGATCTGCATATCCGGCGTCAGATTCTGGATTTAATGTGTCGTTTTGAAACCCAATGGCAGCCCGGTAGCTCTTCTGAAATAGAAGTGGCTTTGCAGGGATTACAAAACGATCAGTTGATCGAGTATAGCGTAGATCGCGTGCAGGTTACGGAAAAGGGGAGAGCTTTTTTGCGGAATATCTGTATGGTATTTGACGAAAAACTAAAGAAAAATCAACCCCAGCAACCGTTATTTTCTAAAACCGTTTGATCGGATTTTATTCCAGTCAACTATAAGGGGATCTAAAGTAAGGTGATACGCAAAACAGATAATACGCGAGTTAGCCCTGAGCAATCAGGGCTTTTTTGTTGGAAAAAGCCTATATTCACTGTTTAGGGAATAGCGTAATGAATTACTATAATATAATCCCAACGCTAAACCGCTTATGATATGCCAATGAAAGAGCTCGTTTATCAGGAAACGCAGAAAATGACACAAGCGTGGATCTGGCTGCCCTTACTCGCGATTATGGGTACGTGGCTCTGGGCTATAACTCACTTTGCAATAGTAGGAAACGACCTGAACGGCAGTACGATCAGCACGCCGGCCTTACTGGCTCTGGGTAGTATACCCTTGAGTTTACTGACGCTCTTTTACTTTATTGAATTGAAAACGGTTCTTGCTGGGGATGTATTAGAAATTCAGTTAAATCCTTTCATGACCGAACGCATCTATTCCAGCGAAATCGTTCGTACGGAACTAATTACTTATGGATTCATCGGTTATGGTTACCGCTTTTCAAAGCAGTACGGTACTGTATTTAATGCCAAAGGAAGCACGGGTGTATTGATTTATAAAAACCGGGGTGAAAAAGTATTGATCGGAACCCAGCAACCGGAAACATTACAGCAGGCTATTCAGCAATGGCGTGCTGGTACTGATTAATTGAATAGGACCTATTGAGAAATTACCGCTTAAAATGCCTGCTAAACCGAAGTTCTTATTAATTGCTCCCTGGGATTATCAGTTGTATGTAGTGATTGAAAAAAACCTTACACATCTGGGTTATGAGGTGGTAGTGGTACATAATAATCAATATGCTTTTACCTATAAGGATAGCTTTCGGAAAATGAATTATCTGGTTAAGAAGCTATTTTCATCCGATAAAAGAAGGCTGAAAGCTGATTATTTAACTAGTAAACGGCGATCATTAATTCAGAAACATGATCGGTATGAGGTCACGCTCGTCATTCGATCGGATCTGTTTTCTACTGAACTTTTACTGGAAGCGAAGGCAAGAAGCGTGAAGTTTATTTCTTTTTTTTATGATGGGTTAACGCTAAATCCTCAGGTACTGCCTCAAATCAAATGGTTTGATCGTTTTTTTATTTTTGATCGGACGGAAATCAATACGTTCAAAGCCTACGGTGTTGAGTACGCTCCTAATTTTTACGTGGATTATCCAGAATTAAATAGTAATTCATTAAAAAATCAGCCGGCGTATAAAATTTATTACATTAGTTCGTATCATCCTTCCCGCATTGAGATTATTCAGTCCTTCTATAAATACGTAACCACCAAATTACAACCCGTACGGTTTGACTTTGTGTATCAGCCCCAGGATGAAGAAAAAATACCTGCGTTTATAAAAAAGAACTTTAACTGTCTGCCCACCATCGTACCCTATGAAGAACAGTTACGCCTGATAAAAAATACGGAAATTATTCTCGATTTTAAGATGGATGCCCACGCGGGTTTTTCCTTTCGGATTTTTGATGGTATTAATTGGCAGAAGAAAGTAATTACGACCAACGATTTAGTAGTAGAAGAGGATTTTTATCATCCGAATAATTTTTTCGTATTAACTGAAACCAATGAAGTAGAACTGGATGCCTTTTTAATCCTGCCGTATGTTCCACTGGATCCGGCCATCAGAGAGAAATATTCATTCAAAAGCTGGCTTCAAAGGGTTATTGATTACGTACCTTCGTATAAGCAGAAGTAAATTGTTTGGATTGGAAAAAGCGGATGTACCTAACGCTTAGCATAGCTAATACAACCTTTAGTAACTACCTACAAATCTAATATACCTATGAAAATTCGGGACCGATTAATCGGGTTTGTAGTACTAATGAGTATATGGGTATCGTTTATATGGGTTTGCATCGATCTAATCCATCCGTTTGAATACTACTACATCGGAAGTTTCGATTCCCGAGCCGAGGGGCATGAAAAAGCATTGAAGCACTTGCTTAGGACGTATGCTTTTGTATTCAGCGATGAATGTAAGGTGCTGTATGAGTATCCTGTAGACGGTTACCCACTTAAGGAAAGTCTATGGTATGATCAAGCTAAAGAAGAGTTGAGCTTAGAGACTGATGTACACAGTGGACCAATTGCCCAATGGGAAAACATAACGAAGGATTAAATGGAAAATTTAGTCGTATCCTTACATAATGGAATACCCATTGATAGCCTGTTAATTTCCCGCTAATTTGTGGTTAATCATTCAAGAAACAAAAAGGCGGACGAATCAAGATCAGATTCGTCCGCCTTTTGTCGTAATGTATTATAGATTCACTTACAATACTTTGGCATCAAACACGCCCGTAAGTACCCGATTATCACGTTTAACCTGAACCCAGATTCGATACGCTCCGGATTGGGGGAAGGCATAGGGAATACTCAGGTGGTTGGTATGGCCTTCGTGTTTCATGCCCGGCATGAGAGCCGCGTCCCGGGCGGCTTCGGGTAATGTAGCCAGTTTGGCCAGCACCTGATCAACGCTGTCGCGGAATACCTGCGGGGACGATGGGTTAGGAGCCTTCCGTTCCGTTTCGGCGATCCGATTTTCGAGAATCTGCTGGGAGGCATTGGAAAAGGTACCCGTTGGGTGGAGGTGAATGTATACCTGACCGTCGTTCTTAAACACGGCGGCATGCCCCATCATACCCAGGTACGGCTGTAAGACGGCGGGTTTGCCCTCGGGCGTCAGAATGGAAAAATTCAGGGAGTAGACTTTACCCGTCTGGAAGGTCTGATTGGGTTGGGCTTCCCAGACAATCGTGGAGCCATCCTGTAACTTAGTCCTTACGCCCGGTTTGCCACAAACTGTAATGGCCCGGTCGCCAAGCAAAGGTTGCTGGGTCGTTACTGACGAGGTAACCGCGTACGTATCCTCCGGATCGGCAACAAGGGTTTTGGACGTCGAACGGGGGAGGGCCGGAATATCGAGCGTGTCCGTTACGGTGTACGAAAAGCCCTGGTACCGTACCATGTCGGCGTACAACAGGTATTTGCCCGCCGGAAGGTCTGGCAAGGCCGCCTGAAACGTCAGCGAATCCACGCGATTGGGATGAAGATGGGCGAAGGCATCCATCGAGCCCTGCCGGACCAGAAACAAGTGCATGAGTTTGCCGTGATCCGGTACCAGATAACTCAGCGAACGTCGGTGCTGGGATGTCGAATCAATACGGAGTGTCAGGACGGGTTGTCCGGCCTGGGTCGTTACGCTGGAGTTGGCCCGATACGGTTTATACAGAAAATCCCGGTATTGGTCGGCCCGGGCTTTCCACCAGTTATTTCCAATGAACAGAATACCAAAGCAAAACGTAGCTCCCAATACGGACCCAGTTACACGGCGACGGCGACTGGTTTTCGTATCGGACTGTCCCGGCATGAGCAGACTATCGCTGAGGCTGGCTCCGAAGATAGTCGTCATCAAGCCGACTAATAAGGCTCCTAAACCCACCAGTACCCAACCCGTTACCGCCGGCATTTGGCGGGTGGCGGTCGATATAGCAACAATGGGCACCACGACGATACCCTTACCCAGACTTCCTTCAATCGTTACCTGTACACTGGCCGAGCCCGTTTCCATGAACCAGACGGACCCCTCAAACTGACCCGGTTCGCTGCCCACGGGTAGAGCCGGATCAGCTTGGGGTGAACCTTCGTCGCCCGCTGAAAAGTAGATGGGCTTGAGACTGATGTGCTCTACGCGACCCATTCCTACCAGTACGAATACTTTCGCCGTGCCGGGAATAACGTCCGGGGGTTGTACAAACACCTGTACGGGATATTTACCAGCAACCCCTTCGAATACTACACCCGAACTTCCGACGTGAGCCAGACTCAGCAAGGGGAATAGTAATCCTACGAAAAGATAAAAAAGGTATTTCATAAAAACCAAAGTCAGAAAAAGGATAGGTTAGCGAACAACTTTCTGCATCCATTTGCCCCAGGCCAGACCCAATCGGGTTGAAACCACGGTAATGAGCAGAGCAATACCCAGGCCGGAAGCCAGTTGAGCGGCCGATTCAATACCCCAGGGGCCGTAGGTATAGCGGTACTTCCAGTTGGGGTCGTTGGAAAAATACCAGGTGTAGTTACCAAAGATTTTATTTCGCGTGAGGGGCGAGGTAAAGTGAAATTCGGAGAAATACCACTGAGCCACGACATATACCACCGCAAACACCAAACCCAGGGCGAGGGCCTGTAGCCAGTCGTTGCGACCCTTCAGTCGAACCGCTACGAGATCACAGGCAATGGCCGGTAGGATCAGTAGGACGGGAAATCCGTAGAATTGAAAATGCGTAACCGGATTCAGGATCGGTCCGAGTAAAGGCTCGGCGGGAAATTGCTGGAGTACCCAGTTCGTGATCAGTAGCACGCTCATGTAAACCGCACTGATGATGGTACCACCCCAGCGGTGACCCGAGGCCCGTCCGGTAGCAAAAAGCAGCAGCGGAAATACGAAACCCGAGACCTGATAATACAGCGATGTGTGACCCCGCGAGTTGTCAATAAATTCGGAGGTGAACAGGTACACCAGGGCCAGCAGAAAACCCGCCGTCATCATAAACAGAAGCCGTAATCGCTGTACACGTTGCTGATTTTGTTCATCGCTGAAAGAAGCCACCCGATCTGCCCGGTTCAGAATCGCCATTACGATAAAGAGGGACCCCAACTGAATGGTCATCAGCCCAAAGATCAGTACGGCATGGGGCGGCGTAAAGATCTCCACGTCGAGGCCATAAGCGGCATGCCACCAATCGTCGAAAGGAGCCGAGGATAGGGCGGCCATACTACCCCAGATGCAGAAAAGTCCGCCCAAAGAGCTGTAAAAAATTCCCCAGAAGTGAACCGAGCGATTTTTCTCTTCCGCCGTACCCCAGAAGGAAGTTTTCAAACACTGATACCCCGCGAATGTACCCGCAAAAGCCGAGCCCAGGTAAATCAACAGGTGTGGGGCCGAAAATAAGCCGTCCCGGCCAATGGACATGTGCCAGGAAATATCCCAGAGTACGCCCACAAAAATGCTCAATGAAGCCAATACGCAGGCGTACACGTACAACGGAATGCCCAAGAGTAAAGAGGTGGAACGGTGGATGCGATGTTCCCAGGTTTGAGGAACCGATGCAGTCGTAGACATAGTAGAAACGGGTGAGGAATGGGTGAAGCAAGATAAGGTTTTAAAGTAGATAAATAACCTATTTTCAGTGCTTTATGAGTTTTGTTAAGTAAACAATTCTGTGGGGTTAAGCGTTAATACGGATCAAAGTCAATGTTTGCCCCGTAGCTTTGACCTCTTTTTTTAGCATTTAGACACGCCTATTCCATTATACCCCTACGCGATGACTTCCTTTTTTAGACTCTTGCCGGTCCTGCTAATCATGGGTACGGGTTCGGTAGAAGCTCAGTCATCCCGCTCCGAAATCGACACCAGCTACATTTCGTCTTACGTGCGAAAGCTGACAGGTCGCGTGTATATGTCGCAGAAGTACAGTCGCTTACTCATGAATAACTCCAAAATGCGACTTACGTATAAGCCCAACACCTCGCTCAACCTGGGCGTGGGGGCTACTTATGAATCGCTTACTCTGAATCTGGCCTACGGCTTTGGTTTTCTAAATCCGGATCATGGACAGGGAAAAACTAAGTACTTGGATCTGCAATCGCACTTGTACAGCCGTCATTGGGTCACCGACGTATACGGTCAATTCTACCGGGGATACTACCTGAAACCCCAGGAAATCAAATCGGATTCGTATTATTTACGACCCGATTTAAAGCTACGGATGGTCGGAGCTTCGGTATATCGGCTAAGCAATGGCGAACGGTTTTCGTACCGGGCTGCCTTCGTACAGAACGAATGGCAGAAAAAATCGGCGGGTTCCTGGCTCTATGGTGCGGAAATTTACTACGGGGTTATCAAGGCAGACAGTGCACTGAAACCTTCGGTTCTGGCTCCAGAGTATACTACTGAAAAGGTACGATTCTATAAGCTTGGACCGGGTGGAGGGTACGCGTATACCTGGGTACTGAACCGCCATTTTTTCGCGACGGGTTCACTGACGGCTAATTTGAATTTGACGATGAGCCACGAATACAATGACAATCAGCACGAGACTCGCCTGCACGTACGGCCCAATGTGAATTACCGGGCGGTACTGGGCTACAACAGTCCGCTCTGGAATGTCAACGTATCACTGGTGAATTCGGACGTGGGTTTGGCGGGGGCCAGTCGAACCGAGTACCTTATTCGGACCGGTAATTATCGACTTACCGTAGCCAAACGATTCGATCCCGGAAAGAAATTGCGAAAGCTGGCTCGGGAGAAGCGGCGATTACTCGATTCAGGGAATCCCATACCAAATGAGTAAATAACGTATAGCTTTGGGCTTTACTAAACCTTTGAATACATGCAAACATTAACTGTAATTTCCATAGGCCTGGGTCTACTTGGTTCGGCTCAACTAATTTCGCCGCCACGTTCAAAAAAAGATGAATATCACCTTCTGATTGGTACCTACACCCAAAAATCCAGTGAAGGCATTTACGTGTATTCTTTTAATACCAAGACGGGTGATTTTTCGTCGGAAAGCATCGCCAAGGGTTTGAAGAATCCCTCGTACCTGGCCGTTTCGCCGGACGAAAAAAAGGTGTATTCCGTGGGTGAAATGGAAAATGGCGGTGCCGTATACGCCTTTGCGTTTGATAATAAGACCGGTACGCTCGACAAACTGAGTTCAGAATCCTCTGGTGGAGCGGGCCCCTGCTACGTAGCTGTAGATCGAACAGGTAAGTGGGTGATTGTCGGCAATTACGGGGGTGGGAGTCTGAGCGTTTTGCCAGTACTGGAAAACGGCGGCGTAGGAGCCCCGCAACAAACCATCCAGCACGAGGGAAAAGGACCCAATGAAAAACGCCAGGAAAAAGCCCACGTCCACTCCATCAATATTGCTCCGAATAACCGCGACGTGTTTGTGCCAGATCTGGGCATGGACGAAATCACGTATTACCAGCTCGATGAAAAAACGGGTAAACTCACCGAAGGCAAACCCACGAAAACCACACCCGGAGCGGGACCGCGGCATTTTACCTTCCATCCATCGGGTAAGTTTGTATACGCCATCAATGAATTGAACCAGACCGTGACGGCCTATGCCTACAGCAAAGACGGCACTTTAACGCCGCTACAAAGTTTATCCACCGTACCAACGGATTTCAAAGGGCAGAATATCTGTGCTGATTTACACGTATCGCCGGATGGCAAATTCCTGTACGGTTCGAATCGCGGTCACGACAGCATTGCCATTTACGCCATCGACGCTAAAACGGGTACGCTCAAGCTGGTTGATATAACGTCTTCCGGCGGCAAACATCCCCGTAATTTCATGATTGATCCTTCCGGCGAATTGGTGCTGGTAGCGAACCGGGATACGGATAATGTGGTAGTATTCAAACGCGATGCGAAAAGTGGAAAAATTACACCTACGGGCAAGGAGATTTCCGTATCGATGCCCGTTTGTCTGAAAATGATTCCGAAAGGCTAGCCAAAATAAGTTCTCCGGCTGTAGATAAAACATCCCGAAGCTTTGCGGCTTTCGGGATGTTTTCATTTCAGACCGTTAATTTTAAAGGCCGGAAGTCAAACGCCGGTCTTTTTCACGTTCATTCCCTCTTGATTGTATGCTGTTTCGTCCCATTGAACCGAAAGACAACGCCCGTTTAGCTCAGATTATCCGGAGTTCCATCGAAGAATTTCATGTACCCCTGCAAGGAACTGCCCACACGGATCCTACAACGGACGATCTATTTACGCTTTTTCAAAAACCGGGCTCGGCCTATTGGGTAGCCGAAGAATCCGGCGAAATTCTGGGAGGTTGCGGCGTATCACCCACCAGTGGTCTGCCCGACGGCTGTGCCGAGCTGGTTCGTTTTTTCCTGACACCCGCCTCGCGGGGCAAGGGTATCGGAAAACAGCTCATGCAACAGTGTTTTGATACCGCCCAATCGCTGGGCTATCGCCAACTGTACCTGGAGACGTTTGCCGAAATGTCGGCCGCCGTGGGCATGTACGAGAAAATGGGTTTTCATTACATCCCGCAGGCTTTGGGTAATTCCGGACATTACAGCTGCACCATCTGGATGCTGAAAGAGTTGTAATCAGTGGCCACTGGGAAGCCAGTCCGGAATACCCGGTTCATGCACGCAAAGTCCATGTTTCGTCGCTATAGAGCGGGGTACGTAGATTGTGCTCCACAGGAATTAATAGCGATCCCATAAAAAAAGGTACTGGCTCGTCAACCAGTACCTTTTTTTATGAACGTGAGTGCAGCTAAGGCAGGAGTACAAACGAAGCCTGAGCAAGCTGAGTATTCGTACGAATCTTTACAAAAAAGAAACCCGCAGTTAGATGAGCCGTAGGATCTACCTCAATCCGAAAAGCATCCGATAAAGGCTGATCCTTTTGCTGGTAGACCAGCATACCCCGCGAATCATACAACTCAATGGCAACCGATTGGGGAGCTTTTAGCCCGGAGAGCTGAAAGGTAATCTTTTGCCGGACGGCCGGATTGGGAAATGCTCTGACGGTTAGTACCTGTTCGAATCCCTGTACCGAAACCACCTTCGAAAAAGTATAAGAACCATCCGTATCGATTTGTTTGATGCGATAGTAAGAAATTCCGGAAAAGGAATTTGCATCGATCGATTCGTAGCGAAGCGTTCGGGAGGAAGTGAGTCCGCCCCGTACGGTCGCGATGGTTTCGAAGCCTTCCGTCGCCTGCCCCGAACGCTGTACCTCAAACTGCTGATTGTTAACTTCGGTTGCGGTTTCCCAGCTTACTTTCACCTGATTTTCGCTGAGCCGCTGGCCCGTAACCTTTACCCAGGTTACGGGTAGGGGAGATTGAATCAAGTTACAGAGGTAGCTCTCGCAACTCGCCAGTTGTCGCCCCCCGGCAAGCGGTTTGGAGGCGGTACGAGACGTCTGTGAACGAACAGAAAAATGCCCGGCAGTGGTCAGTCGCTGAAGACTATCCACTTTCCGCTTCGTAACCTGATAAGGGCTGAGGGGGAGCTTGGCTCCTGATTGTGAATAGGCGGGTAGAGCCAGCCATCCGATACATCCCAGGAGGAGATAAAAATTGCGTAGCAACATAGGGAGGGCCGGGCTTTATAGCTGTTTATTCTGGCTAACATCGAAGCCAAATTTCTGTTGCAGTCCGCCTCCCTTAGAATCTGTTTCAAAGATGATGTATTGTTTGAAAACGAAACTAACCGATTCCTGTAAACCCGGACAACCTCCTTCACATTCGCCCGAAGAACTGGTTTCGTATGAAGTTACAAATACATCCTCCAGCCGAATTCGATAGGTAGTCCGATCTTTAGGATCATAAAAATTGAGATCAACTCTTGGTATCGATTTCCCACTGGTCATTTTACTGATAAAATCTATACTAGATATGTCATATGATTTTGTAAGTGTAAGAGCACTGAAATTAGGTTTACTCACAGTGGGTCCACCTCCTTTAATAAAAGAAGCTTCACTGGAGATGCCATACTGAATACTGTAGATTCTAACTTCATTCCGGTGATTAGGAGCTTCACTACCATTCGTTGTAATGTCATTGATGGACATGTAAATACCCTGGGCGTTCGTACGGGTTGTTACTAGAGCAAACAGGCTCAGGAGCAGAGAGAGATAAATTTTTCTCATGAATTAAAGAGATAAAAGGTGGAATAAAAGGGTTTGAAATGGATACAGGAAAGTAGCTTGACCGAAACAGTCAAGTCACTAGTCTAGCAGGTAAATGCTTTCAATAAGACGATCGTACTGGCGGGAGGGAACGCTTATGGGGAAAACATGACTTACACTAGCCGTTCAGGTGTCGTAAGTCAAAAACAAATGAGTACAATAAAAAATTGGATATAATGACGTTTAAAGAGGGCAAAACAAAGATAGGGAATAGCGTTGATAAAAATCAATACCTTTTACCATCCAGTAAAAAAATATCCCGAAAGCATTCAATGCTTTCGGGATAAAACTATCTTATTAAAAAGATTTTACTTCTTCGTCAATTCTCGGATCACCTGTACTTCTTCGGCTTTGTAAGGGCTACCGTCTTTCCGGAATACTTCGTGGAACCAGAGCTTGGGTTCATCGCCGCTGGGAATGGGTTCGTCCCAGGCGTAGTATGTGTTGGTTTTACCCGCTACCAGGCCCCAGTTGATGGCTCCCACTTTGTATTTTTTGAAAATGGGTAAACAGGTTTGGAAGAGGCTGTTGTGCTTGCGGGCCATGTATTCTGTACAGATCATTGGACGACCGAGTTTCTGTAATTCTAGGATCTGTTTTTCCAGATCTTCTGCCGATTTGTAATTGTGAAACGTAATGATGTCCGAGTTGGCTAACATAAATCCGTTGGATAATGGATGGTCATGCCACCAGCCGGACGTAATCGGCTGACTAGGTTTGGCCGCCCGGGCCCATTCAAACGACTTGATGAGCAACGGCATCACGGCATCATTGTAGCCATTGTTGGTTGGTTCGTTGAATAAATCCCAGCCTAAAATACGTTTGTCGTTGGCATAAGCTCCGATGACGCCCTTCGTATATGCTTCCAGTGGTCCCCAGGTACGCGAGTCAAACATCCGCTTGGTACCGGGTGCCCGTAGCCAGCCCGAGTTATGTACACCCGGTTTAGGTTCGGGTTGTTTGCCGGTTTTCGGATCGTCGTTCCAGCAGGAATCGAAGAGTACAAACAGAATTTTGATCTTGTGTTTATCGGCAATGGTCAGAAACTCGCCCATGCGTTTCTTGAGGCCTTCAGCGTCGTTTTCCCAGAGCAAATTGTGTAGAAACACCCGCATGACGTTCATACCAATGCCTTCTGCCCAGCCCAGTTCTTTGTCAATTGTTTGCGGATCCCAGGTATCGGCTTGCCAGAATTCCAGCTGATTAATGGCCGTACTAGGGGTAAAGTTGGCACCTACGGGCCAGGGTTGCTTGGCGTACCAGTCGTTGGCTTTCTGAGCCGACCAGCGACCAGGTACCACTTTAACGGGTTCGCCCGTCGTGGTTTGAGCTTGAGCCGTTACGAAAAAAAAGCCCAGCGTGAGAAGGGTAAGCAAACTACGAATCATATCAAGCGTTGGTAGTTAGTGGTTAGTAGTGGATTGTTTAGAGGTAGTCAGTAAGCGTAGCTAATGAACGGAAACGTTAGTGAATAATTAAGGATTAGAGGTTAAGCGTATGATTTTGATGCCTTCGTAACCAGTCGAGCGTACCCGATGCATTACGGTATAAGAGCTCATTCCGGTAATGGCCCGGAGCCAACGCTGCCCGATTCATTGATTGGGCAGGCGTTGGTCCAAAGCAAATAGATAAAATAGGCAAGAGGTATAGTTTCATTCAAGGGTACTTTGAATTCGTGCAAAGGTATGGAATAAATCAAGCTACACTCAGGACAAGTTCGTAGGCCGAAACCCTGAGTTTGTAATTCGAACGAATAGAATTATTTGTAGGAAGAACTAGACTGGTGTTTTTAAAAAAATTAGTTACTCTTATTAAGGTTGAAAAAAATATACAAAAAATTATAAAAAGGACCCAGGGTGTTTGATAACCTACTTGTCAATAAGCTCAGTAAACCCCTTTACTCGCTGGAAGCACTGACTTATGTCTTTACCTGTACCAACCCCGGTAATCCGTTCTTTACCCGCCGCCCGGTTGGTGGATTTCAATCCACGTAATCCAATGGGCAAAGACACGGAAGAATCGTTACAATTGTTATTTCAGGAAAACCCCCAGAAGGGCTGTGAAGCCCTGTTTAGGCAATACTACGCGGCTTTATGCAGTCATTCAGTTCGACTGGTGTATTCCAAGGAAGTAGCCGAAGACATAGTCTCGGAAGTCTTCTGTCGCTTCTGGAGTGATCGGGTGTATGAATCCGTCACGACTTCCTTCGTGGCTTACTTGTACCAGGCCGTTCGAAACCGTTCGTACAATTACCTGCGGTGGGAATTACAGAAATCCCGCCAGAGTACCGATCCCCAGGAGTTGGCTGTAGTAGATTACCAGCCATCGCCCGCCGAAATGGTCCAGTTCGACGAGCTGCAACGCAAAATTGAGCAAACGATTGAACAACTTCCCTCGCAGTGCAAGCGGGTTTTTCTGCTGAGCCGCTTCGAAAACCGGAAGTATCAGGAAATTGCCGATGAACTTCAAATCAGTATAAAAACCGTCGAAACGCACATTAGTAAGGCTTTATCGACGCTCCGACTCGTCTTGAAAGACGAGGGGCTTTTGTTTCTTATCGTGCTCTTCAGTTGCTAAGGTTTTATCCCATCTTTCTCATTTTCCTCAACGTATGCAATCGATTACCCGAGTCCATCTGATGGATTATCATGCCGGGCGAGCGACGCCTTTGCAGGCCCGGTTGATTGAAGAATGGCTTCAGCAGCCGGAAAATCGAACCCTGTTCTACGAAACCCTCCACGCGTGGGAATCGCAGCAACTTCAATACGTGGCCGATACCGAAACGGCTCTCGAACGGTACCAGTTGTTCATGCAACAGGGGAACCAGCCGATGGAAGCCAAGCCCGTCAGTCGTCGGTTATGGTCTTGGAAACCCTGGTTTGCCGCGGCGGGGGTATTGTTACTGTGCTCAGGCTGGCTGTTTCGGGATTCCCTTCAGTATAAAACTTACCAAACGCAATACAGTCAGGTACTTGCCGTCGAACTACCCGATGGCAGCCACGTCACCCTCAATGCCAATTCGACGTTGAAATACCCCCGCTTTGACTTTGGGAGCGGCCCTCGAAACGTACGGCTGACCGGAGAAGCCCGCTTTTCCGTAGTACACACGAAAGACCATCGCCGCTTTGTCGTCAAAACCGACCGCAACCTCGACGTGGAAGTACTCGGGACCGAGTTTGTGGTATTCAACCGGGAACGCGGTACCCGGGTGGTACTCATGCAGGGAAAAGTGCAGCTGAATTTCCAGAAACAGGGCCGGACGCTAACCATGAAACCCGGTGATCAGGTAACCCTGACCCCCGTGGGTTCCTTCGCTCTGACGAAACAGCCGAAACCCGAGGAGGTGGCCGCCTGGACGCAGCACCGCTACGTGTTTGCCGATACTAAACTCTGTGAAATTGCTCAGCTGATGAAGGAGAATTACGGGTACGAAGTAAGGATTCCGAATCAGAACCTCGCCCAACGAATGGTCAGCGGAACCTTCAATGCCAAAGACGGAAACGAGTTGTTAAACGCCCTGCAACTGGTCCTGAATCTGCAGGTGGAACGCGTGGGCAAGCACATTATCCTGACCGAGAAAAACTAATTCTACCTCTTACGATTATCTATGAAAAAAACACTACCCATCTGCTTATGGGCGGGTTTGACGATGCTACCGGGGATTGGCATCTCGCAGACCTTCGCCCGTGCTGAAACCCTGCGGCAGGAAACCAAAGCTCCGACGTATCTCTCGCTCCGCAAGGTTTTGCAAGAAATCAAGACCCAGTATAAAGTGGATATTCTGTTCGAGAACCGGGTGGTCTATCCGGTATCGATCCCGGTCGAGCGGCTAAGAAGCCATCGAACGGCGGAACAGGCCCTCCGGGCGATCCTGTATCCGGTGGGGCTGACGTACCAGAAAGTCAAGGAACATGCCTACGTCATTACGCCGGAAGAAAGGTCCACGCCAGCCACCACACCTCCCAAGACTTCCTTTGTGATGCCTTCGGTGAATGCCACCACGCCTTTGCTGTCGCTGCTGCACGCGACGCCTTCGGCCGATATTCCCGTTCGCGGCACTGTACGCGATGAAGCAACGGGCGAAGGGTTACCGGGCGTTAACGTCATCGTCAAGGGAACGTCGAAAGGAGCCACGACGGATGCGACAGGGACGTTTCGGTTGGATATTCCCGATGATAATGCTATTCTGGTGTTCTCTTCCATTGGCTACCAAACCCAGGAGCTGGCCGTTGGTACGCAGACGGTACTGAACATTTCGATGAAGGCCACCGATCAGGCCCTGAATGAAGTGGTAGTCGTGGGCTACGGCGAGCAAAAGAAAGAATCCATCACCGGAGCGATTTCGACCATTTCTAGTAAAGACATCGAAAAAGTACACGGCGGATCGACCGTAAGTAGTGGTCTGGCGGGCAAAATTCCCGGCGTCTCCTTTCGGATGACCGATGGACGGCCCGGTTCGAGTGCCAACATCCAGATCCGGAATATGGGCAATCCGCTGTACGTCATCGACGGCATTCAGAAAGACGCGGGACAGTTTAACAACATTTCCCCCAACGACATTGAAAGCATTACCGTACTCAAAGACGCTTCGGCGGCCATTTACGGGGTACGGGCGGCCAATGGGGTTATTGTTGTAACGACGAAACGCGGGAAGATGGGGAACCCTAATACCATCAATGTGGATGCCTACACGGGGGTACAGAACTGGACGCGTTTTCCCCGTACCACCAACGCCTACGAATGGATGTTGGGGAAGGCCGACGGCGAAATGAACCAGTACGGCCGCACGGACATTACGCCGGAAGAACTGGCCAAATGGCAGCAGGGGACCGAGACGGGCTACAAAAGCTTTGACTGGCACAACTACATCATCAAGAAGAACGCTCCGCAGTACAACATCAATATCAACGCAACGGGTGGTTCCGATAAAATCAATTACTACATCTCGGCGACGCACCTGTTTCAGAACTCCGTATTGGGTCGGGAGTTTACGTTCAAACGAACCAATATTTAGAGTAATATCGACGCTCAGATTACGAATTCCCTGAAAGTCGGCGTACAAATCAACGGCCGGATTGAAACGCGGGATAACCCCGGTGTACCCGGTAGCGATGATTACTGGGGACCGCGGTTTGCGTTGTTTCGCAATCGTCCCACCGAACGTCCTTTTGCCAACGACAATCCTGCCTATCTCAACGACATCGGTCACAACGATACGAACTGGGGCTTGCTGAATAAGGATAAGTCCGGTTACTGGCGGGAAGACTGGCGGGTGCTGCAAACCAACTTCACGGGCGAATACCGCTCGCCCATCAAAGGACTGACGGCCAAGGGTACCTACTCGTACTACATCGCGGATCGCTTAATGAACGGTCACGAATACACGTACGATGCCTATACGTACTACAAAGACACCGATACCTACGTTCGTACGGGCGGCAGTACCAACCCCTGGCGGGAGCGGGGTACGCGAAAAGTGCTCGAAAACGTAGTGCAGGGACAGGTCAATTACCAGAACAGTTTTGGCAAACACAACCTGGCTGCCACATTTGTGGCCGAGCGAATTTCCCGCCGCGAAATTGACGTATGGGTGCACTCGGTACCGCAAACCAACGAATTGCCCTTGCTGCAATTCGCCGATATGGACACCTACAACGACAGCGACATCCAGACGGCCCGGGCTGGTTATATCGGACGTCTGAACTACAACTACCAGAACAAATTATTTCTGGAACTGGCCGGGCGGCGGGATGCTTCCTACAAGTTTGCTCCCTCGAAACGCTGGGGTTTCTTTCCCTCGATTTCCGGTGGATGGCGGATTACCGAAGAACCTTTCTTCAAGAATTGGGTAGGAGGTGACCGCGTACTGACCAACCTAAAACTTCGCGGATCGTACGGGGCACTGGGAGATGATGACGTAGGCATCGGTGATTTCGATTACGTATCCGGTTACAACTACGGTTCCTCAACGGTCATTATGGATGGAAAAGTGATTAAAGGTTCGCGGGACCGGGGAGTACCCATCACGAACATTTCCTGGTTTACTTCGAAAATTCTGGACTTCGGTCTGGACTACACCATCCTGAACGGCAAATTCAGTGGTTCGCTCGACTATTTTAACCGGAAGCGTTCCGGCCTACGGGGCCGGAAGTACGATGTGCTGGTTCCTTCTGAACTCGGCTACGGCCTGCCCGACGAAAACGTCAACAGCGATGCTCAGCTGGGAGGGGAAGGTTCGCTGTTTTACACTAGCAAAATCGATCAACTGAACTTTACGATTGGTGGAAACCTGTCGTATTCCCGCCGGAAATTCCTGAGTTCGTACAAACCCCGCTGGAACAATTCCTGGGATTATTACCGCAATTCAGGTGAAAACCGCTGGAATGACCTGTACTGGGGGTATCACGTCATCGGTCAGTTTGAATCACTCAATCAGATTGCCGAATACGGCGTGAACATCGACGGTCAGGGCAACAAAACCCTACTGCCCGGTGACCTGATTTACGAGGATACTAACGGCGATGGGATGATCAACGACTATGACCAGCGTCCAATTGGGAATGGAGCCGGTAGCAACCCCACGATCAATTTCGGTATCAACCTGCAACTGGCCTGGAAAGGCTTTGACTTTACGGCTGACTTCTCGGGTGGTTCGGGATACTCCGTGATCCGAAACTGGGAGATGCGTTGGCCCTTCCAGAATACGGGGGCGTTGTTGAAAGACTTCTACGAAGATCGCTGGCACCGCGAAAATCCGTATGACCTCAACAGTGCCTGGATTCCCGGAAAATTCCCGGCCTTACGCTTCAACGATGGCGGCCACAGTAACAACCGTTCGTCGGATTTCTGGCTCACTAACGTCACCTACCTCCGAATGCGTACGATGGAGTTCGGCTATTCCATCCCGCAGCGAATGCTCGAAAAAATCAAGGTAAAACGAGCTCGGGTGTACTTCAATACCTACAACCTCTTCTCCCTTGATAATCTGCGGAAGGCGGGTATTGATCCGGAGATCTCGGAAGAAAACGGCCTGGCTTATCCCCAAAATAAATTCGTCAACGTAGGGGTGAACCTCTCGCTCTAATACCCTGACTATGAAAAAAATGCATTATCTCAGTTGCCTGGTTCTCATGCTGGTGAGTTGGTCCTGCAACGATGAGAAGTTTCTCGATAAAGACCCGACCAATATTCTCACCAACGATAAAGTCTGGCAGAGTCCGAATCTCGTTCTCACGGTGCTGGTGGATTTATACGATCGTTATCCCGACATGCAGAGTACGGAAAGGTGGGTGGAGTACGCCAACTTCGACGAGGCCTTTGCTTCGAGTTCTGGAGAGTACTACCGTCACAAAAATCAGGAGTACAGCTACGACTGGTGGAACTATTGGGATTACGGCTACCTGCGGGAAATGAACCTGTTCATTCAGAAATGCGAACAGGCGACCCAACTCAGTGCCGGCGACAAAACACGTTTCCTAGCCGAAGCCCGGTACCTACGAGCCTCGTTTTACTTCGAGGAAGTGAAACGCATGGGCGGCGTACCCCTGATTCTGGAACCCCTGGCGTACGACTTCAGCGGCGATCCCACCTACCTGCAACACGCCCGGGCGAAGGAATCCGAGATTTACGACTTCGTAATTGCGGAGATGGAGGCGATTAAAAATGATTTGCCGGCGGATGCTAACGTAAAATCACGGGCTTCGAAAGGACTGGCTCTGGCCACCGAAGCCCGGGCGGCTCTCTACGCTGGTTCGATTGCCAAATACGGGGTCAACACCCCTCAGGTCTCTCTGCCCGGTGGGGAAGTGGGCATCGCTGCCGATAAAGCGGCGGGCTATTACCAAAAAGCACTGAAAGCGGCCGAGGAACTCATCGCTTTGGGGCAATACTCGCTGTATCTGAAAAAGCCGACGGATTTGCAGGACAACTTTGCCAGTTTGTTTACGGATAAATCCAACAACGCCGAAGTTCTTTTCGTGAAGGATTTTAAACTTAAAAGTGGCAAAACCGTCGATTGGACGATTAATAACCAGCCGCGTTCGGTGGCCGAGGAACAGCAGGGCGGTCGCCTGAATCCTTCGCTGAATCTGGTACAGTCCTTCGAAAAACTGGACAACACCTTTGCTCCCTATGCCTACACGGAGGCGAATGGCGGCTATCGGTACTTCTCTAATCCGCTGGAATTATTTGCCGGTCGTGATGCTCGTTTAGGTGGAACCGTGATTTTGCCGGGAAGCCAGTTTAAAAGCAAAACCGTAGACATTTGGGCCGGGTACATTCTGGCCAACAATTCCATCATTACGGGCGATAACTTCGGCTCCCGCAAGGTACTGCCCGGCAAAACGACGGAAGAACAGGTGGTTGGGTTTGACGGTCCGATTGACGGGCTGGAGTACAGTGCTCAGACGGGCTTTTACGTGCGTAAGTACCAGGATCCGACCGTAGGATCCGGGCAACTCGGCACCCGGAGTGAAGTTTGGTGGATTCGCTACCGTTACGCCGAAGTACTGCTCAACGCCGCCGAAGCTGCCTTCGAACTGGGGCAGTCGGCCAAGGCTGCCGAGTACCTGAATCAGGTTCGGAAACGGGCCGGTTTTACCAAAGATCTGGTCGCGGCTGACCTGAGTTTCGACCGCATTGTGCACGAACGTAAAGTAGAACTGGCGTTTGAAAATCACATTTTCTGGGATCTGAAACGCTGGCGGCTGGCTCACGTGGTCTGGAATGGCAACGCGACCGATCTCACGACCCAGCCTGGCGTAGCTACCGAAACCAGCACCCGCATTTTCGGACTGTGGCCGTATAAAATCTACGCTCCGGGTACCGAGCAGAATGGCAAGTGGGTGTTCAAGAAGATCATTCCTTCGAATGTGACCAACCCGCACCGCTTCCGGCTGGGTAATTACTACTCGTTCATCAACGAAGACATCCGGAACAACAACCCAAAAATTGTGAAAAACCCGAACCAGTAAACGCACCGGACTGATGAAAAAATATCTTCTCTTTTTACTGCTGGGAGCTTCGCTAACGGCCTGTACCTTTGATAATTACGATCCGCCGTCTTCCGTATTAAAGGGCCGGATCGTGTATAAGGGTGAACCCATTGGCGTTGAATACAACAACGTAACCTTCGAACTCTGGGAGCCCGGCTGGGGCAAAAAAGGATCGATTAACGTGACGGTCGATCAAAATGGCTCGTATGCCTCTACCTTATTCGATGGCAATTATAAGCTGGTGATTCCTTCGTATCAGGGACCGTTCAAGTCCATTCGCAACGCCGAAACCCAATCGGATACCATTCCGGTGCAGGTACGCGGCAGTCAGACCCTGGACCTGGAGGTATTGCCGTACTACATGATCCGTAATGCCACCTTCACGGGCGGAGAGTCGAAGGTTTCGACGCAGTTTTCGATTGAAAAAATTATTACCGATGCCTCGGCCAAAGCCATCGAAGAAGTGGCTCTGTACATCAGCAAAACGGACTTTGTAGACGTTCGGACCAACATTGCCGCTCAGGTAATCAAAGGAGCCGATCTGAAAACCATGAGTGGCATTCAGCTGCAGGTGACGGTACCGAAACTGACACCGACGCAAAATTTTGTATTTGCCCGTGTCAAACTGAAAGTCAGTGGGATAGAAGACCCGATTTTTTCGCCCATTCAAAAAGTGACCTATTGATCAATGCTTCCCGGAAGCGACAACCCTTTCGGGAAGTTTTTTTAGTAACGGTTGGTTTTGCTTCCCATTTGTAAAACTTTTCTACTGCCTTTTTATTCCAGATGACCTGCGTCAATCCGCTTCAGATTCATACATTTCCCGTACCGCAACCCGGCAAAAAGCCGATCTATTTTGACGATCAAAAGTCGACGAAGTTTTTAGGAGATGAGTTGAAACGAACAAGATGGTACTTTTACTGGTAATAGTTCTAGTTTTCAATCCTCTCAAACACTATTGTCTGGTTTCATGCGGAAGCTGTCCAAATCTCTCAAACAAAAAAGTCTCCTGGTACTGGCCCTGGCGGGTGCGGCTTTCGGAGCTGATGCTCAGAAAACCTCGGGTAACCCCATTTTTCCGGGCTGGTATGCTGATCCGGAAGGCGTAATTTTCGGGAAGACGTACTGGGTATATCCCACGTACTCGGCTCCTTACAATAAGCAGGTACACATGGATGCTTTTTCTTCGCCGGATCTGGTGACCTGGAAAAAACATCCCAATATTATCGATACCAGTGCGGTAAAATGGGCCAAACGGGCGTTATGGGCACCGGCCATCATCGAGAAAAAAGGCAAGTACTACCTGTTTTTCGGAGCCAATGATATTCAGAATGATCAGGAGAAAGGGGGCATTGGCGTCGCCGTGGCCAACAAGCCTTCCGGACCGTTCAAGGATCTGCTGGGCAAACCTCTGGTCGATAAATTCCACAACGGTGCTCAGCCCATCGATCAGTTTGTGTTTAAGGATAAAGACGGGAAATATTACCTCATTTACGGTGGCTGGCGACACTGTAACATTGCTCAGTTAAAAGAAGATTTCAGCGGATTCATTCCGGCCGAGGATGGCTCAACCTTCAAGGAAATCACGCCGGAAAACTACGTCGAAGGGCCAATCATGTTCATTCGGAATGGCAAGTACTACTTCATGTGGTCCGAAGGCGGCTGGACTGGCCCGAACTATTCCGTTGCGTACGCCATCGCCGATTCTCCCTTTGGTCCCTTCAAACGAGCTGGTAAAATTTTGCAGCAGGATGCAAAAGTAGCCACCGGAGCAGGGCACCACTCGGTCATCCAGCGGCCCGGTACGGATGAATGGTACATCATCTACCACCGTCGTCCACTGGGAGAAACCGACGCCAATCACCGGGTAACCTGTATCGAACGCATGTATTTCGATGAAAAAGGTGAAATCAAACCCGTAAAAATCACGTTCGAAGGCGTTCCAGCTCAGAAGGTAAAATAACCTTATAAATCAGGGTTTTAACTCATTAAAAGTTACTGTCTGTTTAACCTGAGACCCCAGCCCGGGGTCATGCCCCGGGCTATCTATCTAAAGTATTCTTTGGGTTTGGTAAGTGATAATTTAACTATGGCTTGTTGCTTTTAGGGAGCTTCTTTATTCACCTAGACCAAGTTTGGTCCCGTAAGTATGGCTGTTCAGTAGCGATCAGCAATCCATGTCGGGCCATTTCACGCCTAACCATTCCATGGGGGCGACAGCCTGCTCAGGGCCACCGCATTTCGGCTATCGTAGCTCGTTCGGCGGCCCCATGGAATGGCCCCCATGGAATGGCCCCCATGGAATGGCTGATACGCGGGAGAGGTTTTCATCTTCGAGCAGTAGTAATGTTGTTAGTTTCTAGCGAGTCGGTACTGTTGACGACATAAACCCAGGCCCCGTCCTATCGCGAAAAGCCGCCTTTTTCATCCGCAAAGCGGTAGCCTGGAGCGGGATGAAAAGAGCGGTGTTTGCGATACGGACTAAGAGATCAGCCGTCTTTAAATGACGAAGTACTGATTCATTGAGACTAATCGGTTGTTAATAAATTCTTACGTACTAAATGACCAGCCATGCCTCTGGAACGTAAAACAGACTTGTTAAACTCATCTTCAATTCCTCACAACACCTAAAAACTACAGCTTTCAACCGATCCCTTTTACGTAAACTGCTTTATTATTTTTCCCTATTTACTATGAAAAAACACCTTTTACTGCTGGCCGCCCTGGCCGCGGGTGGCTGGGCTCAGGCCCAGGTAGGACGGGCTCCAGCGTACCCACTACTTACGCACGACCCGTATTTTAGTGTCTGGTCAACGACCGACGAACTGACGGCTTCACCCACGAAACACTGGACCGGTGCCGATCAACCCTTGTTGGGCGTTTTGACCGTAGATGGCGTCAATTATCGATTCCTGGGCCAAGAGGCGAAAGGCTACGAAACCATCCTGCCTACGGCGGATGAAATGGCGTACTCTGTTCAGTACACCGAAAAAGAACCCAAAAGCGGCTGGAATACGCTGAACTTTTCAGATAGCGACTGGAAGACGGGCAAAGCCCCCTTCAGCGATGACAAGAATCAGGCCGCTACGCTCTGGAAAAGCGAAGACCTCTGGACCCGCCGGAGCTTCACGCTCAAGCAGGCCCCTACGAGTCAGGTATACCTGAAAATTCAGCACGACGACAACATCGAAGTCTATCTGAACGGAGAAAAAGTATACACGCACAAGGGCTGGATTACCAAGGTCAACTACATTCCCATTCAGTCAAAACTGAAAGCGGGAAAGAACGTACTGGCCATTCACGTGGCTAACACGGCGGGTGGTGCCTGGCTGGACGCGGGCTTGTCGAGTGAAATGCGTTCGAATGAAAAAACGACGATGCAGGCGGCTACGCAGAAGAGCATGGATTTTACCGCTACGCAAACTAAGTATTCGTTTACGTGTGGTAAAGTAGATCTGGACGTATCCTTTGCTTCGCCGCTGTTAATGAACGACTTAACGCTGTACGCTCGTCCGGTTTCTTACGTGACGTACCGTGTAAAAGCCAACGATGGAGCCGCTCACCAGGTAAACTTCTACTTTGGCGTATCAAGCAGTCTGGCGACCAACGTACCCACGCAGCCCGTAACGGCGACAACGGCCTCAACCAACGATTACGTGGCCTTGAAAACCGGAACGAAAGAGCAGGCCATCCTGAAAAAGAGTGGCGATGACCTCCGCATTGACTGGGGCTATCTCTACGTGGCAGCTCCCAAGCAGAACCAGGCCGTTCAGACCGTAAGTACGCTGCCCGCCCTGAAAGCCCAGCGTTCGATGATCACGGAAGGTAAATCCCTATTTCTGAATACGATCGTCAATCTGGGATCGGTGAATGCTACACCTAAAGAGCAGTTTTTGACGGTGGCTTACGACGACATTGAGTCGATTCAATACTTCGGTACGAATCTGAAGCCCTGGTGGAAAGAAAACGGATCGACCATTGAGCGGGAAATTACTACGGCTATCAAGGATTATAAATCGGTGATGGAAAAGTGTAATGACTTCGATCGCCAGGTCTATGCCGATGCCAAAAAGGCGGGTGGAGAAGAATATGCCAAGCTGTGTGTACTGGGCTATCGTCAGGCGGCGGCGGCTCATAAGCTGGTGAAGAGTCCGCAGGGTGACATTCTGTATCTGTCGAAGGAAAACTTCAGTAATGGCTGTATCAATACCGTAGATGTTACGTATCCTTCGGCCCCGCTGTACCTGTTGTACAACCCCGACCTGATGAAAGGCATGCTCAATGGTATTTTCTATTACAGTGAAAGTGGTAAATGGACGAAGCCCTTTGCGGCCCACGATCTGGGTACGTACCCGCTGGCGAATGCACAGGTGTACGGCGAAGACATGCCCGTGGAAGAATCCGGCAACATGATCATTCTGGCGGCGGCGATTGTGAAAGCTGAAGGCAAACCCGATTACGCCCGCAAGCACTGGAAAACGCTGACGACCTGGGCTGATTACCTGCTGAAAGATGGCTTCGATCCAGCCAATCAACTCTGTACGGACGACTTCGCTGGTCACCTGGCCCGCAATGCCAACCTTTCGGTAAAGGCGATTGTCGGCTTAGGTTGCTACGCGATGATGGCCGAGCAACTGGGCGAAAAGGCCACCGCTGAAAAGTACCGCAAGAGTACCGAAGAGATGGTACAGAAGTGGATGCAGATTGCCGACGACGGCGATCACTACGCACTGACCTTCGATAAGAAAGGAACCTGGAGCCAGAAGTACAACCTGGTATGGGATAAGGTTCTGGGACTGAAACTGTTCCCGCAGTCGGTGTACGAAAAGGAAATCAAGTATTACCTGACGAAGCAGAATAGCTATGGCTTACCCCTCGACAGTCGCAAGACGTATACGAAATCCGACTGGATTGTATGGACGGCAACGCTAACGGACAATCAGGCTGATTTTGACGCTCTCGTCAAACCTCTTTTAAAGTACGCTCATGAAACCTCGTCTCGCGTACCCATCAGCGACTGGCACGAAACTACCGATGGTAAAAAGGTTGGTTTCCAGGCCCGGAGCGTAGTAGGGGGGTATTTTATGAAATTACTCAATGACAAAATGAAGTAATTGTAGCGGAACTCGTTTAGTAGTCGATGCCAGCTAGCTAGCTGGCATCGACTATTTGTAACCAGTTGTCGGTTGCTAGTATCTTTCAGGAAGAACGATACGTACTATTGGTAGCCAGTAACTGGATACCTTAATTTTCTAGTCAATACAATACCATCCATCAAGCCAGCTAAACCTTATGAAAAAACTACTCTTCTTTTGTTTGATCTCCCTGTACACCCAGGCTCAAACTTTCACAAATCCGTTACTGCCCTCGGGAGCCGATCCCTGGGCCTTGTACCATAAAGGGTATTACTACTACATGCACACCACCGGGCGGTCGCTCAAGCTCTGGAAAACCAAGACCTTGCCCGAACTGAAAACAGCGGAAGGAAAAGTCATCTGGACTCCGCCCGCGACAGGTCCGTACTCGAAAGACATTTGGGCTCCCGAAATCCATTTTCTGGACGGAAAATGGTACGTCTATTTCACGGCGAATGATGGCAATAGCGGCGATAACCGACGCCTGTACGTACTCGAAAACAGTGCCTCCGATCCGCTGGAAGGCGAGTGGGTGATGAAAGGGAAACTCAGCGATGCGAGCGATCAATGGGCCATCGACGGATCGGTTTTTGAGCACAAAGGCAAGCGTTACCTGATCTGGTCGGGTTGGGATCACGTCAGTAAAACCGACGAAGTACAAAATATTTACATGGCCGCTCTTGAAAATCCCTGGACCGTATCCAGCGAACGGGTACTGATTTCAACGCCGACATTCGACTGGGAACGCTACTGGGACAATACGACGGCGGGGAAGCCCAGCCGGCCCGTATATGTTAATGAAGGACCGCAATTTCTCCGGCACGGCTCGAAGATTTTCATTGTGTACTCGGCCAGCGGTTGCTGGACGAACACCTACGCCCTGGGCTTATTAACGGCACCTAGCGAGGCGGATCTGCTGGATCCTAAAAGCTGGAAAAAGAGCGAAAAACCCGTCTTTCAACAATCGCTGGAAAAGCACGTGTACGGAACCGGTCATAACTCATTCTTTAAATCGCCCAACGGCAAAGAAGACTGGCTGTTGTACCACGCCAACTCCGGCTCGGATCAGGGTTGCGGAGGCAAGCGATCGCCGCGGGCTCAGAAAATTACCTGGAATCGGGCGGGAATGCCCGTCTTTGGTGAACCCGTTGCCGAAGGAGTACCGCTCCCGTATCCCGCTGGTAAATAGACTAGTATATCTAAAAAAGCGACGCTCCTGTTCAACGGGAGCGTCGCTTTTTTGTAGGGTGTCCCCAATATTAGGGATTGATAAACAGACCACGGATCAGGCATTTTTACATCGTATTTCGACCCTAAACGAAATACAGGGATACCGGCCCTGCTACCGGAAACGATCAACCTTCAACTTTTTTCACTATGTCAGATTATCAAAAAAACGCAAAGCCGGACCAAGAGTTTACGGGTCGGTATCTGGTTATGTTTCCCGAAGGAACTGATACGCAGGCGGCCCTAGCGAGTTTAACCGAAACGATGGGACTGAAAGTAGCCCATTCAGCGGATTTTCCGGATGAACTTGTGCAGGACTCCGATTTTGAGAAAAACGAAGCGATTTACCTGGATCAGATTGGTGTAGCTGTGGTCAATGCCGTGCCCGATCAGTTGAATCGCCTGTCGCTAGCGGTTGCCGATGCCAGTCAGGCGGTACTGATTGAACCCGAGCGGGTCGTGTACGCCATCAACGAGTTGACCGGCGAATACCTCAAGGGATTCCGCGATGCCGTTGATACCTTACTGGAGCGTACCCAGCAAACGGAAAAATCCAACGGGGAAGCCTTTACGGCCGAACAGGAAGTACAGGCCACAGGAGTGACCTGGGGTTTGCAGGCCGTACGGGGCGTGCCGTCACTATTGTACCGTAGTTACAATGGGAGCGGAATCAAGGTAGCCGTACTTGATACGGGCATGGACTTGCAGCACCCCGATTTTGTGGGACGCAACATCGTGACGGCTTCGTTTATTAACGGACAAACCGTTCAGGATGGCCACGGCCACGGTACCCACTGCATTGGTACCGCCTGCGGACCACTCAACCCCTCAGACCCGAATATGCCCCGGTATGGTCTGGCGTACAAGGCCACCATTTACGCCGGAAAAGTGCTCAGCAATGAAGGGTACGGTGGCGATGCGGGTATTCTGGCGGGGATCAACTGGGCTTTGGCCAACAAATGCGAAGTCGTCAGTATGTCGCTGGGAGCAGGGACGCAGACGCAAGGGTACTCGCAGATCTTTGAAAACGTAGCGGCTAACGTACTCGCCAAAGGCACCTTGATTGTAGCGGCGGCGGGTAACGACAGCAACCGGAGCAATGGCGTGTACAATGCGGTGAGCCACCCGGCGAATTGTCCTTCAATTCTAGCGGTAGGAGCCGTGGATAAAACCATGAAAATTGCCAATTTCTCGAACCGGGGCAAGTACGCTCCGTACGGAAACGTGGATATCGTAGCTCCGGGCGTGGAGGTTTTCTCGTCTACCAAGATGCCGACGAAATACGCTACTTGGCAGGGTACGAGCATGGCAACACCCCACGTGGCGGGTATTGCGGCTTTCTATGCCCAGCAGAGCAAAGCGAATCGGGGCTATGCCTTGTGGAAGAAGCTGGTGAGTACGGCGAAACCACTATCCATTCCAACGACCGATGCCGGAGCTGGACTGGTACAGGGTCCGCTATCCCGCCTGATTCTGAAACCCTGGCCGCTGACGCTCAACGAAGAAGCATTGACCGACTAGCAATGGTGTGTTTTTTGTCTGTGTATAACCGCTCGGATGGGCGGTTATACCTTTTTTAGGTTTAAGGTTTGAAAGTTTTAGGTTTGAGAATGAGGCTTTAGATTTTAGTGTTGAGCGTAAGAAGTTTAGGTTTGAACGTGAGATAGGTTATGGACTATTAGGTTGCTTATGTCTTTTCAGGTTTGAATAAGAGTGACTACGAGGCGATGGGGTGGGTGTAGATTTAGGGACGGAAGAATAACGAGAGAGAAACCCTTTAAACGATTACTACGTCAATGAAAGAATACATTCTGTCCATCCAGCCCGGTCAGACCCAGGTACTGGAAGACGCCATTCAAAAGCTGAATGGTACTGTTACTCAAAAACTCAGTGAAATTAACGTGTGGGTGGTAAGCCTCGATCCCCGTAACGCCGACGCCGTACGGCAGTTGGCGGGGGTAGCGGGTCTGGAGGAAAGTCGTAAGATTGATCTGGCTTAGAAAGCCTCGCCCGTCATGATGTAAAAGCCGGGCCCTTCGTTGGTCAGACCCATGTCCATTCGCAGGAAAATATCCTTTTTCGGGAAAAGTAAGTACCGCAGTCCTACGCCACCCGTATAGCGGACGAGTTTGAAGTTGAGTTCGCCCAGCCGAGGGGCTACCATGCCCGCTGATGCAAAAACGGTTCCGCCAATACGTCGGCTAAAGCTAAAAGGCAACCAGCGATGTTCTACCTGAGTGGCCAGGAGCTGGTCGTCGCGGTAGCGGCCCTGGTAATAGCCCCGCATGATCATATCCCCACCCAGCAGTGACTTTAAGTTGAATGGCACGTTCCCCGACATGAAGCTTCCGTATACCTGCCAGGCAAATACGTTTCGTTGATTAAGGGGTCGATACAGTCGGTTATCGAAAGTAATGCCAAAAAAGTTCTCGCTACTGCCCCAGGTTTTTCGGTAGGAAAGAAAACCCAGTTCCGTAAACAATCCCTTCCGTACGTTCAGTACATTATGCCGGTTATCGTAAACAACCCCCAGGCCCAAACCTACATTGGTTGACCCTTCCGCACCAAGCGGCAAGGGGTACGCCTGTCCTTCACGGGGTTGCTGGAAATCAGCATTGTAGAGATGTTGAACATCTACCTGCGGTCCAACAAAAAAATTGGGTACCACTTTTCGCAGTAATCGTTGCCTCGCAATCAGATACATGGCGTCCACAATGGCCGGATGATCACCGGGTGTATCCGGACCGTTGCCATAGTAGAGAAGCGGAAACCGCTGAAATCGCACGCGTCCCAGCAGAAACCATTTATCCTTGTCCCCGTAAATCGCGTTATCGAGCCAGATGCCATACTGAGCCTGTAGAGTCACGAAGGTAAAGGCCGTAATCTCACTCAGCCGATTCAGCGTATCGCCTTTGGCCTGATACAGATACATGGACGAAAACCCAATCTCTACGCTGGTTTCCGGAGCATACGCCAGCGTTGGATATAGCCGAAAGCTAGGTTTCCCCGGAGCCGTACTATCCGCAATGAGTTTGTTAAAGATCCGCCGGACCATCGAAGGGCGTTTCTCTTCCTGGGCCAGGGCTGGGCCTACTACCAGCAATCCGGCCAAAACCAGTACTTGCCTATGGAACGACTGCCAATAGTTTAAAAAGCGAATCGGAGAGTTACACGAACGAAACATATACGAATAGAACAGGGTATGGGCTAAAATGTTCTGGGGGAGAGGCTGCTTGAAGCCCCAGAATTCTTACGGGATTGTACGCTCAACCATTGGCTTCCTAGCTAAATTGGTTGTTAATTTGTAGGATTAAATAAAAACGAATTGACGGCAATACTTCTCACTTAATCATTCTGCGTAGCCCGAGCCACTGGCTCGCTCATACCCGGTCTTTGTACGTTGACAGGCCTGCTTCATCAGCCAACGCTTTTATTCTACACCCTAATGCATCATCCGTCTATTTCCATTATTCTTTTAAATTATAATACCAGTCAGCTTACCCTCCATTGCGTTGAATCGATTCGAAACCATACCCAGTGGCCGAACTACGAAATTGTGGTGGTTGATAATAACTCACGGTATGAAGATTACTTGAAGCTGGAACCGCTGCGGGATATTCCGAATCTGACCCTGGTACGTAGCCGGATCAATCTGGGTTTTTCGGGGGGAAATATGATGGGTGTACAGTACGCGGATCCTGAAACCGACTATTACTATTTTTTAAATAATGATTGTCTGCTGCTGAATGATGTATGCACGATTCTGGCAACCTTCATGGAGCAACATCCCAACGCCGGTATCGTGGGAGCCCAGATGTTTAAGCCCAATCGGGAGCTGCGGTATTCCTTTGGGTATTTTCCTTCGTTGGGACTGAAATACCTCGGTCACGGCTTCATGAAATGGTATCGTCCCGAGCAGCACCCGGCCCTTAAAGCCTATCAGGAGCCGCTGGAAGTACCCTTCATTATGGGCAGTACGCTATTCATCCGAGCAACGGATTTTCGGGAAGTTAGTGGGTTTGACATTACTCATTTTCTCTACGTAGAAGAGGAGGATCTGGCCCGCAAAATGCACGCGATTGGCAAAGTGCTGTATCTGGTACCCGAGGCGGAGTACATTCACCTGGAAGGGCAGAGCACGGCTCCCTGCTACGAGATTATTCGGGAGTATCACATTTCACTGTTTCATTATTTCCGTAAGCACCATTCGTACCCGGCTGTCGTACTTTTTCAGTTGTTTTACGCCTTCAAAAACGGCAAGAAGTTTTATAAACACCGGAATTTTAGCCGACTGGCTTTGTTTATACTCAAAGGCTGCCCCATGGGGGAGAGCCTGCGGTACCGACAGAAGATCAGCATTCAATAAAAAGAGGTACGGCCCCAAAGCCGTACCTCTTTTTATTGAATGACCTATTTTATAACGCGTGAGCCGAAACGAAGCTCTTCTTTAACTCTTAACCCTGCGTTTTAGCCGGACCTGTTTTCTTTTTCTTGTTGAAGAAACGTTTGGGCTTTTCGGCGGAAGAAGACGTTTGCGGAGCGGTCGTTTTCTTCTTATTACCACGATCTTTTTTAGGATCCCAGAGCGGTGCAGGACCAAGACCTAGCCCTTCGGTGATCGATCGTTTTTCGAGTTCTTTTTCCAGTAAGCGTTCAATGCGAACGACGCGATGCTGATCCTGATCGTTGATGAACGTGATGGCCGTACCTTTAGCTGCGGCCCGAGCCGTACGTCCGATGCGGTGTACGTAATCTTCGGGATCGCGGGGAACGTCAAAATTTACTACGTGGCTCAGGTTATCAATGTCGATCCCCCGCGAAAGCACATCCGTAGCCACCAGAATTGGGAAGGCCCGATTCTTGAAATCCCGTAAAATGGTTTCGCGTTCGCCCTGCTCTGAATCGGAAGAAATGCCGCGGGCATCCCACTTCATTTTCTTCAAAGCCCGTACAATGACGTTCACTTCCGACTTGCGAGACGTGAAAAGCACCATACTCGGGTTCTCGACCGACTGCATCAGATGAATCAGCAAGGGCACTTTTTGAGCATCCCCGGCTAGATAAAACTGCTGATCAATCCCTTCAGCGGGCTTGGATACAGCCAGATTAATTTCTTCGGGCTGATGCATAATCCGGCGGGCCAGATCGCGAATTTTGGGTGGCATGGTAGCCGAGAACAGCAACGTTTGCCGTTGGGCGGGCAGGTGCTTGAGAATATTCATAATATCCCCGATAAAGCCCATATCCAGCATGCGGTCCGCTTCGTCCAGAATCAGCGTTTTGAGCTGATCGAACTTCACGTATCCCAGTTGCAGGTGAGCAATCAGACGTCCGGGCGTAGCAATAATAACGTCGGCTCCCTGCGTCAGGGCTTTTTTCTGTTGCTCCCATTCGGGCCCTTTGTTACCTCCGTAAATAGCAATACTCGTCGCATCTACGTAATAGCCGAGGCCCTGCACTTGCTCATCTATTTGCTGGGCCAGTTCCCGCGTGGGAACCAGAATCAGCGTGCTGATTTGACCTTTGGGATAGTCCGGTACACGGTCAAGAATCGGAATCAGGTAAGCTCCGGTTTTACCTGTACCTGTTTGGGCACAAGCCAGTAGATCACTACCTTTCAATATTTTGGGAATGGCCATTTCCTGGATCGGAGTAGCCTGGTGAAAATTCATGGAATCCACGGCATCGAGCGTGTCGTCGTGGAGATTAAATTCGTAGAAATGCAAAGTTCAGAAAGTTATGGGTTATTCCAGAATCCAGCAGATGTAAATCTATAAATAGGCGTTATTACCGATCAACACCGTAAACTAAAAAATATATACCCGATTTAGTATCGTTAAAGAAGCCGTTTTAACTAGAGGCCTTCGCTTGATTTGTACAAAGAAAGCAGAAACCCCGACGTTTGCAAACAATCCAAGGTGTGCTTGCTGGTTCTATTTGAAAATAACAAAAAAATCCCTGAGAAGAGTTCAGGGATTTTTTGTCAATTTTTGCAGGCTTTAGACCTCCAATGTTCCATCTACGTTTTCAAAGGCAATGGAGCCATCATCGGCTAGATTCATCAGGATGACGGAATCTTTTCCAACCGTGCCCGCCAGAATATCCTTCGACAAGGCATTGAGAATTCGTTTCTGTAACACCCGTTTCAGCGGACGAGCACCAAAGCTGGGTTCGTAACCCTCTTCCGCGATTTTCTCCAGTGCTTCATCGGTCGATTCGAGGGTAATACCCTGCTCGGCCAAACGACGCTGGATTTGCCGGAACTGAATACCCACAATCTTGCGAAGGTTTTTGGTATTCAGGGGTTCAAAGAGTACGATCTCATCAATTCGGTTCAGGAACTCCGGTCGTACGCTGGCTTTCAGCAGATCCATTACGGCACTTTTCGCTTCTTCCACGACTAGTGTATGGTTCCAGCCTTCATCTTCATTGAATTTATCCATAATGATCTGACTACCAATGTTGGAGGTCATGATGATAATGGTATTCTTGAAGTTAGCCACGCGACCTTTGTTGTCCGTCAGGCGGCCATCGTCGAGTACCTGAAGCATGATGTTCCAGACATCGGGGTGAGCCTTTTCAATCTCATCCAGCAGTACTACCGAGTATGGTTTGCGGCGTACGGCTTCGGTGAGCTGACCGCCTTCGTCGTACCCAACGTATCCCGGAGGAGCTCCCACCAGACGGCTTACCGTATGGCGTTCCTGGTACTCACTCATGTCAATCCGTACCAGAGCGTTCTCGTCGTTGAAGAGGTAATCCGCCAGCGTTTTGGCCAGCTCCGTTTTACCTACGCCCGTGGGTCCGAGGAAGAGGAAACTACCAATGGGGCGTTTGGGGTCCTGCATACCGGCCCGACTGCGGCGTACGGCGTCGGCTACGGCTTCGATGGCTTCGTCCTGACCGGCTACACGTTTGTGCAGTTCTTTTTCCAGACCCAGCAGTTTTTCGCGTTCCGACTGGAGCATTTTGGAAACGGGAATGCCCGTCCATTTAGCAACCACCTCGGCAATATCTTCGGGGGTTACTTCTTCCTTCAGCATCGTACCAGACTGATTGTCTTCCGAAGCCTGCACATCGTCGAGGCGTTTCTGAGCTTCCGGAATGCGACCGTAGCGAATCTCGGCTACTTTACCGTAATCACCCGACCGCTCGGCCTGATCGGCTTCGAGCTTCAACTGATCGAGTTGTTCCTTTAGGGTACGGACTTCGTTGACGGCCTCTTTCTCTGATTCCCAACGAGCTTTCAGCTCGTTACGGGATTCGTTCAGGTCGGCGATTTCTTTCGACAGGGACGTTTCCTTGTCTTTATTGTTTTCCCGGCGAATGGCTTCCCGCTCAATTTCCAGCTGCATGATCCGGCGGTTCAGCTCATCGAGCTCTTCCGGTACGGAGTCCATTTCCAGCCGTAATTTCGCGGCCGCTTCGTCCATCAGGTCAATGGCTTTATCGGGCAGGAACCGATCCGAAATGTACCGACTTGATAATTCGACGGCGGCAATGACGGCATCATCCTGAATCCGTACCCCGTGGTGGAGTTCGTACTTTTCCTTAATACCCCGCAGGATCGAGATGGCATCCGGTTCATCCGGCTCGTCCACCAATACTGCCTGGAAGCGGCGTTCCAAAGCTTTATCTTTCTCGATGTATTTCTGGTACTCCTTAAGGGTGGTCGCTCCAATGGCGTGCAGCTCACCCCGGGCCAGGGCCGGTTTTAACAAGTTAGCGGCGTCCATGGCTCCTTCGCCACCCGCACCGGCACCAATCAGCGTATGAATTTCGTCGATGAACAAAATCAATTCACCATTGGAATCCGTCACCTCTTTAATAACCGATTTGAGACGTTCTTCAAATTCACCTTTGTACTTGGCTCCCGCAATGAGCAGACCCATGTCCAGAGAGACAATGATTTTATCTTTCAGGTTTTCGGGAACGTCGCCCTGTACAATCCGTTGGGCTAGACCTTCCACAATGGCCGTCTTACCGACCCCGGGTTCACCCAGCAAAATCGGGTTGTTTTTGGTACGACGCGAAAGGATTTGCAGGACCCGGCGAATTTCTTCGTCCCGGCCAATAACCGGGTCAATTTTGCCCTGGCGGGCCAGTTCGTTCAGGTTTTTGGAGTAGCGTTCCAGCGAACGATACTTCGCTTCAGCGTTTTGGTCTTTCACGGGATTATTTTTTCCTCTGAGTTCTTTAACAGCAGCGATTAATTCTTTCTCCTGGAAGCCACTTTCTTTCAGCAGCGTAGCGACGGCATCTTTACCCGTAGCCAGTCCAAGTAGAATTAATTCAATGCTGACGTATTCATCATCAAACTCTCTCAGGTACGACTGAGCCTTGTTAAAGGCCGTTTGCAGATCATTCCCCAAGTACGGCTGTCCACCCGAAACTTTGGGGTAGCTAGCCAAAATATTTTCCAGACGGCTGTTTAAGGTAGCCGTATTAACTGCTAGTTTTTTCGTTAGAAAACCCATCGTATTGGGGTCTTCTTCCAGGAGGGCCTTGAGTACGTGACCCGTTTCCACCACTTGCTGCTGATTACCCTGGGCAATCTGCACCGCCTGCTGGACAACCTCCTGAGCTTTAATAGTATACTGATTGAAATTCATGGCTGTATCTTCAATAGGTTTACTACTAGTCAAAAAAATACTTACCACAAGCGAGCCTATGTCTTTTTGACTTAAAAATCGTACCGTTCTTACTGAATCTACGTCAGAATGGCTTGAAAATACGCAAAAAAGGCAGCCCAATGCGGGCTGCCTACTTAGTATATAAGGGATTCACTCCCATTATTCGATATTTACTTTCTTCAATACGCCGGGTAATCCGTATTTAGTATAAGCCCAGTACAGACCTCCGGCAATCACGGCCAGTGAGATCAGTGTGGATGCCGTCGAAGGTGTTTTGGATTCTTCCGACTCGTCGGGACGTTCCATTAGTTTTCGCATGGTCTGGGACGTCAGCTGATCGGGGAGAACGTTGGATAACAGAGCCTGCGTTTTGTTCATCAGGCCGGAAACTACTTTATCGTTGCCTTTCATCAGAGCGGCGTACCCATCAGCGGCTACTTTCGCCGGATCGGCGGTCTGAGCCTGTTGATGAGCCCGCGTACCTTCGGCTCCAGCTTTATTAAAGAAATCAGTATTGGTAGCACCGGGCAGCAACGCAGTCACGGTAATGCTCGTGTCTTTTAATTCATTGCGTAAAGCTTCGGTGAAGGAAAGAACAAAGGCTTTCGTAGCCCCGTAAACGGCCATGTACGGATTAGGCATGAGCGATACCACGGAGGCAAGGTTCAGGATTTTACCCTCGTTCACGCGTACCATATCTTTCAGGAACAGCTTGCTCAAATGTACCAGAGCTACCACGTTAAGTTTGATGATGGACAGTTCTTTGTCCAGATCCGTTTCGGTAGCAAAAAGGCCGTATTCACCCATACCCGCGTCATTGACGAGGATATTAATGTCTACACCAAAGCCTTTGACTTCATCGTATACTTCTTGGGGAGCATTCGGCTGTGTCAGATCTTTTCCGATGACAATCACCGTTTCCAGTCCGTGCTGGTCACGTAATTCATTGGCGATTTCGTTGAGACGATCCGTATTACGGGCCACCAGTACCAGATTATAACCGTTTTGGGCGAAGACTTTGGCGAGTTCGTAACCGATTCCACTGGAGGCTCCGGTGATCAGAGCCGTTTGTTCCGTTGTTTTCATAGCGATGCATTTGGTGAAATATGTACCGGGGTAAAAAGAAAATCATTCCAGCCAGATTGAGGCTAGACGATTACTAGTGGCGCTGAGTATCGTAAATGAACGTATGGGAAAAAACAACCTCAGTTTTTTAAGGATTCAGAATCATTATTGGAGTTACTAGCTCAAGTCAGTGTAAAGCAGATGAGTACAGGTTTTTTTAGTGTTGTCTTTAAACAAAGAAAGAGCATCAGCCATGAGAATACTTACCACCTTAGCCTTAGGAGCAGTCCTGACGTCCTGTTCGTACTCGAATGTGAAAAGCCGTACCGACGATCAGGCAGATTTGAAAGCCTATAAGACCTACAATTTCATGGATGTGGAGTTACAGGGAGCCGAACGGGATTCGGTGACGAATACTGCCATGAATGAAATTAAACAGGCCGTTGCCCGGGAAATGAACGCCCGCGGGTATCAGACCTATGGGAAACCAGACTTGCTGATCAACATTGGACTGGTGATTCAGGAGAAAACGCAGACCCGTCAGACCGACATTCGGGAAGCTCCGCGATACATCGGGCAACGGCGTTATTCCTGGAAAAGTGAAACCGTACCCGTTGGTCAATATAAAGAAGGAACGCTGTCCGTGGAGCTGGTAGATGCCCAGCAGAATAAAATGGTCTGGGATGCGGTCGGCTCAACTGTATTGAATAAACGTAGCCGTCAGCCCGAGCAAATCGATAAGGCCGTATCAAAACTTTTCGATAAGTTTCCTGTACCAGTGAAGTAATTTAAAAAAATCGCATTGGAAGGAGCGAGGCATACGTGTCCCGCTCTTTTTTGTTTGGGGATACTATTGGCTCTTTTTAACTTGGGGCTTTTGTACGATCTCCTATGAACCGAATCCTACTGCTCTTCTTCGTTTTTCTTTCCTGGACTGCCTACAGTCAACCTAAAGCCTGGATTCGAATCAGTCAGTTAGGCTACCTGGAATCATCGGTGAAAGTGGCGGTGCTCGTGAGTAAAGTACCCCTTTCCTGTACCGAGTTTGAAATCTACGATGCTCGCACGCAGCAACGTACGGGCCGTCTGCGTACCGTGAAAGGATACGGTAGTTATGGAGCTTTCGCTGCGTCCTATCGGCTCAATTTTTCAACGATTCAAAAACCCGGTCGGTATTACCTTAAAGCCGCTGGGGTACAATCGCCGGAGTTTCGCATTGACAATGCCGTATACGATGGAACGGCAGATTTTACGTTACAGTACATGCGGCAGCAACGCAGTAATTATAACCCTTTTCTAAAAGATACCTGTCACCGTTCGGATGGCTTCATTGTGTATCACCCGGATCCTAAAAAGGATTCTACCCATCTGAACGTCTCGGGGGGCTGGCACGATGCTTCTGATTATTTACAGTACCTGCCGACTTCGGCCAATGCTACGTTTCAACTGTTGTTTGCCTATTACAAGAACCCGAAAAGTTTTGGCGATACGCACGACGCCTGGGGTAATCCCGGAGCCAATGGTATTCCCGATGTCGTGGACGAAGCGAAATGGGGGCTTGACTGGCTCCTGAAAATGAACCCCGCTCCGGGCGAATACTACAACCAGATTGCCGATGACCGGGATCATCAGGGCTTTCGGCTGCCGAACCATGACTCGGTTCGATACGCAAGTAATCAGGGTTTATCCCGGCCCGTGTATTTTATTACCGGAAAACCGCAGGGGGCGTTTAAATACAAAAACCGAACGCAGGGCGTCGCTTCTTCCGCCGGGAAATTTGCTTCCGCTTTCGCTCTGGGCAGTATCGTCCTGCAAAAATTTGATCCGCTGTACGCTCAACAACTGATCGGAAAAGCCCGGCAAGCCTACGCTTTTGGAAAGCAGTTTCCGGGTACTACCCAGACGGCCCCCGGTCGGGCTCCTTATTTCTACGAAGAAGACAATTACGTGGATGATATGGAACTGGCCGCCGCAACGCTGGCTCAACTGGAAAAAGCCGAGACGTATCATCAGGAAGCCTTCAACTTCGCTAAGTCCGAACCTGTGACCCCTTGGATGGGAGCCGATACGGCCCGTCATTACCAGTGGTACCCGTTTGTCAATCTGGGCCATTACTTCGGAGCAAAGTACAACGGAGCGGAGCAGGGTACTTATCGCAAATACATGAAAGAAGGGATTGAGAAGGTATACCAGCGGGGGCAGAAAAACGCTTTTCTCAATGGTGTGCCCTTCATCTGGTGTTCCAATAATCTGACCGTTGGTATACTGACGCAACTTCGTTTGTACCGCGAACTGACCAAAGATTCGCAGTATGATGAACTGGAAGCCGCTCTCCGCGACTGGCTATTTGGCTGTAATCCCTGGGGGACAAGCATGATCTGCGACCTGCCCGAATCGGGTACAGCTCCCAAAGACCCTCACTCGTCGTTCACACAACTGGGCCCTTATAAGATTTCGGGAGGCTTGGTAGACGGCCCCATTTACGGCAGTATCTGGAATAAGCTCATTGGTATTAAACTCAACGAAGCTGACGAGTTTGCTGAATTTCAATCGGCAACGGTTGTATACCACGATGATTTCGGGGATTACTCGACCAATGAACCTACGATGGATGGTACAGCCAGCCTGAGTTATTATCTGTCGGCTTTGCAGGCGGAGGGTGCGTTAAAAAAAAAGTCCCGATAACCGATAGCGAGGGAGCCATCATCCGGTATCGGCCCCAGGAGAAGGTTATTTACCTGTTGTTTTCAGCCCACGACCGGGCCGAAGGAGCGGAATACATTCGCAGGGTATTGAAGAAAAACCGGATTCCCGGCCATTTTTTCCTGACGGGTGCTTTCCTGCGAAATCCGGAGTTCCGCAAACTAATCAAGGATTTAAAACGGGACGGGCACTACATCGGAAGCCATTCCGACCAGCATCTGCTCTACTGCGACTGGACTCATCGCGATTCCCTGTTGGTATCCCAGGAAGCGTTTAACACCGATTTACGGGCCAGCTATCAGGCACTGGCAACGTTCGGTATACGGAAGGCTCCGTGGTTTTTGCCGCCGTACGAGTGGTATAATCAAAAGATTGTGGACTGGTGTCAGGAACAGGGGCTGCACGTCATCAATTTTACGCCCGGCACGGGTACCAATGCTGATTATACCTGGCCCGGCTTGCCTAATTACCGTTCCAGTGATACGCTTTTGGTCCGGCTTTTTCGCTACGATGACCAACAGTCGCTAAAGGGAGCTTTTCTGCTGATTCACCCCGGTACGGACCCCAGGCGTACGGATAAGTTTTATCATTTGCTGGATTCGACCATTCTGCCAACTTTGCGGAAACGCGGGTATCGGTTTGGACGATTGCCTGATCAACCTTTTCATTGAAACTACGCATGAATATTGCCTTTTTCAGTACCAAAGCCTACGATAAAGAATCCTTCGACCGCTATCGCTCGACGTTTGACCTGACGTATTTTGAAGTGCCGCTTCAGGAGCATACGCTGAAACTGGCGGAAGGCTTCGAAGCCATTTGTGTATTCGTCAACGATCATCTGACGGCGTCCATTATTAATCAATTGGCCGATGGGGGATTGAAAATCATAGCCTTACGCTGTGCGGGCTTCAACAATGTGGATCTGGACGCTGCCCGCAATCGGGGCGTGAAAGTGGTACGGGTTCCCGCGTACTCGCCCGAGGCCGTAGCCGAACACGCACTGGCCCTGATTCTGGCTCTAAACCGAAAAACGCATAAAGCTTATAACCGGGTTCGGGAAGGGAATTTCTCGCTGGAACGGCTGATGGGCTTTAACCTCCACGGAAAAACCATTGGCGTGATTGGTACCGGATTGATTGGTGCCGCCTTTGCCCGTACCATGCAAGCCCTGGGGTGCCGGTTGCTGGCGTACGATGTGGTCGAAAATCCGGATTTGCCGCTGGCGGAATACGTGAAAATGGAAGAATTACTGGGCCAGTCGGATGTTATTTCCCTGCATTGCCCACTGACCGAAGCTACGAAGTACCTCATTCGCGAAGAAACCATTGCCGCCATGAAGGACGGTGTCATGCTCATCAATACCAGTCGGGGCGGACTCATTCACACCAAAGACGTCATTGAAGGTTTGAAGACCGGAAAGATTGGGTATCTGGGAATTGATGTATACGAACAGGAAGAACATCTGTTTTTCCGGGACTGGTCGGAACAAATCATTCAGGACGATTTAATTGGCCGACTCATGAGTTTCCCCAATGTACTCATCACAGCTCACCAGGCCTTTCTGACCCAAGAAGCACTCCAACAAATCGCTAGCGTAACCATCCAGAATTTACAGGAGTATGCGGAAGGTCGTCATCTGAAAAACCAGCTGAATTAAAAGCAGATACCCCATAACTAAAGAAGCTCAGGCCTTAGACCTGAGCTTCTTTAGTTAAGTATCATTTTATACCCTTACCATTTCATCTTGATGACTTCCGAACCGGCTAACAGATAAGCTCCGGCTCCGTATACTTCCCAGCTTTCGGCACTGAAGTTACGGCGAGGATCGGCTCCGATGGGCTGTACCCAACCCACTTTACCTTCCGGATTGAGCAGGGTATTGAGGCCCTGCCAGGCTTTCTGTACGACGGGTTTGAATTTGGCCTTGTCCAGAATGCCTTGATTAACACCCCAGGCCAAGGCATAACAATCGAAACCCGTACCGCTGCCTTCACCACCCGGAAAAGAGTCCGGATCGAGGAGGCTCGAACGCCATAAGCCGTCCGCCTGTTGCAAGGAGGCCAGGCGGTCGCTCATTTGTTTGTACTGCGTCAAATAGAAGTCCCGGGTAGGATGGTTTTTCGGTAATTCCTGTAACACCTTCACCAGACCACCCATGACCCAGCCATTCCCCCGTGACCAGAACACCTTTTTACCATTCGCTTCGCGTTTTCCTTCACCTTGGCTGTTGACCAGATAGGAAGCATCGCGGGCGTAGAGGCGTTCTTCGGAATTGTACAATAAATCGTACGTCTGCTTGAAAAGGGTGTCATTTTGCGTCAGATACGAAGGGTCCTTGAGCGTCTGACTGAGTTTGACCAGTACGGGAGGAGCCATGAACAGGGCATCGCACCACCACCAGGTAATGCCGTGATTTTTAATCTCCCGGCCCGGTACACGGCGAACTTTCTGTACGGAATCAATCGTCGCCTGAATCATCCGCCGATCTTTCTTAATACGATACAGGTCAATATAGGTCTGGCAAATCGCAATGTCATCGGCATGATCAAAACGCGATCCCGGCAGCCAGTGGTTTCGTTCTCCCATGGCCATCAAAGAATCTAAAATACGGGACGATTTTGTGGTTTCGTATGCCGCGAAAACGCCGGAATAGAAGGCTCCGTTGGTCCAGTCGGTTGGGCTGTGTTTCGGGTGACTCAACTGCCAGTCGGTCACTTTTACCATCGTTTCCTTAATGTATTTACTGGAAAAAACATCATCCTTTTTAGGGACTCGATCAGCGGATGCGTCGAAAAAGCCGGCCGTAAGCAGACCGATGCAAAGCAGGGTTACTCGCATAAAGAACAAGATAGGTTTAGTTAGAGAAGAGACGGGCGAAACGGAGCTTAACCCTGTTTCGCCCGGAAAGAATCATCGGCTAGGCCTTGGGATGAGCCTGCTGGTAAGCCTCTTTGAGTTTCTCGATGGAATTGTGCGTATAGACCTGCGTGGCAGCCAGTGAACTATGACCCAGTAAATCTTTGATCGCGTTGAGGTCAGCTCCCCGGTTCAGCAGGTGCGTGGCAAAGCTGTGGCGTAGAACGTGCGGACTGCGTTTTTCCAGGGAAGAAACCAGCGTGAGGTATCGCTTGACAATCCGTTGAATCATAACCGGATAGGCTTTATTTCCCAAATCAGAAACAATGAGTACATCCTCACAGGAGCCATTGAAGGTTTCCTGCTTGAAGTTCTGGAACTGACGAATCAGTTTATACAAGGAAGCGGACAGTGGCAGGATCCGGTACTTGTTACGTTTACCCAGAACGGTTAGCGTACGCTCATACGCATCCAGGTCGGCATCCTTTAGTGTTATCAACTCGGTTAAACGCATGCCCGTTCCGTAGAGTAGTTCCAGAACGAGTTTATCCCGTACGCCGGTGAAATCGTCGGTGAAGGTAATGTCATCGAGCAAGGTCGTCATTTCCTGTTCCCGAACGAACGTAGGCAGCGTACGGTCCGTTTTTAATGCCTTGATTGACAGCATGGGGTCATTGGTAATGACGCGTTTTCGTAGCAGAAATCCGTAAAAAGTCCGTAACGTAGCGATTTTACGGTTAATCGAGCGGTTATCGAGTTTCTTTTCTGCCAGGCTTGCTACCCATGAACGGAGCATTTGAAAGTCTGCCTTTTCGGGAGCATCCAGTTCGTAACTCTCTAGGAGATACTGCGAGAGTTGTTCCATATCTGATCGGTACGCCGTCAGCGTATGTTCGCTCAATCGCTTTTCGTATTTAATATGTTGAAGAAAATAAGAGACCATGGCCGTGCTAGTTACGAAATAGGCAATATACAGTGGTGACGTAAGGATTAAGTGAAAAGTAGAATAAATAATATTTTTTCATGATTGGGTGCAATCGTTATAAAATCCTATAATTGAGTATGGTTCAGCTACTCCGCATGCCGTTAAGCCCACTAGATCAATAGCAAGCTCATGAATACCTTGCAATACGAAGTTCGAAATCAAGTAGCCTACCTTACGATGCATCGCCCTGAGGTATATCATGCCTTAAGTCCTGAGCTACTGGGGGAATTAAACCAAGCCTTTAAACAAGCTGATTCTGAAGAACGTATACGCGTAATCGTGTTAACAGGTTCCGGTTCCAAGGCTTTTTGTTCCGGGGGTGATTTAAAACTCGGAATAAAAGAGTCCGAGGGGATGGGCCAGATCTTACGGGAGCACTATATACCACTCATTCAAACCATGCGAAGGTTACCCAAACCGATCATTGCCCGCCTGAATGGGGTAGCGGTAGGAGCAGGGGCAGCCCTGGCACTGGCCTGCGACGTCCGGATAGCGGCTGATCATGCGAGTATGGCCCAGCTTTTTATTCAAATCGGACTGATTCCGGATGCGGGTACTACCTTTTTTCTACCTCGACTAGTAGGCCTTCAACAAGCGTTTGAATTAGCAAGTACGGGAAAGACACTAACGGCCGTGGAATGTCATCGGTGTGGGTTGGTGAATGAAGTAGTATCCGGCGGACAGCTGGATGAGTCGGTCAGTCGCTGGACAGAGTACTATGCCCAGGCTCCGACGTTAGCCATTGGTTATTTAAAACAACTGCTGAATGAATCTATGACCTCAACGCTGGATACCATGCTCAGCCGGGAAGCTGAATGTCAGGAACTACTGGGAAAGACCGAGGATGTAGCCGAGGGTTTAAGTGCTTTCCTGCAAAAGCGGAAGCCAAACTTCCAGGGAAAATAAAAACAAAGAAGGTAGCTTCTGGCTACCTTCTCTAGTAAGGGATTAATTCCTTATGCAGTAATCTCACGTCCTCTGAATAATCACTTACGTATCTGGGGGAAATAAATGACAACTAGTGAGGTTTGGGTAAACAATGGGGATAATTATACAAACCAGAGTCTTTTTTTGGTACGCCGTTTTGAAGCGATTTTATAATACGAATATCAAATACTAATTAATGAAAAAATCAAGCTTTTCGATCAACTGCACATTTCAGGGGTTTTTCGGTAAAAAACGGACTTTTAAATAAAAAAATAAATGAAATTAACTTATAAAAACATAAGTATTTTTTTATCATTTTATCGGTTTGATGAGTTATTTTAATTTCAAGGGCCTGATTACGTTATGAGCATTTATAGAGATGAACAAAGAGTTTTTAAATAGATATTGTTTAAAATCAACGGTTTTTTTAGCTTGAACATTAATTGATAAATTATTTAAGTAAAAATTATTTTACTTTGTTAGGTAATAATATCTAGATTTGCCGTTAATGATGTATTTCGTTAATATTCTAGCAGGTTGTAGGGTTTTCGTAACATAATTTTTAGTAATATTCTGCAGAGCCCCATGTACCGTTCTGGAATAATGAATTCTAAAGAATGAGCCACACCACCTACCATGAAAAATGATAAGTAAGAATCAAAAAAATGGATTGACCCCATCAATAATTACTAAACCGTCAATTAGTCAGATGATGGAAGACGTTAATCAATCAGAAGAAAAATCGGGGGAAAAGGGTCTGCAAGCCGAAAAATCAGCTCCTGCGTCTCAAAACCCCCTTGCTCAGCAAGCCGCAGTCGTCCAGACCACGACTGCAAAACCTATTGTATGGACTAGAAGTGATCAGCTTCCTTATGGCTTGTTGATTGAAAACGAGGCTAGAGAGATTGTTTATATTAATCAAAGTTATTGCGATATTTTCGAGATAAAAGTTGCTGCTAATGCACTAATTGGACAAACCATTGATAAGATTTTTGAAGAACATATTAGTCGATTCGATATTGACGAAACGGCCTTAGAACAGCTTCGGGAATTTATTCCTAAACGTCAGATTGTTGAGAATTTTACGCTCCCTATTGCTGAAGATAAAGTGATCCGGATTGACTTTATACCGCTGGATACAAAAGGTAGTGAAAACTGGCACGTGTGGAAATTTCAGATAAGTAATAAGAATTACGCTTCGCCTCAAAACTTAAAGGAAATTGAAGAGAATTACTGGTCGATTATTGAAAAGATGGACCTGGGTATATTAGAAGTCGATACGGAAGAACGAATCGTTAGAGCTCATGACCGTTTTTGCCGAATGGTAGGCTATACAAGTCAAGAATTAGTGGGAAAACATACCTCTGAGCTATTACTATTGGATGCGTATACTGACTTTGTGAATGCACAAAGTAAAACTCGTGTTGAAGGAAAAACCAGTAGTTACGAAATACCTTTACGTTGCAAAGATGGAAGCATTATTTGGGCAATTGTAAACGGAGCTCCTATTTACGATGCTGAAGGAAAAGTAGTTGGCTCTGTAGGAATTCATTACGATAATACTGAACGTAAAAGACTGCTCAATGATCTTGGATTGGCTAAGAAAGCTGCGGAAGCTGCACAACACGCAGAAAAGCAATTTCTTGCTAATATGAGCCATGAAATTCGTACACCGCTGAATGCGATCATAGGCATGACGCATTTGCTTTACGATACACAGGTTAGTGCTGAACAGAAAGAATACTTAGAAATACTTCAATCTTCTTCCCGAATATTACAAAATTTATTAACGGATATTTTGGATATTTCTGCTCTGGAAAATGGTACACTTCCCGTGCAGTTGAAAGAATTTGATATCAAAGGATTACTGACCGCCTTGCACCGGATCTATGAGTTACAAAATAATAAAAAGGACGTCGAGATATCTCTCAATATTGATCCAAATTTAGCTAGGCAAGTATATGGAAGTGAACGTCTGATTTATCAAATCGTGTCAAAGCTCCTAAACAATGCCTACAAGTTTACGGAACAGGGAAAGATTGAACTAAAAGTAAAGCAAGTACAGCAGACGAACGAAACCATTGCCATTCAATTTGAAATTCGGGATACCGGTGTCGGAATTGATGAGGATAAACTCGAAGTAATCTTTGAGAAGTTTAAACAACTGCCGAACGAAACCGGCTATAAATTTCAGGGGGCAGGGTTAGGTCTAGCTCTCGTCAAACACCTGATCAATCTGCTTGGGGGGAGTATAACGGTGTATACGAAAAAAGGCGAGGGAACGCGATTTATCTTTCAATTACCGTTTAAGAAAATTAACTTTGTTAAATCGGAGTATCAAGTACCTACGGTGAATACTACTCAGAAGATCCTCGTGGTTGAGGATAATCTGATGAATCGCAAGTACGTAGGGGGGCTACTCGACAAATGGCATATATCCTATAAAATCGTTACGGACGGGCAGGAAGCCATTCGAATCATTGAGAACGAAAATTTTGATTTAATCCTGATGGATATTCAGATGCCATTTTTAGATGGCTATGAAACGACCCTTATGATTAGATCTACTCAAAACATTAACCAAAACATTCCTATTGTAGCTCTCACTGCTTCGGCAATGCAAGAACAGAAGGAACAAGCCCTGAAGGTGGGTATGACCGATTTCCTGGCTAAACCTTTTACCCCTAAACAACTTCTGGAGAAAATCTCAATGTATCTTTCTCCATCAGATACGCACGAGATGGAAGAACAAAAATGGCAGTATCATCCGGAACTTGATAGTGTATACCTGCATGAATTATACGGCGAAGAATGGACGTATGCGTACGAAATGTTCCAGACATTTCGCGATGAAGTGCTGCCCGAGTACACTCATTTAACCCCATTGGTCCAGCAACAGAACTGGGAATCATTAGCTAGAGAAGCACATAAGCTTAATCCTCCCCTGGCTATGGTAGGCCTTACAAGCTTACAGAAGTACTTAAAATCCATTGAAGTTCAATTAACTCACGACAACAACCCTGAGGGCATACCTGAAAAAATTAACTTTTTTCAAACAGAATTAAGCCGTATGGCTATTATATTAGCCGAGGAAGTAAACAGGCTTGCCTTTAAAACCGCTGCCCAATGAAATTAAAATGCGTTATTGTAGATGATGAGTTAATGGCTCGTCTCTCCCTTGAACGGTTGTGCGAAAAGCGAGAAGAGTTAGAGATTATTGGAATATTTGATCAATCTACAGAAGGTTTAAATTTCTTAAGGGAGAAAATTGTAGATGTTCTTTTTCTGGATGTTGAAATGCCGGGATTGAATGGACTTGAGCTGTTAGATCAGTTATCGTACATGCCTTCAGTAATCCTTACAACGTCCAAGACAGAATATGCCTTTGATGCCTTTCAGTACCAGGTCACGGATTATTTGAAAAAGCCTATTTCGCTTCCTCGCTTCATGCAGGCCGTAGATAAGGTAATCGATAAAAAGACCGCGGTAAAAGCACCAGTGGCTCCCAAAAATACTGATCCTAATGAAATTTACGTAAAAACAGAAGGACGCTATATTCGCATTGAGTATGATAATATTCTTTACGTTGAAAACGTAGGTGACTATGTTAAAATTCGTACCAATCAAGGCTCGCATATTGTGTATGCAACCATGAAGAATTTGGAGGAAAAACTAAATCCTAAATTCTTTTTTCGCGTGCACCGTAGCTTTATTATCAACCTTTCTAAAATCGTTGATATTGAAGAAAGTAACTTGGTTATTGCGGATAAGGTCATACCGATCAGCCGGGCTAATAAACCTGAATTACTCGAGAAACTGAATATTCTGTAAGAAATGATTACGATAGTAGCTAAAGCGGCGGATTGACGAAATCCGCCGCTTTAGTTTTAGATACTATATCCAATGTTATGTTTGATTTCTTTTAATACAAACGTGCTATTTAGGGTTCCAATATTTTCCAGCTTCGATAGTTTATACTTCACAAAATCGTGATAATCATTCAGGGACTTTAAATTGATTTTTAACAGGAAATCAACTTGTCCAGCCATGTGGTAGCATTCCTGTACTTCCTCCAGATCCTGAATGGTCTGCTCAAATTTTTCAATGAACGCTTCATTGTGATAACGCATGGAAACCTGGCAAAAAACGGTCACGGGTTGTCCAATCAGCGTTTTATCGAGTACCGCCACGTACTGTTTAATGTAGCCGAGGGATTCAAGCCGCTTGATGCGTTCGTAGACAGGTGAGATGGTAAGGTTTAGCTCGGCAGCCAATTCCTTGGTAGTCATTTTGGCATCCTGCTGAAGTAGACGAAGGAGGGTTTTGTCCAGCTCATCCAGATTTTCCATAGGGTGTTCGGGTATCAATTTTTTAACCGAAAAATTTTCTTCCACAAACCTAGTACGTATTTCGACAAAAGGGAATATTTTCTTTAAAATGAACACTTGAAGGAATATTTTCTTTGTGATCGAAAATACTTCAATAAATATTGCTACAAATATAGATTTGTGTCGGAATCAGTGAGAAAAGCTTCCGAGCTTTGACCGGTTCCTCAAATGGTCGGCGTTTCACTTAATCATTTTCTGGCCTATGGATACTATTCTTGTTATCGGAGCTAGTGGACAGATCGGTACGGTTTTGGTCCAGCACCTTCAAAATCAGTACGGACTGAATCGCGTCATAGCCTCGGATTTGCGGATGCCGCAAGCATTTTCGGGAATTTTTGAATCACTCGATGCCACGAAAGCCGATGAACTGGCCGCCTTGGTACGTCGATATCGGGTAACGCAGATTTATCATTTAGCGGCGATCCTTTCGGCTAATGGAGAGGCCAATCCGATTCGGACTTGGGAGATCAACATGCAGACGGCTCTGAATGTACTGGAAGTAGCCCGTACACAGAACGTCTCTAAAGTATTTATTCCCAGTTCAATTGCGGTATTTGGCCCCAGTGCTCCGGCATTCGATACGCCCCAGCAAACGCAGCTTGATCCCACGACGGTATATGGCATCAGTAAAGTAGCGGCTGAAAACTGGATGCATTACTACCACGTGAAATATGGTCTTGATGTACGCTCGCTGCGGTATCCGGGGGTGATTAGTTACCAGTCGCAACCCGGCGGCGGTACCACCGATTACGCCGTTGCCATTTATCATCAGGCGGTACAAGGTCAGGATTTTACCTGTTTTCTGTCGGAGAATACGCGGCTGCCCATGATCTACATGGACGACGCCATTCGGGCCACGCTGGAATTGATGGAAGCCGAAAGCAGCCGGATTCGGGTGCGGACAGCCTACAACCTGGCGGGCCTAAGTTTTACACCCGCTGAAATAACGGCGGCCATTCAGAAATTTTTCCCGAATTTTCGAACGCAGTACGCTCCGGATTTCCGGCAACAAATTGCCGATTCCTGGCCCAAAACGATTGATGATCAGGCTGCCCGTAACGATTGGGAATGGGCTCCGGCCTTTGATCTCTCCCGAATGACGGAAGAAATGATCCATCATCTTTCTGAATATTATCAGCCTTCACTTACGCAGGCGTAAACTTTTCGAGTTATGTACGGAACGATTAAAGAAGAACTTCAGCAAGAGCTGGCTTCCATTCAGGAGGCGGGTTTGTATAAGAATGAACGCATCATTGTAACGCCGCAGTCGGCCGTGATCGCTACCTATAACGGACAGAATGTACTGAATTTCTGTGCGAACAATTACCTGGGCTTGTCCTCACACCCCTCGGTTATCGAAGCGGCTCATCAGACCGTCGATTCACACGGGTATGGCATGTCGTCAGTTCGGTTTATTTGCGGTACGCAGGATATTCACAAAGAACTCGAAAAAGCTACGGCTGAGTTTGTGGGAGCCGAAGACTGCATTCTGTACGCAGCCGCATTTGATGCCAACGGTGGGGTGTTCGAACCCTTGCTGAATGAACAGGACGCAATCATTTCCGATGAATTGAATCACGCGTCCATTATCGACGGTATTCGTTTGTGCAAGGCAAAACGCTTTCGCTACAAGCACAATAACATGGCCGATCTAGAAGAACAATTAAAAGCTGCAGCGGGATCGCGTCGCATTTTGATTGTTACGGATGGGGTATTTTCCATGGACGGAACCATTGCTCAACTCGACATCATCTGTGACCTAGCTGATCAGTACGGAGCCATGGTGATGGTGGATGAATCACACGCGAGTGGTTTTGTGGGCAAAACGGGACGGGGTACGCCTGAGCACAAGAATGTTATGGGCCGGATCGACATCATCACCGGAACCTACGGAAAAGCCCTGGGTGGTGCATCGGGTGGTTTTACTGCGGCTCGCAAGGAAATTGTAGAGCTGTTACGTCAACGCTCACGTCCGTATTTGTTCTCGAATACGCTGGCCCCCGTGGTGGTAGGAGCCTCCCTGAAAGTGCTGGAGCTGTTACGGGCCTCAACCACGTTACGCGACAAGCTGGAAGAAAATACCCGTTTCTTCCGCGAAGCAATGACCACTGCGGGCTTTGACATTCTGCCCGGCGAACATCCCATTGTTCCCATCATGCTTTACGAGGCTCCGCTGGCTCAGCAGTTTGCGTCAAAATTGTTGGAAGAGGGTATTTACGTCATCGGCTTCTTTTACCCGGTAGTACCGCAGGGAAAAGCCCGGATCCGGGTACAAATTTCCGCCGGTCACGAACGCGAACACCTCGAAAAAGCCATTGCGGCGTTTACCAAAGTTGGTAAAGATTTGGGTGTGATTGAATAGGTTAGATTGCATTTGTATAGCCCCGCATTGCATACGGGAGTATTTATATTAAATCCCTGCGGGGTTGGTGCCTACCAACCCCGCAGGGATTTAATATAAATATCCATGGGTACCACCCATGGACGCCTTTCCGGATACCAGTACGACGTCAATAATCAATTGAAAAAGAGAAAGTTAATTGGTTGAAAGAAATATAATTTGTAAAACTATCAACTATCAACTATCAACTATCAACTATCAACTATCAACTATCAACTATCAACTATCAACTATCAACTATCAACTATCAACTATCAACTACATTTTCTTCGCCGCCAGATACAAGTGAATATTCAGTAACGCACAAGCATTACTCATCATACCCATCGCTTCGTTCAAGGGTACGACTTTGGTTAAAATGAATTCATCGTGATCGGCACCGGCCGTTTGACCGTCGTACTGAAAAATTTCTTCCTTACTCAGTTCAAGCTCCACGTAGAAGAAATACATGGCTTCGTCGCTCGTACCACTGCTCGGAAACAGGGGCTTCTCCGTTAGTTGGTGAATCTGGGCGGGTTGTACCACCAGACCCGTTTCTTCCTGAATTTCGCGTACAGCTACGTCCAGGGGCAGGTCCGAGCCGTCGACCATGCCTGCTGGGTGTTCGTACATGTAACTGCCGTCACAAATGCGTCGCTGCTGTACCAGTAACAGGTATTTTTCCTGGGTCTCACGATCAATCAGGCAAGTGAGTACGGACAATACTTCTCCCTTTACGAAACAAAGCGGAAGAATTTTATGACCCTCCGGAACCGTTGCATCCAAATCGAAAAGCCCAAAGAGCAGGTCGCCATCCGAGCGATATTTTGTGTATAATTCCTTGGTACCGTGGATAATGACACCATTGTGCTGCAGGTTACGCTGCCACAACTGAAACTTATGCGAATCTTGGTAGGACGCCATTCTTTTTAAGGTTATCTCGTAACAAGGGCTCAAATTACTGGTTTTACAAGCAACGTGAGCCGATTTTACGGCATCTTTGCATTGAAAATTTAAGAAGGAGTATAGCTATGAAACACTTGCCATTGCTTGTCCTGGGGTTACTGGCCTCATATTCAGGATACGCTCAACAAACGAAAACGGTTGACCTTAAGTCGTTCAGTAAAGTTCGGATTTTGGGCTGTGTAACAGCAGAACTGAAAAAAGCGAATGATGTTTCGTTGAAAATTACCACACCGGGTACGCTGGAAGAATCTAAAATCACGGTTGAAACCAAAAATGACGAACTGATCATCCGTCAGAAGTGGGAAAAAGAGGTCTTTCAGAAAGGCGATTGCCGGGCCAGTAACATTCGACTGGAACTGGGATACAAGGAAGTAGAATCCATTTATTCGGGCGTCGGAGCCGAAATTACGGTCATCGATCCCATCCAAACGCGGGATCTGGATTTACAGGCGGCTACGGGCAGCCAGATCCGACTCGAAGCCGATGTACGTAACCTGAAGGCTAAAGCAGTTCAGGGAGCGGTACTGGATTTGTCAGGCACCGCCTCCGAACAACAGGTGACGGTGAACACGGGCGGTGAAGTACACGCCTTCAACCTGACGAGCGAAGATGCCTTTGTCAAAGCCAATACGGGCGGCGTAGCTCGCATCACTACAACCAAACGTCTGGATGCCAATGCCGGTACCGGCGGAGCGGTGCGGTACAAAGGAAATCCCGCCAAGAAAAACATCAATTCCAGCTTGGGTGGCGAAGTAAAAGCGGAGTAACAACTTACAGCCAGGAAAATACAAAAACGGCGAGCTGAATCCAGCTCGCCGTTTTTGCTTAAGGCTTAACGCGAAGGCAAGGGAATGACGGGCAAACTTTCGTTTCCATGCTCACTAACCGCTTGGATAGCAAAGAAATACGAATCCCTAGAGTAGGGGAGTGTGATCGAAGTTTCAGTCGTGTACAGTTTCTTCTGCCAGAACGGCTGATACGTTTCCCGAATCAACACGTAATATCCTTTCACTTTTCCGGCTTTAGGAGCCTTCCAGTTGAGTTTGGCGTAACTAGCTGAGCCGCGTACTTCGATCTGTACGTCCTGAGGCATTTGCGGAGCTTTCGCCAGGTTGGCCAGCGTTGCCAAGTTTACGGCAGCATTTTTACGGAGGTATTCAAAATCCATGAATTTTTGCAAATCACCGTACTCCTTTCCGTTTTCGGTATGAATGTCGTGGTGCTGGTGATCAAAGTTTTCGTTCATTTCTGTAATCCGAACGGCTGCGAAGCCTTTGTTCACAAAAGGGGTATGGTCACCGCCGCGTTGGAAACGGTCATTCCGGAAAATCAGTACGACTTCCAGATTTTCCATGTATCGTTCACCCACTTCTTTCATGTAACGAGCCAATTGCCGGGTCTTGCCGTCGCCTTCAGCTCCAATCGCCCGGATTTTAGCCGCCTGTTCGGCCGTCTGGTACGCGGGTAACCCTTCACTGAAGACGCGTAGACGGGTATTATCAATCATACCAATATCGCTGCCTGCGGAAGAGCCCATCGTATCATTATTCAGAATGGCTTCTAGATTCATCTTTTTGTCCACGGCTTGCTGGGCGTAGTATTCGGCTCCGAGCAGGCTTTGTTCTTCACCACTGACAATCAGAAAAACGATCGTAGCCGGGAATTTGGCAGCGGACAGAATACGGGCCAGTTCCAAAGCCGTGGCTACACCCGAACCATCGTCATTAGCTCCGGGGGAGTCAATATCACGATTCATAATGTCCAGAGCCCGGGAGTCGATGTGTGCCGAGATGACAAATATCCGGTCGTCATTCGGATCGGAGCCTTTTAGGGTAGCTACAATGTTGGCAATTTCATGCTCTTTGTCCACTCGACGTCCGTCGGGCTTGAGCGTCCAGCTTTGTAACTGGGCCGTTAGTCGACCGCCAGAGTTTTTGGCGTAAGACTGAAATTTAGCGAGTGTCCAGCGGCGGGCGGCTCCGATTCCCCGTTGCGGATCACTAACCGAACTTAAGGTATGGCGGCTGCCAAAGGAAACAAGTTTTTCAACGGTTGCCCGCATCGAGTCGGCGGAGACGGCTTTGACGTAACGATCAATTTCAGGATCCCGATTCAGGATTTGCTGGGAAGAGCCGACCAAAGGCACTGCCAGAAAGGCCGTTGCTAGTAAGCGTTTAAACATACAGGGTCTGGTGTTTGCGAATGAATGGAGCAAGATAACCATTCAGTGCGGAGGTAAAAGCAAGAATAGATGCGAGCCGACTTTCAGGGTTACAAAGCCGAAAGAAAAGCTACCAATGGGCTGAAAACAAAATAAGGCCGAGCGAAACGCTCAACCTTATCCCACTTAACCTCTAAACCTATTTTACTATGAAAAAACGCTAACCTCTCTTGGAAAATGGATTAAACACAACCCTTGCCTCTATCTTGACTGGTGTTTAATACGGGAACCCTACAATCTTTATGTATCGTTCCAAAAAATGTGTTCCAATCAGCGACCCAAAATACAAACTTATTTTCAGCTGTGGAACCAGAAGCCCTAGATTTGATTTTCATCGAACTACTCTGATGCAAAGTTACAAATCATTTTGGTTACTTCCTGGTATTTTACAATTTGTTTGTCGTCGTTTGACATTACAAATGTAGATACACTAAATTAAAAGTCCAAACTTAGGAAAATACAATTTCAAAATTTTATTCGGAATAATATCCTATTTTGACTTCAAGTGGACGAAAAAAAAGATATAAAAATGTCTTTAACTAGAATTTTATATGGTTAAATATCCAATAAAGTTCCTGAAAATATTACTTTAACTTTTTGTAAAATTCTTTATTTAGTACAATCATTCGTTAAAATTATTCATCGTCTTGTCAATCCCTAAAGTGCAAAAACTCAATAAAATGTCGATGGAGCGGTCCAGACGTTCGGGCAAAAGCTCGATTTCGCTCTTGGGAAACTCCCCAAGTACATAGTCTACCTGACGTCCTTTTGGAAAATCACCGCTGACGCCAAAACGAAGACGAGCGTACTGATCATTGCCCAAAACCTCCTGAATATTTCGTAAACCGTTGTGTCCTCCGTGCGATCCTTTGCTCCGGAGGCGTAGCTTTCCGAAAGGGAGGGCAATGTCGTCGGTAATCGTCAACATATTTTCCACAGGTATTTTCAGTTCTTTCAGCCAGTAGTTAATCGCCTTCCCGCTCAGGTTCATGTACGTGGTAGGCTTGATCAGGTAAATGGTGCGGCCTTTGTATTTCAGTTCAGCCCCGTACGCCAGTCGGCCCAAATCGAATTTAAGATTTTCCTGAGCCGCCAGTCGGTCCAGTACCATAAAACCGACGTTGTGTCGGGTCATCGCATATTCCGGGCCAATGTTTCCTAAGCCCGCTACCAGATACTTCATAGGAGATGATGAATTGATACGGATAAATTTCTTCGGTCATTGTACAGAAGATCAAGCCATCCGCAATTATTTCGCATTCGAAAAGCGAATTTCGCCCCTTCGGATTCCTAAATCCTAATTTCGTTTGCCTAATTTTGCCCGCATATGCAGCGACGATTGCTTCTTTCCAGTCCCTTGTTGGAGATCACCATCAGTCGGTTATGCCAACAACTTATTGAGAATCACCAGCTCTTTGCCGATTCAGTGATCCTGGGTTTGCAACCGCGAGGTATTCATCTGGCTCAACGAATTCATCAGGAACTTCAGCAAACCACCGGTAGTACCATTCCGTTTGGTTGGCTGGATGCGACTTTTCACCGCGACGACTTTCGCCGTCGGGAATCGATTGTACGGGCCAATCAGACCAAAATTCCCTTTACGGTCGAAGGCAAACGGGTCATTCTCGTCGACGACGTGATCGCTACGGGCCGCATGGTACGGGCCGCTCTCGATGCCATGACCTTTTTTGGTCGTCCGGAAAAGGTAGAACTGGCGGTACTCATTGATCGTAGTTATAACCGGGATATTCCCATCGCTCCGGATTACGTGGGGCTGAAAGTCAATACGCTCGATACGCAGCGGGTCATCGTGGAATGGAAAGAACAGGGCCACGAAAAAGACGGTATTTGGCTCAGTGATTAGTTTTTGTTCCCCCTCCGGAAACGTTGAGGGGGCTTTTTTTGAATGTACATCCCGTTTTCGTTCTTCATCGAAAACTTAATTTTATACTGCCGTGCTAAGTACGAGACATTTACTAGGCATCAAAGATCTCACGGAAGCCGATATCCAGCTCATTTTTCAGACTGCTGACGAGTTTAAGGAAGTGCTCAACCGTCCGATCAAAAAAGTACCCTCGCTGCGGGACGTAACGATTGCCAACGTTTTTTTCGAAAACTCCACCCGTACGCGTCTGTCGTTTGAGCTGGCTGAAAAACGGCTTTCGGCTGACGTGGTTAATTTTTCCTCGTCGAGTAGTTCCGTTAAGAAAGGAGAAACGCTACTGGATACGGTCAATAACATTCTGGCCATGAAGGTAGACCTGATCGTCATGCGGCACAGTTCGCCCGGGGCTCCGCATTACCTATCCAGCCGCATTCCGGCCAGCGTGGTAAATGCCGGTGACGGTACGCACGAGCACCCGACGCAGGCCTTGCTGGATGCCTTTTCCATTCGTGAAAAACTCGGCGACGTAGCGGGCAAGAAGGTGGCTATTATTGGTGATATTCTGCACTCCCGGGTAGCTCTATCCAATATTTTCTGTCTGAAGAAGCTGGGAGCAGAAGTAATGGTGTGTGGACCGAGTACGCTCATTCCGCGATATATCCGGGAACTGGGCGTGATCGTTTCGCACGATGTACGGCAGGCGTTGCAATGGTGTGACGTGGCCAACGTACTGCGTATTCAGCTCGAACGCCTGCAGGTGAAGTATTTCCCGAGTCTGCGGGAGTATTCGCTGTATTACGGTATCAACAAAGCCATGCTCAATGAACTGGACAAGCCGATTGTACTGATGCACCCCGGACCGATCAATCGGGGCGTAGAATTAAGCTCGGATGCGGCTGACTCCAGCGAGCACTCGATTATTCTCAATCAGGTAGAAAATGGGGTAGCGACGCGGATGGCGGTATTGTATCTGCTGGCGGCTCAGCAGTAGAGTTTTGAGTTTGCAGTTTGCAATGAATCCGGTAAAGGTAGTGGAAGGCGTTGTCCGTAGCCAATGCTACGGACTTTTTTAATGACTAGCTGGCTGTTCCCCGCATTGCCTACGGGGCTAATGCTATTGAACCCCTTTGGGATTGGCGAGTCGGTATGCAAGCCTGGGTAAAATAGGGGAGGTTTACGCATCTAACCCCGAAGGGGTTAGATGGACTGTACTGGGGGAATTTTCCAAACCTATAACCCGCCCCGCTCACCCCGATTTGAAACCGTCATGGAATGCTCAGGGTGGCCTGGTTTCGCATCTCTGACGCGAATCAACTCCCTGTAGGTAAATCCCAAAAGGTACACACCAGATTATCCGTAGGAACATTGACTACAAATCTTCTAAGAACGGAGCAGTTTTCCTGCCTTCACGACGAAGTTGATAGCTAACAAGCGAGCGAAAACCCAGTTGGGTTGAACCTTTGTAAATTGTATAGCAACAAAAAACCACCGTGTTGATCTGTTCCTGAGACAGACTGCACGGTGGTTTTTCGTATCAATGGCTTTATGTTCCTAGCCAATCAGTCGCTTCAGACTGGCCAGAATCACTACAATACCGACCAGAATCATCATGGCTTTAATCGGTAGCTTACTGGCTAAACGGGCTGCAATGGGAGCGGCAATCACGCCTCCCAGAATAAGCCCCAGAATCACCTGCCATTGCGATAGGCCAATGACCAGGAAGAAAGTCAGAGACGACGCGAAGGAAATGAAAAATTCAGCGAGATTCACTGAACCAACCGTATAGCGAGGGTGACGTCCTGAGGCAATCAGCGTTGAGGATACAATCGGCCCCCAGCCGCCACCACCAATGGAATCCATGAAACCGCCAAACCAGGCCAGTGGTCCAATCAACTTGATCGGATTTTTTTTCTGCCGCTTGATCAGGGCTTTTCGGATGATTACGATACCCAGAATCAAGGTATATGTCGACACAGCTGGTTTTACGTACGTCATGTACTCTTCCAGTACGGAAGAAAGTAGGTAAGCGCCCAAAACAGCACCAATAACGCCGGGAATCAAGATCACCTTAAAAAGTTTGGCGTTCACGTTGCCATATCTCAAGTGCATGTAGCCCGAGACGCCACTCGTAAAAATTTCGGAGGTGTGTACACTCATGGAAATGACGGCGGGAGAAACCCCTACGCCCGCCAGGAAAGTCGCTGCTGAAACGCCGTAAGCCATTCCCAGGGCTCCATCTACCATTTGGGCCAGAAAGCCACCCAGCACGTACCAGAGAATGTCAACCGTAATGGAGTTGAAAGCCGTAGTAATATTTTCGACGGTAAGAAACTTAAAGATCAGGTGCCCTACAATCATCAAGGCTAACGCATTCACGATGTGAATGAAAATCTCAGCGGGTTTGCGTTCCCGTTTCCACAACGTAATGATGGCCTCTTCGAAGGGGTTTTTACTGCTCTTTTTGACTGAGCGAGTGGGTATGACTTCGGAGGGCTTAAGTACTTCAGACGTTGACTCCATGTAGTGTAGTTTGCCTACAAAAATAGTAGACTATCTTTTACTCCACCAAATTAGTAGAATATTAAATTCAGTATTTCTTCGGGATTCATAAGTAAGGATCTGTAAATCAACTACTAATAAAAAAAAAGGCTCCGAAGAGCCTTGAGGTTAGGTAGGAGGGAAATACTTATTTTTGCTTGACGTATACCAACTTTTCCGGGGCCTGAATGCCGTCGCGTTCGAACTGGCGTTTGAGGTTTTCGTGCATATAGTAGTACGTGTTCCAGTAATTGGCTGGTGTGGTCCACACGCGTACATCGTAGCTCGTTGTATCGGGGGTGAGTTTGGTGACCAGTACATCATGGCCACGATCTTTGAGTGCATATGGGCAGGTCGCAATGACACCTTGAATTGCGGCCTTAGTTACGTCCAGATCATTCTGACTTCCTACGCCGTACACCATATCTACGCGAATAACACCCTTGCCCGAAATGTTCGTTACGGGGCTGGTGGATAAAGAGCCGTTGGGCAGAATGATGGTTTTATTATCCGGCGTTACCAAAATGGTGTTGAAAATCTGAATGGCCTCTACCACACCGATGAAGCCCTGAGCTTCGATTAAATCACCAACCCGGAATGGCTTGAAAATGAGAATGAGTACACCTCCCGCAAAGTTAGCTAGGCTGCCCTGTAAAGCCAGACCCACGGCTAAACCGGCAGCTCCGAGGATCGCGACGAAGGAAGTCGTTTCGATACCCAACAGTCCTGCACAGCTTAACAAGAGCATCACGTTAAACAGAACGCTGAGCAAGGAAATTAAAAAGGGTTGAACGTCGCGATCAATACGACTCTGATTCATACGGGCGGCCAAAAAATTCGTGAGTTTAGCAATGACCAGCCGTCCGATGATAAAAACGACTAAGGCCAGAAGAATTTTGCCGCCGTACTGATAGACATTCAACAGGATGAGATCTTTTAGGTTAGTGAAATCCATACACGTGGGTAAGTAAGGTGAAAGATGAGGGAGTGTTAAAGGGTAATACAGGGACAATAAACTAAAAAAATACGTATATACTACTAAATTAATACTATTATTTGTAGATAAATTTCGTGAATGAAGCATGGGTTGAGTTTATAAAATACAGAAAAGTATTTAGTGATTTTCATGCCAATAAAATAATTTAGCAGTAGCGATTAGTAATCATAAAAAGTTAAATTTTAATAATCTATTAAATTAATAGGATAAATAGATTTAATTTGCGTGTACTAATAACCTTACAGCCATGAATCAATCGATATTACGTATTCAAGTGATTGGAAATACCAGTCAAAAGCTCGTCTTTAACGTGCTGAATGCCATTAATCGACGCAAGGGAAACCGCGTGCGACAGATGGATTTTGCTTACCGGGATAAATCCCAGCGAGGTTTCCTGAACGTAGAACTGCATGAACCAGAACACGTACTCATTCGTCGGATTTCGGCGGTAGAAGGCGTGGTTCGGGTGAACTCCGTAGCAGCTTTTTAAATTTCTACTATAATCTTTTGCCTCCCTATGAACAGTATGGAGATCAACATTCTTGCCTTTGCCATTCCCCTGTTTGTCTTTTTCATTGGACTTGAGTATTACCTTTCCTTACGAATGGAGCGGAAGGTGCACCATTTTGCCGACTCCGTAACCAACATGGGCGTTGGAATTGCCGAACGGCTGTCTGACCTGTACGTGAGCAGCCTGTTCTTCTACGTGTTTGATTTTATCCAGCGAAATTTTGGTCTGTTTACGATTAAGCAAAACGCCTGGACCTTCATTCTGCTCTTTCTGGCGACGGACTTTCTCTGGTATTGGTACCACCGATTCGCCCACGAAATCAATCTATTTTGGGGCGTTCACGTTGTACACCACCAGAGTGATGAATTTAACTATACCGTAGCCGCTCGGATTACGGTGTTTCAGGCGTTGGTACGAGGGGCGTTTTGGTGCGTATTGCCGCTGTTGGGATTCTCCGCCGAGATGATTACCGCCTTGCTGCTGATTCACGGAGCGTATCCATTTTTCACGCATACGCGACTGGTCGGCAAACTGGGCTGGCTGGAGTACATCTTCGTGACCCCTTCGCATCACCGGGTTCACCACGCCAGTAATGAGCTATACCTGGATAAAAACTACGGGGACGTACTGATCATCTGGGATAAGCTTTTTGGCACCTTTATCGAAGAAACGGAAGAACCAGTATATGGGCTAACGAAACCTTTGAAAAGCTATAGTTTCCTCTGGCAACATTTCCATTTTTTGTTGGAAATTGCCCTGTCGGTGAAAAAAACGCCCGGTTTTATCCCGAAATTGAAGGTCATTTTTGGACGCCCCGCCAACTTTGATCCGCACGTGAGGGGTGAGTTGGAGGCTATTTTCATTGCCCAGCATCCCGAAGTAGTGGTAAGTCATCGGATGCGGAGCTATATTCTTGGGCAGCTGGTTGTCGTATCCCTACTACTATTCTTTCTGATTCTCTGGGACCAGTACTGGCCCTTACCGTTACAAGCGGGGGGAGGGGTTTTCATTGTACTGAGCCTAATTAATATCGGAGCAATTCTGGAAAAGAAAACCTGGGTGTTGTACTTGGAATACGCCCGCTTATGCAGTCTAATCCTGACTGCGTACGCCCTGACTAATAACCCCTGGTGGCTACTGACGCTGAATCTGGCCAGTGTAGTGATTCTCTTTACGTCGAATTACCTCCGCCGTCAATACGTGCATTGGGTGTACAATGAAGCGAGATAACCGAGGTTCGAAAACAGGAACTCCGGGTAAAGTCTTAACTTGCCCGGAGTTCTTCATGTAACGTAAACCTACCATGGCACAACCTACCGAACAAACCCTCGTAGACGTACTCAATCGGCTAAAAAATCAGGGCTACACGTTGGATTTTAATCTGGAAACGGATGCTCTGCACTGTCCGCAGGAAAGTCTACGCCTGCAACCCGAAGACTTTGAAATTGTAGAAACGGTTCGTCTGGAAGGCATGTCCGATCCGGATGACAATCTCATTGTATACGCAATCGAATCACACGGCGGCCAGAAAGGTACGTTGATCAGTCCCTACGGCGTTTACGCGGAAGACAGCACCAGTGCCGAGCTAGCCGCTAAACTTGCGGTAAATAGAACGTAGTATGTCCCTTGTTTCTTCCCTGACAACCAAATTGCCGAAAGTCGGTACCACTATTTTTACGACCATGTCCCAACTGGCCGCCGAACACGGTGCCCTGAATTTATCGCAGGGATTTCCGGGTTTCGACGGGTCACCCGCCTTACTGGCACTGGTCGAAAAGTATCTACGAAAAGGATTCAATCAATACGCTCCCATGACGGGCGTACAGCCCCTCCGGGAGGCCCTGGCTCGTAAAACGGAAGTCCAATACGGACAAGGGTATCATCCGGAACGGGAAATCACCATCACATCGGGAGCTACTGAGGCTCTGTTCGCGGCCATCACGGCGGTGGTACGCCCGGGTGATGAGGTACTGGTATTCGAACCGGCGTACGATAGTTACGTTCCCGCCATCGAACTCAATGGCGGAACGCCCGTCTTTGTCACCCTGGACGCTCCTGATTTTGCGGTCGACTGGGAAGACGTACGCCGCAAGATCACTGACCGTACGCGACTGATCATTGTAAATACGCCTCACAATCCAACGGGCTATGTCTGGACTCGTAATGACCTGGATCAGCTGGCTGCACTCATTCAGTACCGCGACATCTGGGTGGTTGCCGATGAAGTCTATGAACACATCACCTTCGATACTTATAACCACGTATCGCTGGCTCAGCATCCGCAATTGCGGGAGCGTACGTTTGTGTGTGGGTCCTTTGGGAAAACTTTTCACGTAACGGGCTGGAAAGTAGGGTACTGCCTGGCTCCGGCTGAGCTGAGTACGGAGTTTCGTAAAGTGCATCAGTATTTGACCTTTAGTACGGTGACACCCATCCAGTACGCCTTGGCTGAGTATCTCAATGAACCCGAGCACTACAAATCCGTGGCGGCTTTTTATCAGCAGAAGCGGGACTTTTTCCTGCGACAACTGGCCGGATCGACGTTTCAATGGAAACCTTCGCAGGGAACGTTTTTCCAGAATTTATCTTATCAAACCAAAGTGCCGGACTATGAACTAGCGGTGCGGCTGACCAAAGAAATTGGCGTAGCTTCCATTCCGACGTCCGTGTTTTTTCATCAGAAAAACGACCATAAGTTGCTGCGATTCTGCTTTGCCAAAGACGAAGAGACGTTAGAAAAAGCTGCCGAACGCCTGTGCCAGTGGCCCGGCTTTGTGAGCTGATTTGATTCCTTTTAAAAGTACAGCGGTCTGTAGTACACGGACCGCTTTTTTTTCATTCATAAGTGTACTATTCGCTGAGGAAGGAAGGCCCGAAAAACTAAAAATGCCTCCGGAAAATCCAGCGGCATTTTTCACCTTGATTGCATACACACTTACTTAAACTCTTGCCCCAAAGGGACTATATCGAATCCTAACGATTGTCGTACAGGGCCGTCAGTAACGCACGGCTGTTGCAAGTATTCGTCAGATTTTCATCAATGAAATCAAACACGATTTGCCGCTGCCGATTAATGACGTACACGGCTGGGATATAAGCGTCATCGGAAATGCCCGACACGCGTTCCCACAGCGGATGGGAGTCTGAATACACCCCAAAACTCCGGGCAATCTGGTTATACCGATCATAGGCCAGATTAAAATCCAAATCCTTCGAATCGGCGAGTTGCTGGAGCATCGGAGCGGGCTCGTTGGATAAGACGAGCAGATCGCCACCCAAACCCCGAATATTTTGATGCAAAGCCTGCAAAAAGCTCAAGTGCGAAGTCGCATAGGCATTCCAGCAGGGGCAATAAAAACTCAACACTAGCGGACGATGCTGAACTAACTCTCCCAGGGTCAGTTCGGATTGCGTTTGAAACCGGTCGGCGAGGGTTGCGTTCCAGACACCGGAGCTGGCTTTCAGCTGAAAAGAAGGAGCCGTATGACCCTGGTTTAAAGGAAGAACCCGTTCCGGACGGCGATGGGGTAGTGGCTTTACTTGTACCGCAGTAATTACACCTGATTCATCTTCAATTTCGTACAGCATGTTCTCGTGGGGATTAAGCTTGATGTAGTGGCTGCGGCGGGAGTCGAACCCGCGTCGGAGGCTTTGCAGGCCTCTGCCTCTCCACTCGACCACACAGCCCGTGTTGAATAATTGATCTGAAAACGTTTAAGGTTTGGAAGGTTTAAAGTTTGATAATGGGTCTTTGATTACGGATACAAAGATATATTATAATTTATACTCTATAGAATAAGTAGACTAATATTTTTTTGAAAAAAAGTGCCTTGTATTGATTTTCAGGATGTTTCGTCTCCTTAAATTTTTAAAGCGTTGGGAAATTAGCTTTACCAAGTATGACGAAAGAATAAATAGCTGCTGGTAAAAAGTGAAATAACTCCCTGCTCACGGAAAGTAAGAGGGAGTTATTTCGGACTGGCATGGCTTAGGCTACTAACCAGTCTAAGGTATCACGAATCAGTTTTTGGACAATTTTCTCCGGTTCCAAAGCAAATTCATTACTGACCCGGTTGGCGACAATGGCACTGAGCGAGAGCATTTCGTGGCCCAGAAGTTTACCAAAGAGGTAATACGCCGCCGTTTCCATTTCAAAATTGGTAATGCGATTGCCGTTCCAGCTGAATTGTTGAAGCAAAGCGATAGAATCAGGGACCTGCGGTGAAAGCCGCAGGGATCGACCCTGCGGAGCGTAAAAACCGGGACAGGTCAGCGTAATACCCGTATACAGATTCGGAATGAGTCGGGACGTGATGCCGTTGAGCAGGGTAGCAGAGGCTTCTACGGCATAGGGTTGTAAGCGTAGTTGAAGGGTCTGACGAAGTTCCGCACAAAATTCAGGAGCCCACAAGGACTCATCCGTGGCATAAAAGTCGAGCAGTCCGTCCAGACCCACCCCCGCAGAAGAGGCCACCACTGAGCCCAGCGGGATGTCGTGTTGCAAACTGCCCGAGGTACCAATGCGGATAATTTTGAGCGGATTCAAACCCGACAGGGGTTCCCGGCGTTTTAAATCAATATTACGGACCGCATCAAGTTCCGTCATGACAATTTCCACATTATCGGCACCGATGCCGGAGGAAACGACGGTGAATCGCTTCTTGCCAATGGAGCCCGTATGCGTAACAAATTCCCGGTGCTGTTTTTTTACTTCAATTCGGTCAAAGAATTGGGAAATCAATCCCACCCGGTCGGGATCGCCTACCACAAGCACGGTATCGGCTACATCTTCGGGCAACAACCGGAGGTGATAAATACTCCCATCGGCGTTGAGAATTAATTCGGAGGCTGGGTAGGTCATGGCTTTAAGAACTAAATGAAACTGCTAAGTTTGGAAAAAATACGTGGGATTCACTGGTTGCAAATACAGACGAAGGTCCTGATGATGACTGATAAGACGTTAAAACCGCTTAAAAGATAAAAAAGTTGGAATACTGGATTGGAGTAGATATCGGAACCACCAATACAAAAGTAGTGGCCTTCACCGAAGAGGGTGAAGTGAAGGGCCATCATAGTGTGGGTTACGAAATGATTCACCCGCAACCGGATTACAGCGAACTGGATGCCGAAGTAATTTATCAGGCGGTGCATACGTGTCTGCAGACCGTTCTCAATGCCTTAGATGCTCCCGTACGTACCATCACGTTTTGCTCGGCCATGCATAGTGTGCTGGCCGTTGATAAAGCAGGCCAGCCGCTTAGCAACCTGATCATCTGGGCGGATAATCGGGCTACGGAAGAGGCTGAATCGTTGATCGGTACGCCCCTGGGAAAAGAATTGTTTCAGGCTTGCGGTACACCCCTGCATCCCATGGTGCCGCTCTGTAAACTGATGTGGTTGCAGAAGTACGAACCTGAGCTGGTACACAAGACTTATAAATTCGTCGGAATTAAAGAATTAATTTGGTACCGATTGACGGGTGAATGGGTGGTGGATTATTCGATTGCTTCGGCAACGGCCATGTTTGATCTGCGGGAATTAAAGTGGAATGAACAGGCACTGAAAACGGCGGGTATTCCGGCAGAAAAACTCTCTACAACCGTCTCTCCCTATCATAGCTTTTCTCTTTCGGATTCCCTGAAACAACAGTTACAGATCACCAGCGATTCGGTAGTAACGGATCAGACTAAACTGATCATAGGAGCCTCCGATGGCTGTGTAGCAAACCTGGGTACCGGAGCGGTGGTACCGGGTCGGGTGGCTGTAACCATCGGTACGAGTGGGGCCGTACGGGTCAGTGCCCGGCAACCCCTGCTGGACGAGCACATGCGAACCTTTTGTTACTTACTCGATACGGAAACCTATATCATTGGGGGAGGTACCAATTCAGGAGGTGTCATTTTTCAGTGGTTGGGCGAAACCCTTTTTCCCGATAAATCGGAAGAAGAACTCAGCACGCTGGCCGCTGAAAGCCCAACTGGAGCCAATGATTTACTTTTTTTGCCCTACTTACTCGGTGAACGGGCCCCCATCTGGAATGTACACGCCAAGGGCGGCTTTCACGGATTAACCCTACAGCATACCGCTTCGCATCTGGTTCGAGCAGTGCTCGAAGGTATTTGTTTACACACGTATTCCATCGTAAAAATCCTGGAAGACCGCGAACAGATTACCGAAATCTACGCGTCTGGCGGCTTTGCCAACAGTTCATTCTGGGTACAAATGCTAGCAGATGTATGCGGTAAACCCGTATGTCTGCCCGAAACCGTAGAAGCCGGTGCCTGGGGTGCCGCATTGATGGGGATGAAAGCCGAGCAGGTTATTGACGATTACCAGGAGCGGATGAATAGCCTGAAGATTCGGAAGACCTTTAATCCAGACCTGAATCATACCGCTCAGTACCAGCGTATTTTCGAGCGATTTATGAAGTTATACGAAGCCACAAAAGCGATTTAACGCAAGGACTTTTCCAGATACACGGCTTCCGGTAAAGGGTTGTAAACGTACGGGGCCGTCGTCACAAAGCCGAGTTGTTCGTACAGTCGCAGGGCGGCGGTTAGACTTTGTAAACTGTCGAGTTTCATGGCGGTATACCCAGCTTCACGAGCAAAAGCAATAATGGCTTCAGCCAGTTGCCGACCTAAACCCGTGCCCCGCTGCAAGGGCGATACGTACAGGCGTTTCATCTCACAAACGCCCGCTTCTTTCAAAGGTTTTACGGCTACGCAACCGACTACCCGTTGACTTTCGTCTTCGGCCAGTAATACGCAGCCCTGGGGTAGAGCGTATACCTGAGCCAGCGATTGTAATTCCTGTTCAAAATTCTGGAAGGATAAATTAATGCCGAGTGCGTCGGCGTACTCCTGAAAGATAGACCGGATTTGATCTAGATCAGCTGCAGAAAAATCCGTTTGACGAAGTGTAATCATGCGACAAAAATCCCGCATTCAGGCGGAAAATAAAAATGCACAGGTCGTTCGAACGTACAGAACTGAATTCTTGGGTGAGATATACTTTGTACACGCTTAGCCAGTTTTAACAAAAAGTCCCGCCTTTACCTGCGGGACTTTTTGTTACTCAAAATCTGATCCTAAACCGGATTACAAAGGTACTGCCGAATCTTCGTGTTCGACAATCAGCTTATCCAGTGTAATGGGTAGCACATGCACACGTTTGCCCGTAGCGTGGAAGACCGCATTGGCAATCGCCGGAGCTACTCCTACGACACCAATTTCACCCAAGCCTTTCGTACCCATTGGATTGACAATATCATCGTGCTCTTCCACGAAAATAACTTCAAATTCTTCTGGAATGTCGGCGTTGACCGGAATGTGGTATTCCGCGTAATTGTGGTTCATGAAGCGACCGAAGTTAGCATCCACTTCACTCGTTTCCTCCAGAGCCTTACTCAGGCCCCAGACCATTCCACCGAGAATCTGGCTACGGGCTGTTTTCGGATTCAGGATCCGACCCCCCGCAATCGCACTCACCATGCGACTCACGCGAACGGTGCCGAAATCTTCATCTACGCGTACTTCCACAAATACGGCAGAGTGTACGTTACGGGCATAGGGCATTTGCTTAATCATATTCGGAATGGCCGTAGCCGTGTCTTCCAAATAATTTTCGCCCGCCAGTTTCATCAGATCGCTCATAGAAATACTGATCTGAGGATCGGATTTGAGCTGAATTTTCCCGCTACCAAATACGAGTTCTTCCGCCGGTACATCAGCTAGGGGAGCGTAGCTGGTTTTGCTTAGCAGTCGGATCAGTTTCTCCCGAATGTTTTCGCAGGCAATGCGTACCGCATTTCCAACCGATGCTGCCGTTGCGGAACCTCCTTCCAGGTACGCCAGTGGGAGAGAAGAATCGCCCAGCTTAAAGGTCACCTGTTCGATGGGGAGGCCTACCGTTTCAGCGGCAATCTGCGTCATGATGGTGTAAGTACCCGTGCCAATATCGGACGTACCGCTGCTGACGGTTAACTTCCCATCCGCGGACAGAAAGGCCTTTGCCCGACAAGGTACAAACATGGAATCCCACATGCCCGTTGCCATACCCCATCCAATCAGCGTACTACCATCCCGCATCGAACGCGGCTCGGGGTTCCGTTGGGACCAGCCAAAGCGGTCGGCTCCCTGCTGGAAACAGGCTTTGAGTTCCTTACTTGAATAGGGCTTGCCCTTGTTGGCGTCTTCTTCCGTATAGTTTTTCAGTCGTAGGGCTACGGGGTCCATGTTGAGCTTGTGAGCCAGCTCGTCCATCGCACATTCAATCGCGTACACGCCCGTCGCTGCTCCCGGAGCCCGCATGTCCAATGGTGTATACGCATCCAGTTTAACCAGCTGGTAATCATAGGCCACGTTGTCACATTTGTACATGGCTCCCGACCAGTCCACAATCGTTTCGGTGTAATTTTCAAAACGTGACGTTTCCGAGATGGCCTCGTGACGCATGGCTTGTAAAGTGCCATCCTCGGTCGCGGCCAGAGACATTTTTTGCAAGGTAGCCGGACGGTGACCGAAGGAGAACATTTGCTGACGGGTCAGCGTCACGCGAACCGAACGTTTGAGTTCCAAGGCTGCCAGTACCGCCATGAAAAGCTGATACTGGGGCCGTAAACCCGAACCAAACGCACCGCCCACAAAAGGCGAGAGAATACGAACCCGTTTTTTCGACAAGCCAAAAATACCCGCTACGTAGCTCTGGCTGTTGAAAACACCCTGCGTTTTGTCGTAGATGGTTAGGTGATCGTCCTCGTCGTAGATGACTGTCGACGCGTGCATTTCCATCGGATTGTGGTGTTCCGCTCCGTGGTAATACTCCGAGTTAAAATGAATGGGGGCCTTGGCGAATTCTTTCGCGAAGTTTCCCCGATTTTTCGGTTTCTTATAACCCTGCTTTCCTTTGCCCGGATCAAATGCTTTGTCGAGGTGAGCCCGCAATTCGGCTTCGATGGGTTTTTCGGAATGTTCGTATTCCACGTGCACTAGCGAAGCCGCGTACCGGGCCAGCTCGAAACTTTCAGCAACGACCAGGGCGATCGGTTGCTGACTAAATTTAATTTCTGAATTGTGCAGCGGCCGGAAGGGCGAACCCGGTGGGGAATCCTGGTCTTTGTAGCTTTTGTCAAACCAGGCCAGTCCCGATACATTTTCGTGTGTGAACACCTGAATGACGCCTTCAAGAGCCAGGGCTTTTGACGTGTCGATTGTGGTGATCTTTCCTTTAGCAATGGTACTGGATACAACGACCCCGTAGGCTAATCCGGGTACTTGAAATTCGCCAGCGTACTTGGCCTGTCCGGTTACTTTCGCCCGGCCATCCACGCGAGAGGTGGGCTTTCCGATATATTGCGTATTCATGACTTATGCTCGTTTTGCGTAGCTTCCAGCAAGGCCCGTACGATGGCTCGCTTCGCCAGTTCAATTTTAAAGGTGTTGTGACCAAAGCCTTGGGCATTTGCCAAAATACTTTCGGCTACCTGTTGAAAATTCTCCCGGGTTGCCTGTTTGCCTTTCAGCAGGGTTTCGGCCTGCGTATCCCGCCAAGGTTTGTGAGCGACGCCGCCCAGGGCCAGCCGTACATCCGTGATGGTGGTACCGTCGAGTTCCAGAGCTGCGGCTACGGAAACCAAAGCAAAGGCATACGACTGCCGATCGCGAATTTTGACGTAGGTATAGTGGTCAGCAAAGCCTTTCGCCGGCAATTCAATAGCCGTAATCAGTTCGTCGGCTTGCAGGGTATTGTCCAGGTGCGGCGTATCGCCGGGCAATCGGTGAAATTCCAGAAAAGGAATACTCCGTTCGCCGCGTTTGCTTTTCACGTGTACCGTCGCGTCAAGAGCGGCTAGAGCCACGCACATGTCCGAAGGATGGGTAGCAATACATGATTCACTATGCCCCAGGATAGCGTGGATTCGGTTAAATCCATTGATGGCCGAGCAGCCCGAACCTGGCTCGCGTTTATTACAGGGAGTGGCGGTGTCGTAGAAATAATAGCAACGGGTTCGCTGCATCAGGTTGCCGCCGTCGGTAGCCATGTTCCGTAATTGCGGGGAAGCTCCGGCCAGAATGGCTTGAGCCAGCAGCGGGTAACGTTGCTCCACGAGGGGATGGTACGCCGTGTCGGCATTACGCATTAGGGCACCCATGCGGATGCCGCCCGACTCTGTTTCTTCAATTTCCTGTAAAGGCAAGTGATTAATATCGATCAGGTGCTGGGGATGGGTTACATTTTCCTTCATCAAGTCGATGAGGTTGGTACCTCCTGCCACAAAATCAGCTCCGTCAACCTTTTCTTCTACGGCTGTATCGAGTCCGTAGGCACGTGTATACGAGAAGGGATTCATGCGTGTTCCCCCCTTTCATGCATTACCTGATCAATGGCGTCTACAATGTTGGAATAAGCTCCGCAACGACAAAGGTTACCACTCATCAGTTCCCGGATCTCTGCTCTGGACTGAGCTTTGCCTTCGTTCATCAAGCCAATGGCCGAACAAATCTGTCCGGGCGTACAGTAGCCGCACTGGAATGCGTCGTGTTCCACAAAGGCTTCCTGCAATGGGTGAAGTTCTTCGCCTTTGGCCAGCCCTTCAATAGTCGTAATTTCATTTCCTTCCTGCATCACGGCTAGCGTCAGGCAAGAATTTATACGTTTACCGTTCACCAGTACGGTGCAGGCTCCGCACTGACCGTGGTCGCAGCCTTTTTTGGTACCCGTCAGGTCCATGTGCTCCCGCAGAGCGTCGAGTAAGGTAGTCCAGGGGGCAAGCGGGAGCCTTTTTTCTACACCGTTAATTTTTAAGGTAATCAGGCTCGTTGGCGAAACGCTGGATGTAGCCACCCCGGGGGATGAAATACCCGGTAGCGTTTCAGTTTCTAAAATCGCAGACATACGTTCAAGATGTTTGGATGGATGAATTCCGAGAGGACGGTCGGAAGCGTTTTTGTCCAAACCCTTAAAATTGATGTGCCAGCTAACCTGTAGATTTGAGTAAACGAAGAGATCCCGGAATAAAGGCCATGCGTAGCAGGAACAAGCTTAATGCCACTTCGACGGAATCGGCTCTTTAAACTTTTTTGATGGACGTGGAGCGTCTTGGTCAAGAATCCGTAGGGTGTTGACCATTGAAAATAAAACTAGGATTACGAGTGAAAGGACGATGAAGAGTAACATGGCGGTGTCTCAAAATTTGTCCATTATGCGTTAAAAAACTGTACCATTTCAAAACATACGTTATAAAAAAAGCTCGGACCTTGATCCGAGCTTTTTTTATATGAGTTCATACCGTTAAGGTAACCGGGCCGTGAGTGACCAAAAATCAAAAACCAGGGTCCAGACGTTCTTAAAATCCTGATAACTCTGCGGTTTTTCCAAGAATGAACTGGCTCCATTGAAGTAGGCTTTATTCACAATTTGCGGATCATCGCTGGAAGACATCATAACGATGGGCAAGTGCTTCCATTTCGGAGATGATTTCAAAGCCATCACCAATTCCAGGCCATTCATACGGGGCAACTCGTAATCCAGTAGGAGCAAAGCAGGTTTCACCGGCGAGCTTTCCAGGATTTCAAGGGCCTGCAGGCCATCTTCCGCAAAAAGAATATTACAGGTCTGGTTACTTTTCTGGTAACTCCATTCCAGTAAAAAACGATGATCTGGGTTATCTTCTACAACCAGAAAAAGCGGCTTAGGCTTCATATCCTGATTTATTATTTATTGTCGGCTTAACAAATTACTACTCCCATCCACTCATTGAATGCCTACTTGCATTGAGGTAAAAAAACGAATGATGGGAGCAAGATAGTATAAAATCACTTACGACACACCTTGCGATACCGCGTAGGTAGGCAATTTGGCCGTATTCGTCCAAAAGCCATACAGGGCATCCCAGAGGGAAGACAGCGTATGGTAGTTGTCGGGCTTTACCAAATACGAGTTAGCACCCATCGAATAGGCATCGTGAATAAGCCGGGGATTGTTGGACGTCGTCAGCATTACCACGGGCATACCTTTCCAGCGAGCCGAGGATTTAAGCTTCTGAAGCAGTTCCAATCCATTCATACCCGGCATATTAATATCAACTAACATGACGGAAGGCCGTACGGGTGATTGTTCAAGTAATTTAAGTGCTTCACGCCCGTCTTCAGCAAAAACCAGATCACATTGATAAGATCCTTCCTGATACGCCAAATTCAATAAATCGCGATCGTCAGCGTCATCATCGACGATTAAAAAAAGCGGTTTTGTAGCCATTGGAAATAGGAGTGAGTGACCAGAACTTCCAGGCTGTAAGGGTCACGGGTGAATACCAATTGATGCTACTAAAGAACTGGAAGAGAATCATGCACGACAACCATTCCTGAAATAGGCGGTAGCGTATAAAACCTTCAATAGAGCTGATATAAGGAGAAAGGCGTTCTAAAGGTATAGCATTTATCTGAATAACAAGCATTTATCTGAAATGAATCCACCTGATTGTAAAAAAAGACGTTGAATTCTTAGAGTAGAACTTTAGTGAATAGGTAAGAATCGTTTAATCCTTAGAAGCTTAAAGCATCAGTTTATTTCTGTTTAATGCTAAAAAAAGCTGGGTACGTTAATGGATAAGTACCCAGCTTCTCTCATAACACAAGCTGTTCGTGCAGGCGATGCAGTGTTTCCTGAGCGTCGTGGCATAGGCCCGTATGTACCGGGGAGGTTTGGACCACCGTACTACGATTGGCCGTCAGCCAACGAAAACGCGATACTACGGGTAATTGCCCGATGACGCCGCCTTCTTTCCGACCATTGCATACTTTCTGGAAGGCAAGAAGCCGTTCGTTTAATTCTTCCTGGTCGACACTTCCCGCAAAAGCCCGTAATCGCTCTTCAATCAAACTGAATTTGGTTTGCAGGAATCCCTGGGCAGGGCAATATAGAATGACGCCTACGTTCAGAAATTCTTCCCGTTCCACCCGGGGCATAACGCGGATGACAGCGTATTCAAATAAGTGCATTTCTTGCATGTTGTGCTTCTTTAACAAAGAATTCTGACGAAGCGAGCCGGGCTTCTAAAAACTGGATGTAGGCCTGTCGTTGCTCAAGGGGTGATGTAAAAGGAGATTCACCCGTAAGCCAGTCGTCGGGAATGAGTGAAACAATGGCCCGGATGCGTTCAGAGCTAAGTCGGGTACGGAAATCCGCGTTAACGGCTTCGAGTTCCGAAGCCGAGGGCAACAGGACGTGGTCTTTAATGAAGGGGAAAGGCCGTTGATGTTGCTGTTCCCAGTTTTGCCAAGAATGATGGAAGTACAGCGAAGCTCCGTGATCGATCAGCCAAAGTTCCTGGTGCCAGATGAGCATGTTGGTATTGCGAGCCGTACGATCTACGTTCATGACCAGGCTATCGAGCCAAACAATCTCGGAAGCCATACGGGCATCAACCGTATTCACTACAGCGTCGAACGTGATGGCTCCCGAGAGGTAATGCAAGGCCAGATTGAGGCCCGCACTAAACTTAAGCAGGTCCTGTATTTCTTCGTCGGGTTCAGTACGGCTCAGTATGGGATCGAGTTCACAAAACACAATCTCGGGTACCCGTAAGCCCAGCGTACGGGCAATTTCTCCGGCAATCAGTTCTGCAATCAGAGCCTTAACGCCCTGGCCAGCCCCGCGAAATTTCAGTACATACAAAAAACCATCATCGGCTTCGACGATAGCGGGCAAAGAACCCCCTTCCCGCAGGGGCGTAACGTACCGGGTAACCCGTACGGTTCGGAGTGGAGATTCGGTCACGAGTGGTTCATTTAAAAACTGGAAAGTTACAAAGGTACGTAGCCATACCGGGTCGTCGCTGAAAAAGCGTAGGCGTGTATAAGCTTTCGTTCACTGTTTATAAATATGAATTTGACAAAACAAATTCAGAGAATATGAGTAAATACGAAAGAACTGAATTTGAAAAATATCGTAATCGCTTGCCTGTCAGCGAACGACGTTCGTTATTTTGAAATAATTCAGGCTTACACACTTGTTTAAACCCAGTACTGCTTCGGTTTCTGGAAGAAATGAAGCCGAAAAAGGTTCTGGGTATGTCGTATCAACTGGCTCAAACCATTTGAGCTTCAGCATTAACACCTTGATCGCATGACTGAATCATTATTTGGTGCACCCAAAATCCCGTTAGACAATCTTTCGCTGATTGAAAAAGACGCCCCAAACCTGATTTTGTGGGCGGTGCCGGCGATGATCCTTTTCACCGCTATCGAAATTCTCATTACGTATTTTCAGGAAAAGCCCTATTATGAAAAACAGGAAACCATTGGTTCCGTACTGGTGGGACTCGGTTCACTGGCGGTGGGAGCTTCCCTGAAATTTGCCCTGCTCTTTGCAGTGGTATGGCTGTACAATCAGTTACCCTGGCGAATGTCGCTCAACTGGTGGACGTTCATTCCCTGTTACGTTATTTTTGACCTCTGTAGTTACTGGGCTCACCGCATTTCGCACGAGCAGCGTTTCTGGTGGGCTACGCACGTGGTACACCATTCGGGCGAGCGGTACAACCTGAGCGTATCCTTTCGTCTGAGCTGGATTCAGAACCTGAAGACCATTTTCTTCTTACCCGTTGCCCTGATTGGTTTTCACCCGATCATCTTTTTTACTACCAATCAGGTAGCGGTACTGTTCCAGTTCTGGGTACATACCGAGTACATTCGCCGCATGCCCCGCTGGGTTGAGTACATTTTTGCAACGCCCTCCAACCACCGGGTCCACCACGGTTCGCAACCCAAGTACATCGATAAGAACTACGGAGCTACCTTTATATTCTGGGACCGGATTTTCGGAACGTATCAGCTAGAGGAAGAACCACCCATCTACGGCATCACCACGAATATTAGTAATAAAGCCAATCCCCTGATGATTAACTTTCACGAAGTGGCCGACATTGTTAGAGACGTCAAGGGGGCCAAAGGGCTGCGAAAGAAACTGTTTTACATCTTTGGTAGTCCGATTAAGGTAGACGAAGAGAAAAAACGCAATGCCGCCGAGCGAAAAATAAGTGAAGTGGCCTGAGCCATGAATCCATTGGAAAAGGTGTAACGCTGCAGCGTTGCACCTTTTTTTGTAGTTTGCCGTCATGATACCTCCTGTACACTGCTACGTACTATCGGAACGGGCCCTGGTCATTGCCTGGGTGCAGCGAATCGATCCAGCCATTGCCGCCTCGATACGAAAGCTTCAAAAGCAACTGACTAACCAACCCTTCGAAGGAATGCTGGAACTGGTGCCTGCGTACGCATCCCTCACTGTTTTCTACGATCCCTTGCGGGTACGGAACCAGTACGCCACCTCAAACAGCCAGCGTTGGGTGGAGGCTTACCTTTGGCAACACATCGAAAAGGAACAGGATCAGGTGGTTACTTCGGCAAGTCGGCACATCGAAATTCCCGTGCAGTATGGTGGTGTGAACGGGCCGGATTTGCCTTACGTTGCTCAACACTGTGGTCTGAGCGAAGCCGAAGTGATTGACTGGCATAGTCGGGCCGTGTACCAGGTTTATCTGCTGGGCTTTGTACCAGGCTTTGCTTATCTGGGTGGCCTGAACGAAAAACTGGCAACTCCCCGAAAGCATACGCCCCGCCAGGGTGTACCCGCCGGGTCGGTGGGGATTGCCGGTGCCCAGACGGGTATCTATCCCGTCCCGATTACGGGAGGCTGGCAAATCATTGGTCGTACCTCACTTACCCTTTTTGATGTACGGGAGAATCCCCCGGCCCGTTTGCAGGCGGGGGATACCGTTACTTTCGTCCCGATTTCGTAAGCCCATGATCGCACGTGTTGTAAAAGCTGGCGTACTGACCACGGTACAGGACTTGGGCCGAGCTGGGTATCGATCCCAGGGGGTAGTCGTTGGAGGGGCCATGGACGGCTTTGCCCATCGCATCAGCAATTCGTTGGTGGGAAACTCCGCTGAATGGGCCACGCTGGAAGTGACCTTCGGCGGACTGGAGTTATACTTCGAAGCAGAGAGTTGGATTGCCATTACCGGGCACGGTGTCGCCGTACGGATCGATGGTACCGAGGCTGATTGTTGGCGGCCGTTGCGGATAGCGGCGGGTAGCCGCCTGCAACTCGCTTATACGGGTCAGGGCTGTCGAAGTTATGTTGCCATACGGGGTGGTTGGCAGGTACCCGAGGTGCTGGGAAGTTACAGTACCTATTTGCCCGCTGGCTGGGGTGGTTACGAGGGCAGGGCGTTAAGAACCGGCGATGTGCTGACTTACGGGCAAAACCTGCCACCGCTGCATCCCTCGTTAAACTGGTCGCTGGCACCAGCGGCTCTGCCTGCGTACCAGACACATCCTACGGTACGCGTGATTCGCGGGCCTGAATGGGGATTCTTTACGCCGGAAAGTCAGCGAGCGTTTAGCAGACAGTCGCATGAAGTATTGCCCCAGAGCAATCGGATGGGGTATCGACTGGAAGCCCGGATGCAAAAACTACGAACGACTGAATTGCTCTCTACGGCCGTAACGGCGGGAACGATACAGGTCTTACCCGATGGAAATTTAGTGGTCCTCATGAACGATGCTCCCACGACTGGGGGCTATCCCCGGATTGCTCAGGTCATCGAGCCGGATTTGAGCGTAATGGCCCAGCTGGTGCGTGGAAATCAGGTTCAATTCTCGTTATTAAGTCCGGAGCAGGCTGAAGATAAATATGTACAATACCAGGAATTTACCCGGAACCTGGAAGAAACGTTAGTTCAACGCTTACACCCTACTACTAATGTTCATTGATATTAATTGTGATCTGGGCGAGAGTTTTGGAGCCTATACCCTGGGCAACGATGAAGCCCTAATGCCGTTTATTACTTCTGCGAATATTGCCTGCGGTATGCACGCGGGTGATCCACGAATCATGCATCAGACCGTGCAGACCTGTGTACGGCAGGGCGTAGCCATCGGGGCTCATCCGGGCTTTGCGGATTTGTCTGGTTTTGGCCGAAGAACCATGGGTATTAGTCCAGCCGAAGCTTATGATCTGGTACTCTATCAGATCGGAGCTTTGTACGGATTCGTGAAAGCGGCCGGAGCCCGGCTGCACCACGTCAAACCCCACGGGGCTCTGTACAATCAGGCTGCCAAAGATCCCGCTCTGGCCGAAGCCATTGCCCGGGCGGTGAAAGATTTTGATTCACAATTATTTTTATACGGACTGGCTGGAAGTGCTCTCGTGGAAGAGGCGAAGCGACTAGGCGTACGAACCTGTAGTGAAATTTTTGCCGATCGAACGTACCAGTCAGATGGGACGCTTACGCCCCGCACCAACCCAAATGCCTTGATTCACGACCCGGCTCAGGCCGTTGGGCAGGTGATGCAATTCATCCAAGAAAAGGAAAACTGGGCCGAGACGGTATGCATTCATGGCGATGGGGCACAGGCTGTTTCCTTTGCTCAGGCTCTGTACACTCATTTTCAGGAACAAGGCATTCAGCCTCAGTCACCCGTTTAGTAAGTAAATTACTCCCTTTTTCTTTCATATATGGCAGCTAAGCCTACCTCTACCTTATCCACGCTACTCGGAGCTGCCTTTCTGATGGCTACTTCGGCCATTGGACCGGGTTTCCTCACCCAAACCACGCTTTTTACGGTACAATTAAAAGCCAGTTTTGGCTTTGTGATTTTGCTGTCCATTTTGCTGGACATTGGTGTACAGCTCAACATCTGGCGAATCGTCATTGCTTCCGGTCAGCGAGCACCCGATTTAGCCAATGCTCTCTTGCCGGGTGTCGGGCACTTTTTATCGATCCTGATTGCCCTGGGCGGACTGGTTTTTAACATCGGAAATATTGCCGGAGCAGGCCTGGGACTGCAAGTTTTGCTGGGGATACCCGTCGCCGTAGGAGCGGGGCTGAGTGCCGGACTGGCCATTGTTCTATTTCTGGTGAAAGACGCCCTGCGAGCCATGGATCAGTTTTCAAAAATACTGGGTCTGTTGATGATCGCTTTAACGCTGTACGTGGTCTGGACAGCCCATCCGCCTTTGGGCTTAGCCGTAGAAAAAACCTTTCTGCCTGACACCATCGATACCACGGCCATCATTACGCTAGTGGGTGGAACCGTGGGAGGGTACATCACCTTTGCCGGTGCTCACCGCCTGCTTGAGGCGGGTATGAGTGGTCCGGAGGCCATTCCACAAACCAATCGGGGGGCGGTTACAGGCATTGCTGTAGCTTCGGTGATGCGGATTTTACTCTTTTTGGCGGCTTTGGGCGTCGTGATGCAGGGCTTACCGATTGATGCGGCCAATCCGCCCGCTTCCATGTTTCAGCAGGCAGCTGGCTTGCTGGGGTACAAGCTGTTTGGACTCGTGATGTGGAGTGCCGCCATTACCTCGGTCGTGGGTTCGGCGTATACGTCAGTGACCTTTGTTCGTACGATGCATGCACGGCTGAACAATCAAACCAAAGCCGTCACGGTAGGATTCATCGCCCTGTCAGCTCTTATTTTTATGCTGGTAGGAAACCCCGTAACGATTCTGGTGGCTGCCGGAGCCCTGAACGGCATGATCCTGCCCGTAGCTTTACTGATCCTGTTAATTGCGGTACACCGACTTCCTTTTGGTAAAACCTATCGTCATCCCTTTTGGCTTACGCTGGTGGGAGTGCTCATCATGGTTGTGATGGGATGGATGGCCGTTCGTACTCTGAGCAGTTTATAAAGCAAAAGAGGCTGAACAACGGATCCTGTTGTTCAGCCTCTTTTGCTTTATATTTAGCCGTATTAGTCTTCGTCCTCATTCGAATTGCTCCGGCAAAGCAACGCTACGGCGGTGGCGGTAACCAGAGCACCAACGGCCAGCTTGGTAATGAGTCCTTTGCGATTGTATTTCCACTCTGCGTTCCAGCCTTTCTCGGCCAGAATATTCGGAACGTAGCCTCGCTTCAAATCATCAATGATTCCTTCGACTACGTTGACGCGGTCCGCAAACAAAAGCGGTAACCAGTGACCGTACTCCGATTCACTGAATTTAAAGGCATATCGACGGATGGCTCCGCTCATTCCGGAAGGGGGACTTGAAGTTCCGAAAACGGCCGTTATACCGGGTCGTTCGTTGGAATGAAGCACTTCCACGTTGACGGGTTGCTGGGGCGGTTTTTCGTAGTTGAGCCGCCGATGATCATCCCCCGTGTAGTTTTTCATGGGGTAGGTGGGTTCATTTTTAGGGTCCGCATCAATCCCCCAGCCCTTGATATGTGCGTAATTACTGGCTAAATCTTCCATACAATTTTTGTTTATACCCGTGCAGAAGGTGGAATAAGAATTGTCTTGATACAGTTATCCAGCTTGGCTGAAAAAATGTGATAGGCATCGGAAACTTCCTCCAGCGGAACGCGGTGCGTGACGATACCTTTCGGATCAATTCGCCCCGCCTGTACGTGCTCAATAAGCCTGGGCAGCAGGCGTTTGACCGAGGCTTGATTGGCCCGAATCGTAATGCCTTTGTTGACGACATTTCCAATGGGAATGAGGTTATCCGTAGGGCCGTATACGCCGACGACCGAAACAATGCCTCCTTTTTTCACGGAGTTGATGGCCCAGTGCAGAGCCGTGGCCGATCCCGCCTGCAGCATCAGTTTACGCCCCGTAATCGTTTGTAAGGCACTACCCGCCGCATCGCCGCCAACGGCATCAATACATACGTCCGCTCCGTAGAAATCCGTTGCCTTCTTCAAGAATAAAACCGGGTCCTGCATCGAACGGAAATTGTAGGCTTCACACTGGGCGTAGGTACGCACGAAATCGAGTCGGTACTCCAAGTGATCAATGACAATGACGCGGCCCGCCCCAAACAGCCAGGCACATTTAGCCGCCATGATCCCCACGGGGCCCGCCCCAAAAACAACGACGGTGTCACCGGGCTTGATACCGCCCATTTCCGCTGCCTGGTAGCCTGTGGGTACCACATCAGTCAGCAATACGGCATCATCCGGATGTATATCCGCCGGAATAACCATAGGGCCTACATCGGCGAAAGGTACCCGGACGTACTCAGCCTGACCGCCGTCGTAGCCGCCCGCCGTATGGGAGTATCCATAAATCCCTCCCACAGCGGTTGCTTCCGGATTGGATTCATGACAGTTACCGTAGAGTCCCTGCTTACAGAACGAGCAGGTGCCGCAGGCAATGTTGAACGGAACCAGTACATGATCGCCGACTTTCAGGTTTTGTACGGAAGATCCGATTTCTTCGACGACGCCAATGAATTCATGGCCGAAGGTCATACCTACCCGAGTATCTGGTACCAGACCGTGGTAGAGGTGTAAATCGGAACCACAGATACACGAACGAGTCACGCGTACGATGGCATCTTGGGGATGTTGAATTTCGGGATAGGGTTTGTGGTCTACACGTACCCTGAAGGGTCCCCGGTAGTTCATAGCAAGCATACGTACGTTTGGTTATAGGTGAAATGTGTGCTTTAGAAAAGCGTATCTTGAATAGCAACCCACTCACGTAGTATAGCAGCAGGTTTGGATTACGTATATTCTCAAAAAAAATCGAACCAGTTTTTGGCAAACCATGCAATCGAACGGTTAAGTACTTGCTCTATACGACCGAGTACTGCTTGATTGACAAAAGCGAGGAGATCTAGAAAATGATTGCCATCCATATAAGCAGGAGATCTGGTAGAGAAAAAAATGCTACTAACGAAGCGGTATACTAATGGCCAGATAGCTTTCTGAGTAAAGAGGTTCTGGTTTTTAGGTACTTAACAGGTTGCTTCTTTTCAGTCTTTGCCTGATGAAATTGAAATTCCGCTAAAAAGTAATAAAGCTTAATAAAAATCCTAGGAGAAGGTTTATCGTTCTGTAGGTATCAAGCTTGCCCCATTGAACAAGCTTGATAAAAGATACATTTAGTGGGGTGGATAAGTATAGAGACAAGAAACAAATGACAACGGAGTAACGCTTTAGCAGGCTCCGTCAGTCCGGCTGATAATCCCCTTAGTCAATCCAAACTGACGGAGGAAATTCCACATCAATTGATCTGAAATCTCACCTGCAAAAGCGGCAGAGACCTCGTCTCCGCCTTGCATGAACGAGTGCCCAACAAAGGTAGGGACTTGAGTAGTAGCGTAATCAGGCTTAATGTAACTAGAGAATACCCCCTAATTTTTAGGAAAAAAGAGAATCCTTACGCCACTGGATATACGAAAACTTAAAATTCATGGGGATCAATCGTTTTTAGCCTTTCTTTTATAGGTCTGTGTATTCTTTTCAATGCTTTGTACGGCCCGTAGGTTATCATAAACCCAAATGAATATACGCTAGCTGATAGTCAACTTGTTGTCTTTGGATTAAGCTAAAAAACGCATCAAAAAAGGTGTAGTATTGATCCTTTTCTAAATCTCTTAATTAAACAAAATAATGGCACTGAATGAGTAGTGCGTATACTTATTACGTTAGTCATTGAAACAGTACCGTATTGAAATTCTGAATGGATTGCATATTCTTTATACTAGCTTTACGCCTTTATCACACCATTGTCCATTTTAAACTAGTATATGCTTCAATTTTCTACCCGGTTTTCACTTGTCATAAAGTGCTATTTCCTCTATTTTATTCTTTCCTCAATAAACGCATCCGCTCAGTATTTTCAGCCTACTAAAGATCTTTCCACTTACACTTCGATTCCTCTTCAAGCGAATCCTGTAACACTAGGGACGGGTGACTTCAATGGAGACGGAAAACCAGATGTGGTCACGGGTAATTATTCGAATGAAAGTACCGATACAGACAACCTTAGAATTGCGATTTTACTGAATACAGGGTTTGGTCAGTTTGCGTCTCCAGTATTCTATCCAGTGACGGGAGAACCTAATGCTATAGTAGTAACCGATCTTAACCAAGACGCTAAGCCTGATTTAGTTGTATCGCTAAGCTATGGACGGGTGACAATCCTACTAGGAAAAGGCGACGGTACTTTCCAAACGCCTTTCGAAGTCACGAGTGACTACCTGACAGCCCAGTCGCTGGCCACGGGAGATTTTAATAATGATGGAAAAACAGATATAATTTTCAGTAATTATTACAGTACCCCTCACATGACTTTGCTCCTGGGCGATGGTTCCGGAAAATTTTCAGAGCCGATACGATTTGATGTGGGCCAAGAAATACAAAAAATTAGCGTAGGGGATTTAAATGGCGATCACAAACCGGACCTCCTGGCGATCAGTATTGATAAACTATATACTGTCTTGGGCAATGGCAATGGAACGTTCCAAAGTCCTAAAACCTATACCGTTCCGTATGATGTGAGAAGTATAGACGTGAAGGATTTTAATCAGGATGGAAAAGCCGATATTTTGGTTTCATCGAATTATTATCTGTTGCAAAAGGAACCTTTTCTACTCTTTTTAGGCGACGGAAATGGGGGAATGAGTACGCCCGTTTCCTTACCTTTTTTCGGTGGTGTAAAATCCACTGAGGTGGCTGATTTTAATGGCGATGGATCCTTAGATATTTGTGCGTCTACTGGGAATCAAATGGGTGTGTTGTTAAATCGAGGCAATGGCACGTTTGAATTCAGCTCGTTCTTGTCAACCCCTGCGTATTCGAGAGCTTTAACCGCCGGGGACTTCAATGGTGATGGAGCGTTGGATATACTTTCTTCGTATAGGTCAAACCTATCCGTTCATTTGGGCAATGGAAAGGGCAATTTTGGTACCATTGCTCATTATCCGCTAGCCGGAGAGAACCCACTAAGCGTAGCAACGGGCGACTTAAATGAAGATGGAACGCCGGATATTGTAACTGCCGACAGCTACCTCAACACGATCTCCGTCTTGAACAGTAATGCCTATGGAAGTTATTCCCCTCCCGTAACCTATAAATTTACGGGTCGCCTTTCAGCCGTAACCATCGGAGATTTCAACCGGGATGGCCATTTGGATCTCGCTGCTACTGACATCGGTACGACGTTTGGTATATCCTACGCAGACCGGGTTAATGTTTTCATGGGGAAGGGGAATGGAACATTCGATACCCACGTGCGATATTTTGTTGATAAATCTCCTTCAAGCATCATCGCCATTGATCTGAATAAAGATGGTATTCTGGATTTAGTTACTACGAATGCTGTCGGTAACAATGTCGCCGTTTTAGTCGGAAATCCGGATGGTACCTTTCAACAAACGCAATACTTTGCGGTAGGAAGCAGTCCTTCGCAGGTGAAGGCCTTTGATGTCAATAAAGATGGCCTGCTGGATTTATTGGTTGTAAATCGGGCCAGCAAGTCCGTTTCCGTGCTGATGGGAATGGGGGATAGACAGTTTGCCCCAGCCGTGAATTACTCCATTGACGCTATGCCTCGGGGGCTTACGCTGACCGACGTCAATCAGGACGGTTTTATAGATGTAGTAACTTCGAATGAAACGGGTACTAGCTTGTCCGTTTTGCTGGGAACTAGCCAAGGCGGATTCAGTACGGGGATTGCGATTGCAACCTTGGAAAATACGTATGCAATCACTACAACGGATGCGAATTTTGATGGCAAAGAGGATCTGTTGGTCACTCACCATGGAAGCAATACCATTTCATTGTTGCTTGCTCAGGGCAATGGATCCTTCGCGGTTCCGGTGCAGTATGTAGTGCGGAATAGTCCTCGTTCCATCGCTTTGGAAGATTTCGATAAAGATGGTAGGAAAGATGTTATTGTCGCCAATTATGCGTCCTATGACGTGAATATCCTGTACAGTCGGTTCGAAGCTCCCACACCCGTTCGACTCCTTTCGTTTACTGCCACCCGGCAGTCGGAAACCGTTCGCTTAGATTGGGCTACTGCTAGTGAAAAGGATGCGGCTCTCTTCCTGGTCGAACGTAGCCGAGAGGGTAAGACGTTTGAAGCGATTGCAACGGTGAAAGCGGCCGGTAACCGTGGAAGTAGATACGTAGCTTATGATCACCTGCCCTTGAAAGGTCTAAATTATTACCGCCTCACGCAAGTGGATGAGGATGGTAAGAAAAACTCGTATCGTCCCGTATCGGTGCGAATGAGCGGAACAGATTTGATCTATCCCAACCCTTCTAACGGTGAGTATGTGGAAGTAGAAGCCCTTGTGGCGTCTGAGATTCAACTCACGACTTTGCAAGGACAACGTTTACTGTTTAGTACGGAATCGGTCGGTGAGCAGAGCCAGAGCTTACGAATCTATCCTAAGCAGGTGCTTAAGCCGGGCGTATATCTGCTACGGGTAGCCGGCGTCACGCATAAGTGGCTGGTTCAGTAAAGTAAAGTTTTAATTCGGAAAGGGCAGTATTTCATGCAGAGTACTGCCCTTTTGTATGTTCTGATTGAAGTCTTTCGAGCGTAAAGGTTTAATTTCCTAGCCTTTACCCGTAACTTGAGCCCGAATGCTCTAAACGATTTTAATCCTATGAATCTTTTTTCAGCCATGAAGAAGCCAAGTTTACGTCAATCCTTGATTGTACTAGGGGGATGGTGCTCCGTACTATTCTTGTCGTGTTCCAAACCATCAAGCGTTAAGCCCGAGGAAGTAATTCCGGCAACGTTTGCACTGCAAGACGTTCGCTACTTTAAAGCGGCTAGTAATGGGTTTGATACGGTGGCCGTGAAACTAAAAGGAATAACGGTTTCAAACCCAGGCGACCAGCTAATTACGCAACCGTTCACCGATACTTTCGATGAGTTGGTGAAGACATCAGCATTTGAAGTCACTAATCCCAATGCTCTTCCGAAGGAGGTGAACCTGAGTGAATTTTCCGTGCGAGTGCCGGAACGGTGGTACGCCAACGATTCGTATGGGTTATTTACTGAAGCGTTCCCCTTGCGGACTCAGGAGCAACAGAAACCGTACGGATCCTACCAGAAAGAAACATTAAACCTCAGCATTCCACCTAAATCGACTATTGTGGTTGATCGTCAGATTCAGGCGTATCATCTTACCTGTTCGTTCAGTGCGGTAGTGGTGAATGAAGCAACGGGCCAGCGTTACCCGGTCAGTGGAACCTGGAAAGGCATTTCTCACTATAATAATGCGTCCGTGAAGCTTACCCAGCACCCGTTAAGTAAGTAGTAGAAAGTAAGCATGTCGAACCGCTCCTGGCAATAGTGCCATTGGGAGGAATACTCAGGTTGTGAGATAAAGTAAGGCTTTCTCAACCTACGTTGAGAAAGCTCTTTAATCGTTTAATTCAAGTTGAAGGGTAACGAACAATTGAATGTAAATTTCTGTCGGTCATCTTCTTACAGAACTCCGTCAGTTGTTTTGTTCAAATCCCCCGAATGTCCAAACCAACTGACGGAGGAGGCTCCCAACCGCCGATAAAGAGCCCCAACCTGCTTAAAGAAATAAAAGCTGTCTGACGAGCCTTTATTAAACGAGATTATTCAAAGGTAAGGCCAATATGCATAGGATAATCAGGTATAATCTGTCCATAAAGTAGCCCCCATATTTCAGGTGTAGTATATTGAAAAATAGGTATTTATAGAGGAATATTATTAAAAAACAGGCCTACTCGTTTGTTCCAACTCTTCCGTATGTCTAACTGATGAAACGAAAAGGTATTTGCTTACGGCCTTTAGTTGTTGTTTTTTCCTATCTTCTAGAACAAGAGCAGTTTGCTAATCCGATGGACAATAGGAAAAATTTTTCAAAGTTTCAAAGGCAGAAACGAGTCCAGATTAACGATCACTCCAGCCACTAGCAATGTAAAGTTGAACCACCAGCCAGCCAAGCCCTGCCAGTAATGATAAAATTGCCATCCAGCGTTTACCGGGAAAGCGGGTTTTCATGTAGAGGAGCACGAGGCCGTAAACGATTAAGCCTATACTGCCGCAGACCAAAGCGTAGAGGCTTAACCACGAGGCAATGTGAATGCCTAAGCAGACGGTGACTACAGGGAATAGTAAGGCCAGCAGGAGTAGGGCATGATAAATAGTAAGTTTCATCCGTTTAGAGGGGTAACTGGGTTATTCAATCTCTTACTCAAAAGTCTTGCCAAGGGTACGGGGTAGTCATTGAAGGATGGGCAGGTTTCAATAATAGAAACGCGAAAAACCTAAGGGGTTTGTGCAAACACTAGATGATTCTTTTACCTCAATCAAGGAAGGAACATTCGCATCTAGTCGATTTACGGTTCTTTGGAATGACAGTAAAAGTTGCTCCTCCCAAGACTTCGTTCATTACGAAACTGACGAGCTAGGCGTTTGCCTGAGTTGTTGAAGTTGATTATCTTGTTAGCGAGTTGAATTCATACCCCTAATTCAAGGAAATACATTACAATTCCTAACCTTATGCTCGTCAAATGGATGAAAATGCTACTGATCGTTGGTCTAACAGTAGCGACTGTGAGTCTCATGATTCTCTATCTGGATATTACCTCGGCTGCTTTTAGTTTGGGAGTCAATTTCGCTCTTATGTTTTGGTTTACTCTGTTTGAATCGCAGCTTAAACCCAAACTCAACTCAACCTATTTTAATTCGCAGCCTTTTGAAAAGCAAGGCAAGTGGTATAAGAAGTTAGGTGTAGAGGGATACCGGACTATTTTAACCAAAATTGGATGGGAAAAGATGAGGCAACAGCAGACACCTATCAAAAAAGATCTTCGGGCATTTCAGGTCTATGAGCGAGCTTCCCGAGTAGCCGAAGTGGGGCATTTAGTTATTGGTGGAATCGTCCTGATCATTACTACTTATGTCATACTTATGTATTCAATCAAAGATGCGTTGTGGTTAATTCTATTTAACCTCGTTTTAAATATTTATCCTATTCTGCTGCAGCGGTATACGCGTCCAAGGCTTCAGCGAATGATTAAAAAATTTGAAGTCACGGAGCTTACTAGCGTCTAAAAGTATTAGTAGTTTCGCCTGTACAGAAAGATCCTTTTAAAGATAAAAATATTCCATTTAGAGTTGAAATTGAACCATTGATCGAAATGAATAGACTTTTGTATTCCTTCCATTATAGTTTTGTTTCATTGAAACAGTCAGAGAAGTGGCGGCTTTGAAGACAGGTTCATATTAAAGCCTACCCGTGAAGACGAGTAGGCTTTTTCATTATCGTATCTACAAGCTTTAGGTTCAACACCCGTAATAACCATCCATCCATTTATTCATTCTAAAGGGTAAGATTGAAATTTAGAGTTTAAAGGAAAATTTCTTGTTGAAAGTAATGGGTTAACACTGTTCTGCTACTCAATCAAAGCATTTGTCAATACCTTATTTACTCGAACTCCTCAGTGCTTTACAGGTCAACAAAGTCTTTAGCTGTTACATAATTATATTTTTTCATTATGGAAGATTTTGATGTACTTTTACTGGTCTTTCTAGCTCCATTTCTTTTGTATCTTCTCATTCAAAAATACCTAGATTGGAAAAATAAAATATGTAAGATGTGATGACAGCAGTGGAACAGACTAACCGTACAAGATTATAGAAGCATGTAGTGGTAAAAAGAGTAAATATTTACGAATAGCATTGCAGGTTAATGGATGTGTGGGGGGCGGGTATTAATTTCTTCAAGAATGGCTTGATAATCTTTCTGGGCTTCAAGTAACGCTCTTTGTAATTGCTCATAGTCGTGATTCAAAGAGCCAAGCAGTAGAATAGCATTTTCTAAAGTTTCTACCTTGTGTAAGGCGTAATAGGTTCTCTTCGTGTCTTCAGACTTATCTTCCAAAAGTAGTCTGAACGTTAAAAGTGAAGACGACTGGGTATTCGCTAAGGACACAAGGATGCGTTCTAGAAGTAGTGGTTCAATCATGACGGTGTAGGGTTATACACCGCAAGTTAAAGGGCTGGATAGACGCGGGCAAACCATTCGTCTAATAGCCTATTAGCGAAGGAAAGGTTATTAAGGATATATTGATAATTTGCACTTTTAAAACTTACAATGATTAGATATGAGCTGGGTTAACATCAGTCATGGTATCATTCCTACTGTGACGAAGAATGGGAGCCTGCTTCTGGAGTGAGTATTTCCACGTTAGATAATCCAGGTTGGCTGGTAAAAGTTGACTTGACAGGAACCTGCCTTCAAGTAACTCAGTTAGAATATCAATTAATTGATCACGGAGATAATGATTGGTATGGATACTCTATTGAAAATAATGTTTTCAAGGTTGTGGTGATGCATTTAAGCTTTCGGTCATTATAAACGTATTTCGGCAATTAGTATATAAAAAAGACAATAGCACTGCATAGCAAACTCAAGAATCCTAGAAGTCATTTAAGTGAATGCATAAGAGAACACTATAGGCGTTCGGGCGTGAAAAGGAACCTGTCAAACCCTCCCCGGTAGCTTGAGGTATCTGTCCCCCTCCGGGATGTTTCGTGTAAGACTCTTACATAATTTCCAATCCTTCCGGAGCAGGCATTTCTTTGATACCTTTCTGTTTAGAAATCCAGTCCCATAGCTGTGAGGTTAATTCTTCAAAACGTTTAACTTTTATCCACTCCAAGGGGCTTGGTCTACAGGCCGGATTGTAGGTTACTCGTTTAACAATCCCCTTATAGCGTATCGTTAAAATATGCGAAAAAAAAGCGAAGCCGCCACTGGAACAATCGAATTCTTCTGGAAAATGCATGAAGTCTGCTTCGCAAAAAGCTCGATAAAAGGCCTTCTTTTGAGCGAAAGATAAAGGGATATGCCGCACCGAATCACCTCTTACATAGTGTTTAGTATAGGTGCCCTTAGCGGAGTCATAAACATCTAAAGGTATAGTTTGATAAACAAATGAAAAATCAGCTGGCATTTGCTCATCGTACTTGCTTTGGCAGGCAGAGAAAAAAGTAGTGATCAGCAGAAGAACGGCTAGGGATAAACGAGGCATAGGATGAGGCTAGAGATTATAGCACCGAATCTACGCAAATCGGTCAAACCAACAGCGTATTAGATAGCTAACCCTAATTCGAAAAGCCGTAATCGGCTGATTATGAATGGTGTAATTTTCCTCCGGGCGGGGTGTTGAGGTTATTCATTAGGAAGAGCTTTTGCAATGGATTTATATAGCTAAGTGGCCATTCGCTTCGCTCTTTTGCAAAAGGTAATCCTGAGTTACCTTTAGATTCAGGGAGTCTAATTTTAGATTATCCGTCATCCAATGGATAGGTATTAAGTCAATTGGTATCAATCGCTTACTCGGAATGGGGGTAGGTTCGTAGGCACACTTTAAGGCGATTTGGGATTAATGGAGAGGTCAACTCAAAACTGAGTCGGCTAAATACCGGTGAAGGTGATAGTACAATATCTCCAAAAACGATACTTAGAATAGCAATCTCAGAAGATGTTGATTTTTGCAATTGCTTATTGATCATAAACATGGTTAAAGAAGATTCCATCAAAACGTACTATTTCCGTATTAACAGATGTATTGACTACATCAAAGCTCATCTGGACCAGCCACTTACGCTAGAGGACCTTGCTCACGAATCAAACTTCTCTAAGTATCACTTTCACCGGGTTTTCAGGCAAGTTACGGGCTATGCTCTCCATGATTTTATCAGAAACGCAAGAATCGAAAGGGCCTGCTTTTACTTAAAACATGATCCACTAAAGCCGATTAGTGAGATTGCCTACGCGTGCGGATTTACTAATGCGGTATCCTTTTCTAGAAGCTTTAAGCAAGTGCATCACCTCAGTGCAAGCGAATGGCGGTTAGAACAAGCAAATAGCAAGATCGGTATAGTGGATAGCAAGATCAGTGAAGACCAGGGATTCATCCAAGGCTACCTTGCATCGAAACTAAATCGCAGGACTTCTTCTATGATCTCTCCCAATCTACCTCTGCAGGTTAAGCTGAAACAAATGCAGAGCTTCAAAGTAGCCTTTATCCGTAACCTAAACATTCATCAGCACGACAGTGAAACGTTTGAAAAGATGTTTGACACCCTGTTTGCCTGGGCTGGGCCCCGAGGCCTGATCCACTTTCCTCAAACGAAAGCACTGACGATATTCCGTAGTAATCCGAATCCTTCCGGAATGATACAAGCTGATGTGGCCCTGTCTGTACCCGAGGAGGTAGCTGGCGATGGCATCATTGGTACTGCCGAGATCACCGGCGGTCTATTTGCAGTGGTTTACAAAGAGGGCACCATGGAGGAATGCCAAGAAAGCTGGCAATATTTCTTCAGTCAGTGGCTGCCAGCGAATGGGTACCGGCCGGATCATCGCAATTTTTATATGAGCCATTTAAATGACCATAAAATGCATCCTCTCAGGCATTATATCTACGAAATGTACGTGCCTGTAATGCCATTGTAAGATAAAAAGCCCCATACAAGGGGCTTTTTATTAAAGGCGTTGGAGACGTAGCAACCGGCCTGCGTTGGAGCCTTTACCTATCCTGCTCAAACGCTAGTTTGAAGTCCTCTTATCTTACAAATTAACAGACTACGATACAACTAATGAAAATGGAAAGGGGTCTTAGCTAAAAACTACTCGAGCTATGAAGCACTTCTTAGGCCTAGTAATCATTCTAAGTATTCTTTCTGCGTGCCGGAAGGAATCACTTGACTCTAAAACTTCACGTTGTCAAAATGCTGCCTATCCGTATGAGCGGACATCGGAGGTGCATCTGGTATCAGCTACTGTTCGAGCAGCAGTAATGAACAACCAGCCCATCAATGAGTACTGGATTTATCCAAGCGATAGTAGGCAAGTAGGTCCATTAACCCCCTGCAACCTGCCCATAGAATTCCAAAAAGATAGCTTGAAAGTTAAAATTAGCGGCTACATGCTAAGCTTTCCAGGAATGGAATATATGGACTTAACAGCTTTCCCTTTTGAAGTAACAGAGATTCAGCTAGCAAAATAGGAAACCTGGAGCGTATTAAACAGCCATTGGTTAAAGGTGAAATGTCTGCACTCGCATGCAAGCACCTACCCGAAACCCGGTATTTCTCCATCTTTCCGATCAAGACCTCTTTGTAGAGGACTAATATATAGTAGCTAGCTAAATTGGATAGATGTAAGGCTTTTCAGTATCAGTTTGGCAATGGAGCTGGCGGGGGCGGTGGTAGGGGTACATAGCTTCCAAAATGGATTTTTTTAGAAGTGGGTTTCAACTCTAACGTGTCAAAGAGTGGTGTTAAGCTGTAAGCTAAAGCCACAATGCTTGGCGAAGCTACGTTAGAATAACCGCCGGCCTTGTGTACAGTGCGGTTTGCTTGGTGTATCCAAAGATTGTAGGTAAAAGCATCAGCAACTATTCCTGTTGAGGCACTATCCGCTTCATAATGATAAAGGGAGTCGATAGCGATGTTTAATTTATGAATGACACTTGAGTCAACTTGCCCCTGAAAATAATTAGTTTCAATATCACGATGTTTCCAAAATAGCACTGTTCCATCCTTTGCAATTTTAAAAGAATAGTTACGTGGAAGGTATTCACCTACAAAGCTACCCTCAAGTGTATCAAAAGCAGGCTGGTACGTGTTTACTTTAGGCCCAGGACTACAGGCAGACACAAGCCAGGCAAGCAGTAAGCATCGTTTCATAGCGGTGAGGCTGTAAGCAGCCAATATAGCAAAGAAAGCTTACCCGGGACAGCGAGTAGGCTTCTTCATTAGTTGTGTAGGAGTTATTTTTGAGCTAAACCACCGAGTTGCTTTTTAATCCAATCAATGTCTGCTTTTAAGGAAGCTGTCTCACTCTTTAACGTACTTTTTTGGAATTCAAGTGTAGCGTTCTGATTGCTTAAGGAAGCATTCTCCTGTTGAAGCTCTTTGACGGCGACTTCCAGCTTTTCCACCTTCTCAATGAGTGCTTTGATGGCAATTAGGTTGACGCCATCAAAATCCGCTTGATTAATCGACTTATCTTCTCCGATAGTCCCTAACTCGTCTTTACCAAAAGCCGCGTAGAAATCCTGAGCCATAGGACCGTAATGACGGTACTGTTTTACATCTTGACCTTTGTAGTTCCAAGTACCGAGTCGCATGTTGCTGATTTTTTTCAGAAAGGCAGCTCCGTCAGCTGAGCGAAAATTTTCTTTACGCGTGGAGTCAGAGATAACAGACCACGCATTGCCCGAGCTATTCAGTTTCACGCCAACCGCTGAAGCCTGAGGATCATTCGACGTGTAAAGCATATACCCATTGCCGAATCGCATGGTCAACTGATTGGTAGCAGTGCTATTAAACACATAACCTCCGTAGTCGCCGATAATCATAGATCCTTGGTAGGAGTTGGTTGAAACATTGTTGCCGATCGCTGTAGAATTGCTGCCACTAGCGGTAACACGAAATCCAATAGCGAAAGTATTGGCCTTGCTGGCCAGGGCATTATAACCAATACCGAAAGAGCGGATACCTACCTGGGCATTATCCCATTGATTACCATCAATGCTACCCACCCGAAAGGCCGCTTTATCTGCAAACCAGAGGAGTTTTTCGCCCGCACTGATGACATCCGCTCCGAACAGCACGTCTCTATTACCGGCAACGTTGAAGAATGCTTTCGGCGTGGAAGTACCAATACCTATTTGAGCATGTGCAGAAAAGCAGTAGACCCCAAGGCCTAGGGAAAGTAAAACGTGTTTCATAGAAGTTAGTAGAAGTAAGTAATGAGGTAAATGTTTGCCTAAACTACATAAAACCAATGACTTATACGCTTTGATTGTTTGATGGTGAAAATATTTCTTGAATTATTTGTGGGAATATTCCACGAGTCCTACGCCTTTGAACCATGCAAACATTTACAAGTATCGAGGAGGCGTTTAAAGGGTAGCTTGCTCATATCGATCCCTCATTACCAACTGATGTCAAGAAAAGCAAGTTTACAAATGCCTGGAGGGACTATACACACAACAAAGGAACCTCAGATAAGAGAATGCTCGAAATCCTTCATGAATATGAGAAAGTCGAGGTTAAGACTGTTGTCAAATTCACTCCTAACTAAGGAGTCTATTTTTACCCTTTTTTGTTAAGATTCTCTACAAATCAAATCTTAAATCACTGACCATCAGGTACAACAAATTTCATTTCACCCCTCGGCACCAAAAGAGCTTCTGCTACTAACGACAACGGAGTTTCCTGAACGCCTGCAAGAGACCGTTGATTATTACTGGTGTGCGTTTAATACCGGGTTAGCCTACGTAGGCATAAAGCTTTTGAATAAATCCAGCGTAGTTGAGGTAGGGTATAAACTGTACTTGCAAGGGGCACGTGAGAAAACAGATACGAAGTATTTCGTTCCACATACGGATGCAGAATGAGTTTCTACGTTCGGATGAGACCACAGCCGCCATGTTGGACCATAAATCAACTAAAGAGCTTAAAAACTAGCTGCCGAAATCATCTTCCAGAATGCGAAGACCACACGAGAAGATTATGACTCCAACGTCTCTGTACATAAACGTCGAAGACGATGGAAGACAGCACGTAGCCGAGTATCATCGAATCGGATCGAGACCATCTGCCGGCACATTGAAGACCCCATGACAGTCCATCACGTATAGATATTTCCGTTCTAAACAATCCATTTTTTTTCAACGCTTTCCTTCTTTCACTGCCCCGCCGTGATTTTAAATAATCGAACGACGTCTTCGCTGAACAGAGAGAGCGGCTAAAGGACCTCATCTGGATTGCCATCTACTAACCATTTTCAGCCTCTTAGGGCTTCTCTAGGAGGCTGATCTTTTTCAAACGTTAGAACTACTTAATGCGGTTTCTATTCCCCTTCATCAGCTTGAGGAGGAGGAACGCTACGATGTGGCTGTAGCATTCACGGCAATGGTTGAACTATTGAGCAAGCTTGCAAAAGAGCGTCACGACGTCGATGCCCAGGATTAGATGGCTTTGGGCAAACGGCAGCTTAAAAAAGATAGCTTTGAAACCATAAACCCGTCTAGTGTTGCTGAGCGGGTTTATGCGTTTTTAAGTGAGCTTAAAATTCACCAGATAAAGGTTCATGATCAGCTAGGGAAAAAGAAGGTGATCCATGTAACGAACAACTCCCAAAGCCTTGCAAAACGTTGGGAGTATTAATGGCCACTTCTCTCCTCATTCACCAGGTGAGAAGCGGGAATAATGATAAACAAATTATCTGATAATTAAAAAGTTAGCAATTCAGAAGTAGCTACGGATACTATGCTAGTAGAGCAGGCTAATAGTGCTGGCATGAAAGTAGTAGAGAAGTCTCCCATCCACTCGACTAGCCTATAATTATCCAATATCTATGAATACCCGTGACCAATCCACGCCTAAGGAAGCACTTCGACGGTTCATCTTTGAAAGTGCAAAAGACTACGCCATTCTCACTCTTGATTTAGACCGACGAGTTACCAGTTGGAGTACTGGTGCTGAAGCTTTATTGGGTTGGAAGGAAGAGGAAATTATCGGGCAGTTGGGCGATTTGTTCTTTGTGCCTGAAGACCGGGCTCAGGGGGCTCCTCAACAGGAAGCAGAAAAAGCCCTTACCGAAGGGCAGGCCGAAAATGAGCGTTGGCATCTGCGAAAGGATCAGTCCCGCTTTTATGGTTCAGGAATGACCACCCCATTACTAAACGAGCAAGGGCTAGTTATTGGGCTGACTAAAGTTATGCGTGATCTAACGGCTCAGAAACAGGCTGAGGATGCTCTTAAAGAAGCTCATGAGCGAATGATAGACATTCTCGAAAGTACAACGGATGCCTTTTACGCTTTGGATGCCCAGTTTCACTTTACGTACGTCAATGCAAAAGCAGCTCAGCTTTGGGGACGTGATCGTAATACACTCCTTGGTAAGCACTCCTGGACGGAATTTCCGAATGCGGTAGGGAGTGAATCGTATCGTAAGCACTATGAAGTACTGGAAACTGGTAAATCAGCTCAGTTTGAAACGATGTCGCCCTTAGTCGCTACCTGGATTGACGTCAACATATTCCTAAGTAAAGGCGGCGGTTTATCGGTCTTTTTTCGCGACATCACAGTCCGCAAGCAGGCTCAGCAGGCACTTCAGGAGGCTAATCGCCGCAAAGATGAATTTTTGGCCATGTTGGCTCATGAGCTTCGTAATCCCATGGCTACACTTCGAAATGGCTTGCAAATCTTATCGATGACGGACTCGACAAGCATCCAGACCAGGACGGTTGTCGAGCGAATGAGTCGACAAACCGATCATCTGGTACGCATGGTCGATGAGTTATTGGATGTCAGTCGCATCAGCCAAGGTAAGATCCACCTGCAGAAAGAACGCGTTAATCTGGTAGAACTGGTCCGCCAGGGCGTTGACTCCGTAAGCCATTTGTTTCAGGAAAAACACCAGACCCTCCAGGTCCGCTTACCTAACGAACCCATTGAAATTGAGGGGGATGCTACTAGACTTGTACAGGTAATCATAAATCTATTAAACAATGCCACCCGCTATACTCCTGAGCAAGGACAGATCGTGTTAACTCTGGAACATCAGGGAGGAGAGGTGGTCTTTCGGGTAGAGGATAATGGGATTGGTCTGGAACCGGATCAGCTCTCGGCTATCTTTGATTTATTCGTCCAGGTGGATAATTCACTAGCTCGGGCGAAAGGAGGACTAGGGATAGGCCTTACGCTGGTCAAGCGGCTGGTTGAAAAACACGGTGGCAAAGTGGAGGCCCAGAGCAAGGGCCTGGGCCAGGGGAGTACCTTCAGTGTGTACTTACCCACGTGGACCAGAGCCGGTGGCCTTCGCTCAGAGCAGGCTGGGGCAAAAACAGAACTCACTCGCCGCCGTATTCTACTCATCGATGATAATGCCGATGCTACTTACACGCTAGGTATGCTCTTAGAAATCAAAGGCTATGAGGTGCATACTATAAACAGTGGAATAGCGGGCTTACAAGTCGCCCAGAGTCTTAGTCCCGATGTAATCCTCTTAGATATTGGCATGCCGGACATGGATGGCTATGAGACCTGTCGGCAGATTCGTCAGCAACCCTGGGGACACGACCTGTTTATTGTTGCGGTATCGGGGTATGGACAAGACGAAGATAAGCAGAAGGCCGAGGAGGCAGGCTTTAACCGGCACTTAACCAAACCTGTGGACTTTGAAACGCTTTTGCAACTGCTGAATAGTCTTTAGAGTTACGGGACTGAACTGTGTAAAAGGTTATTCACTACTTGGCTAGATTTTACCAGCTCAGTGTTAATGATTTAAATGGTTAATGTCAAGGAGTCTTCTCAAAATTGAGGGCTCTGATAATGAGGCGGTTCACCTAAAGGTGAAGGCCCTCGACATCAGGTCAAAACTCTATCAAGCAAGCTCGGCAGTCGTCGGGCTTGTTTTGTTAGGGGAGCACTACGGAGATTTTCCGATAGGTGATTATCACAGGACGGACATTACCCAGAATATACGTACGATTGAGGCTGTAACCGACTTCCTACTATCTTTGCGTTAACCCTTTGTCCACTACTGACCTGTATGAAGTTTTTTTTCGCCGCTTTCCTTTCTGTAGCCCTTTGCTATGCTTTAAGTGCCTGCAGGTGGTGACAGCGGACAGCCGCAAACGTTTGTAAGCGACTTAGTGGTAGATGGTCAAGTACTGGCTAGTGTCGTGAACCGTGCAAACAAAACAATAGTCGCTTCGGTTAGGAAATAGTGTTTCATTGAGAAAGCCTGGTGACGTTATCAAATAAAGACTGAGGAAGCTTATGAGTGGGTGAAATGATTATTTCTTTAGGTTCAGGTGCTTGGCTGTGAACAATTAAAGGAAACAAAAGGAATAAGAATAGTAAAGCTTTACGCATAACGGTACAGATTTAAATACTGCAAATTAAAGGGCTGGATAGACGCCGGCAAACCGTTCATCTAATAGCCTATCAGCGGAGGTGCGGAAAGATTGTTAATGGCTTAGGGAATTTTTCAATAATTTAGAAAAATTACAAAGTGCTGATTAGTAAGGTGTTAAAAAGTTTACATCCTGATTTTGCAAAGTCTCTATAGCCATCAAGACAGCATTAACCTTTTACTAGAATTTTAGTATAATTCCTGCATTCTCGAATGACCTGCCTGTAACAACATCAAGACATTCCTAACACGTGCTTGGCCCTTTCCAGGTTGACGCTTTGCGACAGATCCCAATACCACCATTTATTAGGATTATTCTTTTCTAGCTCATAGCGACGCAAGTAAGCGACTTGGAATAGATGGAGCATCAATAGATAAGACTTCAATAGTTCGCCTCTGGGCAGTTCAATGATTCGGGTGATGCCTGTCTTCACTCCATAGGTTTTCAGCACCACACAGGGCGTGTACGTGCGTTTTAGACGGCTGTTAGTAATAGCTGTTTCAATGTCCTCTTCCTTGGGCTTCGATTGAATGATAAGGAGTTGTAGATCGCTGAGGAGGGCCTTTTGACTGGATTCACTCCATTGCATCAAGCACTCGGTTAGTATTTCCACCGAAAGAAGCCCTTGAGCAAAGAGGTTGAGTTGTAATGCTTCGTATGAGGTCATTTAAGTGAATGGACAAGAACTGTATACCTTCGAGCGTGAAAGGGTACCTGTCAAACCCTCCCCGGTTGCTTAAGGCGTCTGACCCACCCCCGGGGTGTTTAGTGGAGGATTCTTATAGCAGTATTATATCTTTTTGATCGGGCAATTCTTTGACAGCTTTTTGATTATAAATCCAGTCCTTGAGTTGGGATCGTAAAGCTTTATAGCGTTTGACTTTAATAATCTCTAGGGGACTTGCATCACAGGTTGGATTGTAGGTTACCTTTTGAACAGTGCCCTTGTAATAAATGATTAATTCTTCGGGTAAATAAGGAAAGGCTCCTCCACCGAAGCATTCAAAATACTCAGGGAAACTTTGAAAATCAGCCTCGCAAAAGGCTTGATAAAAAGCTTTCTTTTTTGCCATAGACAAGGGTATATGAGCCTGTGAATTAGAATTGATACCTGTATGAAATTTGGTATAAATACCCTTAGATGAGTCATAGGAATCGTAATGGCTAGCGATAATCACAAATGAAAAGTCGGCCGGCATTTCTTCGTCGTACTTGCTTTTGCAGGCAGAGAGAAAAGTAGTGACCAGCAGAAGAACGGCTAGAGATAAACGAGGCATAAGATGAGGCTAGGAATTATAGCATCTAATCTACACAAACTAGTCGATTCAAAAGTGTACTAGATAGCTAACCTCAATCCGGTAAACCGAAACTGCCTGATAATCAGCGATGTGATTTTTCCTCCGGGCGGGGCGTTGGCGTTCTTCATCATGACGAACCCCCGCAGTGGACTTCTCTAGCTAACAGGCCATTCGCTTCGCTCATTAATAGAAGACTCGTTAGAGGGGATTGGGATTCGACTTCTGCACGCTGAAGAACCTAATTGTAACGACTCATTTTTTGCTGGGCCTTCACATAACCAAAACCCTATTTAGAGGTGTTTAAACCCGGATTGTGGCTATTCCTATCGTTATAGTTTTGCTGGGAGCATAGCTATAACGTGGGATTATTCCACCTTTTGCAAAAGGTAATCCCGAGTTACCTTAAGGCTATAGAGCTTAGCGTAAGAGAGTCCAATATTGGGCTATCCGTCGGCTTGACTTGGGAGAACGCAATTTTGCGTCATCCGATGGCTCTCATTCAGTCAAGTGGTAATCCCTTGCTTCCCCTGAAGGGGGGCAAGATGGTAAGCACCTTTTAAAATTGATTCAGGATCACCTTTTAGCTTAAGGCTTGCTTTCTTTACCATACCATTCTTGAAAGCTATCTTCGTCCCTCAACGCTTTAGGCAGGAATTCTTTAGCGGTGGTTAAAATGCCTTCCCATTGCTCTAGAGTCAATACTACTTTTTCAGCTATGGGGTAAATCGTGAAGGAAAGCTCCCGGTCGTCGGTAATGCCGATCTCCATAAAAGGATTCAACTGCTGCTCTTTAAAGAGTTCCAGATAAGGATAGGTGAAGTTAATGTCTCCTACCTTTTCAATGCGAATGGGTGTCATAGCTGCGATAACGAATACTAGTTAAAGATAGTAGAACGTGGCAAATCTTCATGATTGAGGTCAACTCAAAACTGAGTCGGCTAAATACCGGTGAGGGCGGCATTATAATGTCTCCAAAAAGGATATTTAGAGGGTGGATGTGTGAACGCTGTATGGACACCTGCTAAGCCAGGATTTTGACCGCTTTAGGCAAGCCTTTTATCAGTATATTAGCTAGTCAATTAACCTAACGTTTGACCATAGAACACTGAAGTAGCACTTTTTCCTTCTTAGCTATTATGCTTATCAAAAATATCAGTGTCGATCCTCTCTTACCTGACACCCTACAGGGACACGTTTACTTTCCTCTATTCAACAAGGACATTCTTGTGATAGAGTTTACCGCCGATCATATCGAGTATGCCAATGCATGTGTAGGCTTGTTAGTAGACCTGAGTGATTTAATGATTTCTAAACTATGTCAAGCCTCTATTCGCTATTGCAATGCCTGTTTAGAAGCGATGGGTGAACCTATCAGGCACTTTGAAAACGAAAGAGAAGTACTTGCTCTGGTTGACCCTAGGGCTTTGATTATAGGGTATAGTAATGTAGTTCCAGCTATACATTTAGAACTGAGTTGTGAATGGGAGAAAGAACATGGGATGGAATGGGCTATACTCCAGAATGAAGTTAAATATGTTAGTTCCTTTCAAGGGATTGGGCCTTTCGATGAGTTAGATGAAAATGATTCTAATTTTGCCAAGCCTTGATTTTTATACGCTTTCAAAAGCTTTACATAACCTTTGATTCTACAACGGAGCACAACCATGACAGACTCTAATCGTCAAGAACTAATACGTATGATAGAATCTGCTATAGGCACCACGGTACCCGCAAATCCTATTTTTTTTGAGGGCTTAGGCATTGACGGTGATGACTGTGTAGAGCTAATGAAAAACCTCGCTATTAAATATGAGATCGATATGACGGATTATCAGCCCCTGGATTATCAGGCAACCGAATACGAAATCAGTACGTCTTGGTTCGGGGAAGTTAAACTTGATCGTCGGTTAAAAACATTTGACTTGGAGCATTTGATTAGCGTGATCAATCGGAAGAAATGGTATAGTCCTCGCTAGTTCAACATCTGACGGATTATAGAACAGTTTAAGGTAATAACCTATTGGAGAAACGATACGAAATCCTGGAAAGCCTTCCACCGTATGGCCCCATGTATATACCTGTGAGTCCCACAGACCATCCATTTTTAAGTCTTTACAGCGAAGGATTTGTTATTAGGTTTTATACCACCGATGGCGGGAGCTGGGTAGCTAACTTTAACCTTGGAGATACCACCTTTCATCAGGTATTTGACTTCCCTGAAACGGATCTAACGCTAGTCATTGCTGGCGGCAGGGGCTATGTAATGAATCGCAATCAGGTTAAGCCCCTTTCTAGCTTCGGTGGTGATCTACAAATGGCTTTACGTACCCCTCAAGGCGAAGTTGTTGCTGCCAGTGCCACCGCTATTGCCATTCTTAACTCAAAGGGAGAGCAGTGGACCAGTTCCAGACTTTCTTGGGATGGAATCAAGGATTTAAGCTTAGAAGGTAGATTGCTTCAGGGATATAGTCATGATCCCATAGATGATAAGGATGAATGGGTAGCCTTTACGGTAGACTTGGATAGCAAGCAAAGCAACGGGGGAAGTTATGCTAGGTACTTTCATGCAGAGGGCAGTCCTAAGAAGACCAGGCGGTGGTGGCCATTTTTGGCTTAACATAACTAGTACTTAATATAACGTTAGAGATTACCAACAAATGAAATTAGAACTTAGAGATTCTCTTAGAGGAGGGGTTGATAAAACTATTAAGCAAATCTGCTGGGTAAACTTCGACGATGGTTTGGAAAAAGGGGCAGAGCCTTCAGAACAAGTATTGATTAGTTTCGAAGATTCTGAAGTACTGCTAGTGATTGAAGATGCTCTTGATGGGGAACGTATAGATGTATGCTTAGAAAAGACTTTGATGGTAAACAAAGCAAAAGAGTTAACAGTACCGGGTCGATGTAAAGTCTGTGAAGTTTCTGGTAGTGAGATGGAGTATCAATTAATTGGAAAGAAAGTAGATCAGATCCTTTATTCTAAAGACCGAAAGGAGTTTGTTATTAATAGCCAGACCATAAGCGGTAATTTAGACAAATGTGTAGGAATACAGATTCTGTGCGGGTCTCTAAGATGGATGATCTTCAATAATGGAGTGGGCATATACTCAGGTATCAACGCTCCATATGTCCCATGTTTTGAAGAGACTTACGAATGGTTTAATACTGTATAGACTTTTACAAACGACCCTCGGCCAAATGTGAAGTGTCTGCACTCGCACGCGAGCACCTTAACTCCTATATTAGCCTTTGGAATTAAACTTATGATTATGCGTAGTAAAGAAGGCTATACGATCTATCTGCAGGATTTTATGCGAAACATCTATGTGGTCTGCCCATCTTGCCACAAGCAGGCGATAGTCCAGCAAACTTCAACCTTCCGAATTACCTGTTTTAGCTGTGGTTACTCTAAGCTTGAGAAGAATTACAGGGCGGCAGGGCTTTCTTCATTTGGGGGTTATACGCTTTGGTTAACGACGGAATGTCATGGCAATGAGTTGTGGGCCTATAACTACGAGCACCTAGCGTTCTTACGATTACATGTGGAAGCAAAGCTCAGGGAGCGGAATGGCGTTGAAATGAGTAACCAGACTTTAGCAAGCCGTCTGCCCCGATGGATGTTAAGCAAGAAATATCGGCAGGATGTATTGAAGTCGATCATCCGTCTAGAAAGGAAGAGGTAAATAAATAAGCACTCGCATGCAACCACCTACCCTAAAACCCGGTATTTCTCGACCTTCTCCCTCAAGCCCTCTTTGTAGAGGCCCAATATATAGTAGATAGCTAAGTCAGATAGCTGGAAGGCTTTTCGAGGGCAGAATTGGGTGTAAACAGGGCTTTCAGGAGACGAATCAGTCCAGCAGTTGAGCAAAGACGACTTAGCTATATAGTCCACTGTGTCTATCAATTACAAGAAAGCCTACTCGTGATAGCGAGTAGGCTTCTTCATTGGATGAATAGTCAGATCAAGGTAATGGTTTTTTAGAGATATAGATGACGCCACGCTGCCCATCGCAGAACTTGAAGTCTTTTATACCTCCGCATACGGCAGCGGAGCCGGAGATGTATAAACGTTGCTGAGAGTCCAGATAGATACTTTGGATCTGATGCTCCTGAGGCAAAGCTACCCGGCGACCCGTGGACGTCTTATAGCCTATGGTTTGGACATAGCTACTCGAGCAATTGGGACACGTGGGTGTTAACAGCTGATCAATTTCATACACCACTCCATTCGCGGCTTTTAGGCGGTTACGAGGTACGCGTAAGCTGTCGCGTTGAGCAATGGTTAACGTACGCGGAGGAATGCTAAACCAAGACTTGCCCTGATCTGTGCTGTAATCGCCAGGGTTAGCGGCGTACTTTTCTGGATAAGCAGAGCTTGACCATTGAGAAGACAAGGTAAATAGAGTGTCTGCCCGGGGGGCAAAGGCCATCACCCAAGCCATAACTGAATAATCGCTCTTATGCCAGGACTTGCCTCGATCTTGCGTATAGTAGAGCTTATAGCCCGTTGAAATGACAAGCGTACTGTCAATGTTACCATACACACCCCAGACTTCCCGTTCTTCAGGGGCCGTTAGAATAAGCCAATCCTGGGTTTCACGAGGTTGACCTGCTTTGTCAGGATTTTTGGAGTCAGGCTTACAGGAAAAGAAGGCAACCACCAGGAAGGTAAGTAGGTAAAAGGTTTTCATAAGGTCGAATAGTTCAGGGCAGAAAGCTACTGCTCAACCTTTAATCACCCAAGCCGGGTTACGTTAAAAGAAGTTAAGGGCTTCCTATGAGCTAGAAACGCAGCTTTTGATGGAAGTAAAATATTTCTTGAATTATTTGTGGGAATATTCCACGAGTCCTACGCCTTTGAACCATGCAAACATTTACAAGTATCGAGGAGGCGTTTAAAGGGTAGCTTGCTCATATCGATCCCTCATTACCAGCTGATGTCAAGAAAAGCAAGTTTACAAATGCCTGGAGGGACTATATACACTACAAAGGAACCTCAGACAAGAGAATGCTCGAAATCCTTCATGAATATGGGAAAGTCAAGGTTAAGACTGTTGTCAAATTCACTTCTAACTAAGGAGTCTATTTTTTTAACCTTTTTTGTGAAGATTCTCCACAAATCAAATCTTAAACCACTGACCATTATGATTACGCTTCCTTTTTCATCTTCGCACCGACGGCATTGCCGATAAAGAATTTCCGGTCATATATACAAAGGTCATGCTCAATGGCACCCGGGTTAACATGGGCTCCACTGGACTTCGGGTTACCCGCGAAAACTGGGACTTCCGTTTACGTCGCTACAAAGGCAGAGACGCTATATCCTTGGCCAATAACGCTCAGCTCGATGGCATCGAAAGCTAGATTCGTTCGATTATTCTCTACTTCGAATCTCGCCAAGAAAAGCTTACGCCCCCTAAGCTCAAAGAGAGGTTTAAACCCTCAGGCAACTTTGAAAAGCCCGTTCTTAAACTCGTCAACCTCTATTTGGAGGAGTCCGGCAAGATGGCTCAGGTAGGACAAATCGCTAAGTCATCACTGGCTACCCGCACCCATAAAGTGAAGCTGTTTCTCCAGTTTCTTGACCACGAGAATAAAATGTCGTTACTCATCGAGGAGCTACGAGGCCTTATTTTGGAACGTTACAAGAACTGGTATTGCTTCGGGGTTGCAAGCTTGCCTACGCTCAGAAATGCCAGCAGTTTGTCAAGTCATTTTTGCTCTAGTGATGGTATAATGGTCACGTAAAAGAAAACCGACTGGCGAACTATCGGGTGAAGGTGAACAAAACGCCCATCCTGGAACATCTTTCGGAGAAGGAAATAGCAAAGCTAGAGCGAACTGTATTTACTAAACGAGTGCAGGAGACCGTATACTGTTATCTATTTGCGTGTTATACCGGGCTAGCTTACGTTGATATGACGCTACTAAGTGAGGCCAGCATCGTTGAACAGGAGGGTCGGGAGTACTTGAAGGGAGGCCGGTAAAAGACGGGTACTAGCTTCTTTCTGCCGCACCGAGCTTTAATTGGAGAAATTGCCTTGTATTATATGGGTAATTGTATGGATTCTCTCTTAGAAAATCGTCCAGGGAGGCAACACATCACTAACTATAGCACTATTGTGCTTATTGATAGTGATGAATTTGAAAGAATCGAAAACAAGGGCGTAGGTGAAGAGGAGACCTTCGAACTCATCGATGCAGAGGTGAAGGAAATAATGATTCGAAATCAAATGGTTGCTTTTAATAACAATTACGAAGATTATGAGCAGTTAGGTATTGAAATTAGTGACTATGATAACCCTAAAAAACTCATCAGCTTTGATAATGTGCTGAGGTATTTCAACGAAACTAACCCAGCTCTGATTAGTGCTACGGAAGATGAACTTCGTCAATATCTTCCCAAAGACTTACCTAAGTTAATGACCCTGGACTCGTTTCATTTTATGAGTAGGTTCGAAGACGATAAATTCAACGTGCCCAGCAGCCAGGAAACCTTTCAGTTGATTGCAAAGGTCTTGGCGACGCAGGATCCAGCTCACTGGAAGCCTACGCAGGAACCCAATAACCATTGGTCAAACTGGGAATCTGGCTGGCTATAGACTCGCTATCATTGGGGTTACACGTTATTGTTAGGTACGCGGGTCTATATCTGGTCCGAGTAGACGGCCGGAAAATCTTCAACAATCCGGATCCGTTGGAGGTAGTGGATTTTATTAGGGTCAGCTAGCGTGTTATATTGCACACACATTACACCTAATCATCTTTGTCCACGTCCACCTTGCCACGAAGTTCTATTGCCTCATGAAAAAAGTACCGTTATTGGTAGGAGCATTCTTGCTTTTAGTGCTCTGGTCCTGCAAAAAAGATCAAGACGAATCGATCCCGTTTCCTCGCTACCTGGTGATGGATTATGTAAAAGCTAAAACCCCGATTAGACTTTTTACGGCTGGCAAAGAAATTACCGATCAGTCCATTATCAGTGCTTTTCTAAAAGACTCCACCTACACAGGATTTGAAAGATATACAAAGCATGCGAGCTACTTTGGGTATGAGAAGAGCCCCATTACTGCTGATACCCTTATCACCTTCACGCATTCCGATTCGGTGGTAGTGGGAAAGTTTGATGTGTATTCAAACCCTAGGCGTTCTGTGGTTAGGAAAGGCAAAGAGTTAGTCATCATTAGTCCCATATACGCTATTAGGTTATCTAACTCTCCAATAAATGAGATCGTAAAGCATAATCTCATCATTGAGGACTATATGCATCTACCTAATGAAGTTAGATTATACAAAGTTAGAGAGGTGTATGCGGCGTATGGGGATTACAACCAGCTAGAAATGCCCCGAATCAGCTACTTTTATAAAAGAGGAAATAGGGGTAATTCTTTAAGCACGTTAAATGAATTTGACGAATCCTATATAACTAAAGTAGCGAAAGGGGATACACTTGTCGTACAAGAGTATTTATTAGGTTTAAAAGCCAAATAAGGTCTCCTCAAAATTGAGGACTTTGATTATCAGGATTTTAAACCTAAAGGTGAAGGACCTCGACATCAGATTGAACCTCTATCAAGCAAGCTCGGCAGTCGTTGGGCTTGTTTTGTTTAGGGAGCACTACGAAGATTTCCCGATAGGTGATTATCACAGGACGGACACTGCCCAGAATATACGTAAGATTGAGGCTGTGATTGACTTCCTGCTATCTTTGCGTCAACGCGTTGTCCACTACTGCCCTGTATGAAGTTTTTTTCCGCTGCTTTCCTTTTTGTAGCCCTGTGCTATGTTTTCAGTGCCTGCAGAAAAGACAATCCGCCCGCGGAACCTGCGACCAATCAAACCATCTTCATAGCTGATAGCAAGGGTGGGCTTTATGCCTTTAATGCTCAAACGGGAGCAACACTTTGGGAAAAGCAAATTGACCATCCCGTAAGCGAAGGATTTGTGGTAGCCAATGGGTTGCTCTATATGCCAACCCTTGATCAAACCATTCAGACCTACGAGGTGCAGACGGGGAATTTGAAATGGGAAGTGAAGGTTGACAAGGCTAATCTATCCACCAATAATATAGTATTAACTAACGGCATACTATGTATCAGCGGGATTGATTATTTAGTAGGTTTAGATGCAACGACTGGGCAAAAGAAATGGGAGTTAACTTCCTTGGCTAATGATGGAATGATCTATGCTCAAAACGGAATAATATATATCAGATCGAGTGCTATTACCGCTATAGAGGCTTCCACGGGTACAGTTAAATGGCGAACCACATTAAAAGAATTTACTGAATCCCCATTTGTTATCGATCATGAATCTTTGTATGTGTTTTCATACGCCTCAGAACCAGACCCCTCCAGTCCCTTCGGATTTCCTAAGCCTTATGAACAAGTGACTCGACTGGACTTAAAAACAGGCAACATAAAATGGAGTCAACGGCTTGCTGGAACCGCGAGGACAAGATTATTTGCTTCTTCACCGGAACATCTGTTTATAAGATATAGAGGCTCGTTTGAATATCGCCTGATATCTCTAGCAAAAGAAGACGGTCGGCTGATTTGGGATATACCAGAAAAGCCAGGGTTTGGCTGGTCTTCGCCTTTTTACTCGAAGTCATACCTGTACATGGGGGCTGAGGATGGAGGATTTTATCAAATGCATGAAGAGACAGGAAGTTTCAAAAAAGTATTTCAGAGCAATGAGGCATTTCGAACCAGTCCTGTCATTGTCAACGGAATGATTTACGTCGGGGGCCGAGACCAGCGTTTGTATGCCGTTGAAGAGGCAACGGGGCAGGTAAAGTGGTCCGTGCCCGTCAAGAACGATCTATTCATTGTCTCACCCGTTGTACTTGATACTAAAGGAAAAGCCTATCACTACGCCGAATCAGGGATGTTAGACTAAGATAAGACCCATAATAATACAAAGAGAGAGCCTCAAACTGAGACTCTCTCTTTAGTGGAGACGGAGGGATTCGAACCCTCGTCCAGAACAGGGACGCCACGCATATTCTACATGCTTAGTTGTCTTTCGATTGTCGGGAATTCGTCAGGTCGACAACAAACCGAACGGATTCCGTATTCGCTAGTACTGATTAGGGCTTAACGAAATGGGCCCCTCAGACACTACCTTTCGACGTCCCGAACTCCGACCCGGTAGTGTGACGGTTCGGCGGAACGATGGCTAATGGTTAATCCTCCGGATTAAGCAGCCATAGCGTAGCTATTGTTGCCAGCTATTGTTTTAGAAGAATTTTACACGGAAGGTTCTTCCAACTTCCGACATGCTTACACCCGCAACTTCAACCCGCTGTCAATACCCGTCGTCCCCGGATGTTGATTGGGCGAAAATGATCGTTTTCATTTTCAGGTTCACAAATATAACTCCTTTTTCTGATAAATTGTTCAGAAAAGGCCTTTGTTTATAAGCCCAGCTCACTTAGTTCATCTTCCCGTACCATCAATAGTATGGCAGAATGAGGAATAATGAGGTACTTTTCACCATCAATTTCCACATCAAACGCATTCCGACGTAAAAATAAAATCTGATCGTTTTCGCGTACCTGTAGCGGAACGTATTTCACGTCTTCTTTTTTTTCTTTCCAGGGCTCATCCTCATCGCTGGCCGCTGGAATTGGAAAACCGGGGCCTACCTTGATGACTACGCCCTGCTGAATATCTTCTTTCTCCGTAACGGTAGGAGGTAAGTACAAACCCGAACGGGTTTTCTGCTGACCATCACTGGGGCGAACCAGTACCTTATCGCCCGCCATGATTAGTTTTCGTAACGTATGAATGCCTTCGAGCGTACTCATGATCTTTTTAAGTTATGCGGATTCGATTCGTTAAAAGGCCATTCCGTACGGGGTCAGACGGAAAAATTGTCAGGAATTTTGCCTCGCTTGCCAAGCTCTACTGCTTCTACGTCAAAAATTCGACCCTGATCGACTTTAAAGCGGAGTGCTGTCATGATTCGATGAAAGCCTTCTTTCCCCGCTGCACCCGGATTCATGAATAACATACCGCTGGAATCCCGCTCGACTCGCAGGATGTGCGAATGTCCACAGATCAGTACGTCGGGTTTTTGCTCCCGTAGCAGCTGACGGGCGTCAGGTTTGTAGCGGCCGGGCGTTCCGGCAATATGGGTCATACCCACGTTAACCCCTTCGCAGGTAAAATGATTGATCAGCGGAAACAGAGAACGTATTTGCGTACCATCAATGTTTCCGTATACGCCCTGAATGGGTCTGGCATACATTTGGAGGCGTTCATACACACTGGTACCCCAATCTCCTGCGTGCCAGATTTCGTCCGCCCAGCGACAGTGTGAATCAAGGGCTTCGTCGAACCAGCCGTGTGTGTCAGAAAATAATAAAATCTTTTTCATTTCTAAAGTATCCTTTTACCTTGCCACCCGGCAGTCGTTTCGCTGAAAGTCAGTGAAAATCATGTGTTACCTTCTGTTGAGATAACGTATAGAGACCCGTTATGCTTACCGTTATCTGAGTTGAACTACTTCCGGTTTCCTTGAAATCCTAAAGAAGTAATAAACTTTAATCAACAGACAATCAATGATTTATTGCTTATGATTATTACACCTTTTGAAACCGAACTGTATCAAAAACTCAGTGTTTTCTTCGCCGAGAATGGGTTTGAATTGCTTTCGGATCGAAAGCAGTTCAGAAAGCAAACGCCGGTTGGATTCTACAATGTTGTCTTTTCTACCTCGTATCGAACCAACGAAATCTGGTTGGATGTAAGCATTGGTTTGCGGCACCAGGAAATTGAATTTCTAGCCCAGCAATTTCTCGATAATGCCGAGGAATATCGCGAAGATGCAAATACACTGGTGATTTCAGTAGGGAAATTTAATGACGATAAATATTTCCGGTACAAGTTGCAAAGCACCGAAGATTTAAACGACGTTTGCGACCAGATCAAGGAATTTTTATTGAATCAGGGATTTGCCTTTATGGAAAAATATGGTTCGCTGAAAGCGTTGAATCACCTGCTCAACGATGAACCGACCAAACCTAGCAAGTTTCTGTATAATCAGATTCATCGTTGTTTTAAGGGAATTATCGTCGCCAGATTTAGTAATCACGAACGGTTTTTACGGCTGATCGACTTGTATCGGGTACAGGTGGCTAAACTAGGAGCGTCCATCGAGGAACAGCAAACATTCGAACGCTTGCTGAGCTTTCTCTTGTATCATTCGTTGAATTAATATTCCGTAAGTATCCGATTATCATTCTATCCGTACATCGGCAATTACTTTTTTATGTCACGTACCGCATTTATTACCGGAGCTACTTCCGGGATTGGCAGAGCGACGGCTTTCGCTTTTGCTGAACTGGGTTATCGGCTGTTATTGCACGGCCGACGCCAGGAACGACTGGATGAACTCAAAGAAAAACTGCAGGACAAGGTGGAAGTATACACGCTCAACTTCGACGTTCGCTACCGCGAAGATGTGGAAGAAGCGTTTTCTCGCGTACCAGAGTCCTGGCAGGAAATCGACATTCTGGTCAATAACGCGGGCAATGCTCACGGACTGGGTCCCATCCAGGAAAATGACCCCGACGATTGGGATGCCATGATTGATGGGAATGTAAAAGGTATTCTGTACGTGTCGAAACTGGTGATGCCTGGTATGATTGCCCGGCGAAGTGGCCACATCATTAACATCAGTTCGGTAGCGGGTAAGCAAACGTACCCTAACGGGACGGTGTATTGTGCTTCCAAGTCGGCTGTAGAAAGCATTAGTCAGGGCATGCGTATGGATTTGAACCCGTTTGGTGTCAAAGTTACCAACATCGCTCCAGGAGCCGTAGAAACGGAATTTTCACTGGTTCGTTTCAAGGGCGATGACAAACGGGCGGATCTGGTTTATCAGGGATTCACACCGCTTTCGGCCGAAGATATCGCCGAAACCATCACATTCGTAGTGACCCGGCCACCCCACGTGGTACTGGCCGACATTTTGATTTTCCCGACGGCTCAGGCTTCAGCCATGCTTCTGAAGAAAGACTAAGCGTTACGTATACGGCCTGCGTTATTGAGCAGGCCGTATAACTACTTTAGGTAGGGTTAATTTTGGGGCGGACTCTTTTGTGACGAGTCTTCTTCGAAAAGTCATCCGACATGACGCTGATATTTCCATCCACTTCCAAGACCGCTAGGTCAACCTTTTCCAAGCGTTCCACGCCGTGTTCGCGAATGGCAGCCTCCAGTTCATTGACGCTAATCTGAGCCTTCGCCAGATTCCGATCTTTCACGTGACCTTTATATACCAGTAAAATGGGCTCCCCCTGTAAGAGATGATTGATTCGTGGACTCCGGTACAAGAGTTTTTTCAGCACGAAATTACTCGCAAATAAAGCTCCCGCCGCGACTACTCCGCCCATCAAGCTCGTATCCGGACCTACCATTGCGTTTTGTACGGCATTGGAAATCAGTAAGACAAAAACCAGATCAACGACCGATAGCTGCGTGAGTTCCTTCTTTCCGAAAAAACGGATGCACACAATAATAAACAGGTAAACGGCCACGGCCCGGCCGCTAATGTTCAGTAGTTCATTCATAATCGGTTCGTAAAATAAGATGTGGGTCGCGAGCATCCAACACATCAGGGGTATCAGGTGATTTCTAATGGCTATATACCCGAAACGTAGGATTCTACCAAACACAAACCAATGAAGAAGGGGAACGGTAGGCGATAGCGTGGCTAACGGGTGAGCACTATGGTTAGCGTTACCCTGGCGATACTATTGAAGGCTATTATGAGACTTTTAACCTTGAAGGAACGGGTGAAGAGTAGTAGAAATTCGACTAGCAACGTTCTGCCTAAACATGGGTCAGGAAGCAGGAGTAAGGTAGTGGCAAGCATTGTAAAAGCTGAGGCCGGGTCATTGGTGAAATGACCCGGCCTCAGCTTTTACAATGGTAAGTATTTCTCTGATACCTTTAGTTTTGGCCAGATGATCAGTCTCTGAAGTAATTTTCAAAGATCAGTTAAAAGCCTGACGAAATTCCAGTGGCGATAGATTTGTCTTTTTCTTGAAAAGCGTGCTAAAGGATTGTGTGTGCTCAAAGCCCAGGGCATAGGCGATCTCGCTGACCGAGAGATTGGTTGTGGAAAGTTTTTCTTTGGCTTTCGCGATCAGTTTTTCATGAATATGTTGCTGGGTGTTCTGACCCGTATGAACTCGAAGTAGGTCACTCAAGTAGTTCGGCGACAGATTCATCTGTTCCGCAATATGTTTTACCGTGAGCAAACGCTGGGCGTCGTTGGTAAAGTAGTCATCGATCAACTGCTCGAACCGGGTTAACAGGGCTGAATTATTATTCTTGCGGGTCAAAAACTGCCGTTCATAAAACCGATTAGAATATTTTAGCAGGCTCTCGATCTGCGTCAGAATAATCTCCTGGGTATGCTTATCGATATGCTGGCATTCCTTGTCAATTTTATGAAGAATCGTGATCAGGTCATCTTCTTCTTCGGCTGACAGGTGCAGGGCTTCGTTTATCGCATAATCGAAAAAACCGTAGTGATGAATGCTGTTTGCGAGCGAATGCTGTAATAGGAAGTCCGGGTGAAAGATCAGGAGATAACCGGACCCGCATTCCATCGTATGCAGGTCCAGTTGCTGCACTTGATTGGGTGCGGTAAACGTCAGTACGCCTTTATCGTAATCATAATGCTGCTGTCCATACCTGATCTTGCCTTTGGCTTCGCGTTTGAGTGCCACGCAATAGAAGCGGTTGAAGAAACCTTTCCAGATCTCGTCTTCCAAAAAAACACTTTCTGTCAGATTGATCACACTCACCAGCGGGTGACGAGGTTCGGGTAAGGACAGTAGACGGTGAAATTCCGATATGGAGTTAATGGCGTTCATACCTAAAACTAATCAATTAATCCCATACTGAACTCATCGTAAGGAGCACCGGTATCCGTTCCTAAAGGCACGATGCTTTCCAGATGTGATAAATCCGCCGGAGTTAATTCAATCGTGGTTGCGGCAATGTTTTGTTCCAGGTACTTCCGGCGTTTCGTGCCGGGGATCGGCAGAATGCCTTTGCTCATGATCCAGGCCAAAGCTAACTGCGAAGAAGTGACCTGCTTGGCTTCAGCCATTGCTTCAATGGCCTTAACCAATTCAATGTTCTTGTTAAACATTTCGCCCTGGAAACGCGGAATGGCCCTACGGAAATCATTCTCAGGCAGGTCATCGATGCTTTTGATCTGTCCCGACAAGAAGCCACGGCCCAGCGGTGAGTATGCTACAAAGCCAATACTCATTTCCTGTAAGGTTGCCAGAACGCCACGTTCTTCCACCGTCCGCTCGAACAACGAGTATTCGCTTTGTACGGCAGTGATCGGGTGTACGGTATGGGCTCGCTTCACTGTTTCCGACGAAACTTCTGATAAACCGATGTACCCCACTTTGCCTTCCTGAACCAGCTCCGCCATCGCCTGAACCGTTTCCTCGATCGGCGTATTTTTATCCAGGCGGTGCAGGTAATACAGATCAATGTAATCCGTATTCAGATTTTTGAGCGAACGCTCCAACGCTTTCTTCACATACTCTTTCTTGCCATTAATGGCCCAGGTTACCTTGTTGTGGTCATCGATCTCCCAGCCAAACTTAGTCGCCAAAATATACTGATCACGTTTACCATGGATGGCTTTCGCAATCAACTGCTCATTCTTCAGCGGTCCGTACAGATCGGCAGTATCTAAAAAAGTACCGCCTAATTCAAGCGAACGGTGGATCGTTGCGATGGCTTCCTGCTCATCCGCAGGACCATACATGTGTCCTTCTTCAAAGCCCGTCATGCCCATACAGCCCAGGCCGATTACTGGGACAACCAAACCCTGGCTGCCCAATGCGATTTGTTTTATTTCCATGATGCAAAGGTCGGGAGGCGTAATTACACGCCTGTATGCAAACCCCTGAAGCTTGTAAGCAAAACAAGGAAGGATTATAAATTCAGTTTCACGTACGGGATCGAGGTTGTGAATATGTCTGTAGATGGTATTTCAATTGCCAGAGATCAACTTAGTGTAGACGTGGATGTGACCAATCCGTAACCACCAAGTAAAAGCCATTGACTATCAGTAGGGTAATCAATGGCTTTTATTTGGGGACAAAAGATGTCTTCTAAAACTACAATACTTTACTTATTTCAATTCACTGGCTTTAATCTCCTTGGTCCACTTCAGCTCGCCCCGGGTGTTGTACGCTTTTACGGTTAATACCCGTTCGTTTTTGGCACCGGAAAGCGACATGACCGCAAAATTGCGTTCGGTCAGTACGGTTTCAGGTAAGAGGGTTGGAGATACCGCTTCTTCTTTGGTTTGACGGGCAGGGCCTGAGGTGAAGGGCGAAATGGTGAAATCATAGAAAGGATACGCGTTGAATCGCTGGAGTTTGTGCACGGCCGTATGGTGACGGTCGCCCGAAAGGAATACCACGCCCGGAATTTTCTGTTCCGCAATCCGTTTCAGCAGTTCTTCCCGCTCTTCCGCGTATACCGAGTAGTTTTCAAACTGAGCCGCTGGATTAATCACCTGACCACCGCAGACCACAAATTTAAACGTGGCCTGGCTAAATTTCAGAGCGTCAATCAGCCAGTCAAGCTGCTTCTTGCCCAGGTAGTCTTTATTAGAACCTTCCAGTTCGTTAGGGGCTCGCCACCAGCGGTCATCCAGCATGAAAAACTGACAATCGCCCCACTGGAAGGTGCCCGTAATGCCTTCTTTGTCAAAGGCATAGTTTGGGTTGCCCCAGAATTGCTTGAAGATGTCGAGGGCATCCCTCTTCATCCAGAAACTACGGTCCGAATCATTAGGGCCGTAATCATGATCGTCCCAAATGGCGTAGTGGTGCGTACGGGCCAGCAGGGATTGCAGTTGTGGGAACGAACGGCCGTGCGTCATACGGCGGAGCATCCCCGTACGCGTACTCCAGTCCACCTCCCGGTAGTAATTGTTGTCACCACCCCAAACCATAAAGTCGGGACGCAGACTGTCAATTTTCGTAAAGATCTCGTATTGCTGACCGTAAGGCGTACCGGGGCGGTCGTACTCGGGTTCGCTGAAATAGGCACAACTACCGAAGGCAAAGCTAAACGCGGGTGGATCAGTACGGAATTGCCACAATTGTTGCGTCTGAAACTGAAGCGGATAGGGGCGGACTACTTTTTTTCCATCCACCCAAACTTCATACTCATACTTCTTACCAGGCTCTACCTGGTCCGCGTATAAATGAGCAATGTACGCGTTGGTTTTTTCCGTATTGACCTCATCGGTAGATCGTTTGTTGGAGGGATTGCCCACTTCCCAGTACTGAATTTTAACTTTAGCCGCTTTCTTAGTCTGAGCCCATACCATGACTTCCATGTAGTCGGAATAGCCCAGCATGGGACCGCTTTGTAACTGAGCCTGAGTGGTCAGAAGTGTACAGGTGAATAGAAGAAAAAGCCAGAAACGTATCGTTTTCTGCATGTGTTGATGATTAAGAAATAGTTAATAATGGCTCGTTGCCTTGCAGATTGCAAATTTAGGGGGTAACGTTTAAAGATGAGAGCCGCTGCAGTTTGTAGTTTGCGAAGGTAAAGTCGGTAAAGATAGCGGGACGGGTTGTCCGTAGTATTCACTACGGACTTTTTAAGTTGGTGGGCTGTGCCTACCGGGCTGGATGTTCCCCGCATTGCCTACGGGGCTAATCACACCCTTCGGAGTTGACTCTTGCGTTTTTGTTTTATAAATCATCTGCAGCTAAGGGGACGGGGTCTGTAACAGGATTGAGGTTCGGCTACTTGGCCTTTGTCAGGACGTTTGAAGAGCAAGTGTAACGCAGGAAAGGCCCGGCGACACCCGCCAAACTAATCCCATAAACTACGCATTCCTCTTTGGCAAACCCGTCACTTTCTGCCAACTTGCAGCTTTATTTTTTCTTACATTCCCATGCAACTCCGAGAAGGTTCTTATTTCATACAAAATCAGAAAGTTACTGATCTGGCCGAGCGTTTCGGTACACCCCTGTACGTATACGACGGCGAAAAAATTATTCAGCAAATTCAAAGCATTCATCAGGCTTTTGCAGGGATTGATCTGAAAATTAAATACGCCTGTAAAGCCCTGACTTCGCTTGCGGTACTTAAACTCATGCGTAAGCACGGCGTGGATCTTGATGTGGTTTCTCCGCAGGAGTTACAGATTGGTCTCCGGGCTGGCTACGCAGGAAATCAGATGAACTTTACGCCCAGCGGCGTGAGCTTCGACGAAATAGAATTTGCCGTTGAACAGGGAGCGTTTGTAAACCTGGATAACCTCGATGTACTGGAAAAATTTGGTCAAAAATACGGTTCGTCCAAACCCTGTATGATTCGGGTGAAGCCTAACGTAGCGGCGGGAGGAAATGCAAAAATCATGACGGCCCACGAAGGGTCTAAATTCGGTATCGATATTCGGCAAAAGGCGGAAATTCTGGCTCTGGTTGAAAAGTACGATCTAAAAATCGTGGGCTTGCACCAGCATACGGGCTCTGATGTAAAAGAAGCTTCTGCTTTTATCGAAGCCGCCAGTCGTGTATTCGAGTTTGCCTACGATTTCCCCGACTTGCAGTGCATTGACCTCGGCGGTGGGTTTAAAGTGGCCTATAAAGAAGGCGACTACACAACAGATATGGAGAAATTCGGAGCGGAGCTTTCAGGATTTTTCCGGGAATTCTGTGAAAAATACGGTCGTAATTTACAGTTATGGTTCGAACCTGGCAAGTACCTCGTTAGTGAATGTGGCTATCTGCTGGTATCGGCCAATGTGGTGAAAGAAGCTCCGGGCCGTACGTTTGTCGGCGTGAATTCCGGGCTGAATCACCTGATCCGTCCGATGATGTACGATGCCTACCATCATATTGTGAATGCCTCCAATCCGGATGACTCGGAACAGGATGTGTATGACGTGGTGGGATACATCTGCGAAACGGATAACTTCGCTTTAGGCCGTACCCTCAACAAAGTCAAAGCCAACGATATTCTCGCCATACTCAACGCCGGAGCCTACGGTTTCGCCATGAGTAGCCAATACAACAGTCGCCTGCGTCCGGCGGAGGTACTGGTATTGAATGGTGAAGCACATTTAATTCGTCAGCGGGAAACGCTGGAAGACGTCTTACGCAATCAGGTTGAGATTGATGTGTAGCAGGCAAAGTTTGAGGTAGTTTCAAGTTTGAAAGAGGATAAAGTGGGATGTTGCAGTACAAATCGTTATATTAATCTCCGACTGACTCGGAATGAGTATAAAGAGAATTTGTTAGTAAGACCGTTAAACGCTATACTGGCAAGGGAATTTACTCCTTTGCCAGTTTTCTATTTAGGCTATGTCGTTTCAATCAACTATACTCATTCATCCGGGACTCGGAAATTCCGGCGAAGGTCACTGGCAAACGCTCTGGCAGGAGCAATACAACCTTGAACGCATTCAACAGCGGGACTGGGAAACGCCCATCCGTACCGACTGGGTACAAACGCTGGATGAAGCCGTACTTCGGGCGGGTGTATCGAATGTGATTTTGGTAGGTCATAGCTTGGCCTGCGTGACAATTGCCTACTGGGCGGAACACTATCAGCGTCCGATCAAAGCCGCCCTGCTGGTTGCTCCGAGTGATACCGAAGCGGCTTCGTACCCCTCCGGCACGACCGGATTTTCACCCATGCCTACGGTAAAGCTGCCTTTCCCTTCCATCGTTGTTCGCAGTACCAATGATCCGTATATGACGATGGAACGGGCTCAAGACATGGGAGAAGCATGGGGGAGTGAGCTAATCACCATTCCCAATGCCGGACATATCAACGTAGCTTCGGGATACGGTTCCTGGCCGGCGGGGCTCGAACTTCTCCAGCAACTGGATCACCTGTAGGTTTGATTTCATAACGTTTTCCCCCATTCAAACGATGCTTTTTCGTTGTATTCTGGTTTTCTTTTTAGGCCTGGGCAGTCTGCATGCCCAGCAAAAGTTTGCGGACTTAGGTGATTTGAAACTTGAAAATGGGTTGACGATTCAGAATTGTACCATTGGCTACCGAACCTTTGGAAAACTCAATCCGCAGCGTTCCAATGTCATCTTGGTGCCTACCTGGTTTGGAGGCACCTCCCAGCAAAAGGCTAACATTGCTAATGCCGGGAACATGGCCGACAGTACTCATTTTTTCGTCATTGTGGTCGATGCCCTTGGGAATGGGGTCTCTACTTCACCCTCGAATTCTAAAACGCAACCTAACGAAAAATTTCCCCTCTTTACGATCCGCGATATGGTGAAGAGTCAATACGAATTGGTAACGAAGCATCTGAAACTGAATCACCTGTATGCGGTGATGGGTGTATCGATGGGAGGAATGCAATCCTTTCAGTGGGCCGTGAGTTATCCCAGCTTTATGGATCGGGTCGTTCCGATTGTCGGCACACCCCGTCAATCCGCGTATGATGTTTTGTTCTGGAACATCGAACTACGGACACTCGAAAGAGGAAATTATACCACCGAAGCTTTGAAAACAACGGGCCTCATTCACGAACTGAATCTGTTTACGCCCGAATACACACAGAAGAAAAGATCCGCACCGGAGGCCACGGCTTACCTCAATCAGGTAGAAAAGGATTTAAGTACGAAGAATCCGTATGATTGGGCGAGTCAGATTCGGGCCATGCTCAAGCAGGACGTAATGCCGGGAAAAACATTGCAAGAGGCCGCGAAGCAGGTGAAAGCAAAGCTATTGATTGTGGTGGCTACGCAGGATCACATGGTTAATCCGGCGGCAGCAAGCGAATTTTCAGGGTACCTAAAAGCTCCATTGGTTGAATTAACGAGCAACTGCGGTCACTTGGCAACTTCCTGCGAATCAGAGAAAGTGACGAGTTTTGTACGGGCGTTTTATGGGTTGTGATGGTTGATGGGATAAATTTGGTAAAGATAGTGGGGCTGTTCAGGTTGAATTGCTTTGGATTAAATAGCTTAAGATAAGGATATTAGTTGCGAAATTTGAAAACTTCCGTTCAGTAGTTCGAGCAGAAAAATAGAAAGAAAAAGCGGTTCGGAGTCAGTAACTCCGAACCGCTTTTTCTTTAAACATAAATCTCACTTTTTCCGGGCGAAATAGAAGAGCTGCGAGGGGAGGAGTTTAAATTTCTCTCCCAGCGTGAAATACCCTTTTCCATTTTTCTCAAAGCAGACGGCTTCACCCTGTGGCTCGAAAACGTAGGGAAGCATAAGCTTGTAACTGGAATAAATGACGTCCTGAATGGGTTCATTGACATCATCCCGATTCCAGAGATACATCGTCGTATAATTCCGCAGAATGATTTGCTTGCCATCCGCTGAAAAATCCCCACTCGTGATCATATACATGGGCAAGTCACAAACGTACATGGCTGGCATGGGCGAGTCGTACTTCTGTGGATAAGCGAGCTTGTACAACTTCGATAGTCCCGGACTTTTCGTTATGACGTAAATGTCTTGCGTATGGGGCTCAATCAGGATGGCTTCTGTATCCCGACTTCCTTCGGGATAGTAGAAAACGATTCGGTCGTATTCCGTCACTTCTTCATTCACCGAAGTCGGTTCCTTAAACCGATAAATGTAGTACTCGGGATACTGCTGCAGATTATCACCGGTATCGGCCAGGTAGATATAGTTAGTACTGTCTTTCTTATTGAAAAACAGATCCATATCCTCCCAGTCACGATTGGGGAAGGGCAAATTTACCCGTCCTTTCAATTGGCCCTGGTAGTTGATCAGCGAAAGACGGTTTGGGTTGTTACCGTCTTCCTGAACCCATAAGTGTCCGGGCATCGAACGGCTGTCAGCCATACCCGAAGCTTCATCAATGGTTCCAGCGGGAATACTATGGGACTGTTCGTACTCAAAAATAAAGGGCGGTGGCTCTGGTTGAGATCGTGTCAAGCCTGTTACCATCAACCCTAATATTATGACACGTAAGGTACCCATTTTAATTGGCGGTACTTTTCTCATCACGACAAAATAACAGGGCTTAGGGATAGCAACAAAAAATGCGTGCTAATTCCCTAGTATATAACAATTAACTCCGCAAATAGTCTAAAAAGTATAGACTACCGCGGAGTTAATTTTAAAATACCTTTGGATAAAATATGAGTACTAGCTCGCTCGCCATACCTCCTGGCTACCACCCATCGAGAGAATTTCGAGACGTGGGGGCGAAGGAAGGAGTACCATTTTAGCGTCCAGATTCGGGAAGTCCTTGAGCGTCACCCAAACGCCATCACCGGGACCAATTTCGTATTCTTCAAGGCCCGTTTCTTCGTCGATGACTTTTTCGTATTGCGTACGGGGGAGGTACGCCGTGGGTAAAAGTACATCAGTATCCGGACAAAATGTGGCATGAACGCGTTCCAGAATCTGCTCGAATTCTTCGCCGTATTCATCTACGAAGTCGTCTTCCAGGGCTTCCAGCGTTTCCTCCGCTTCATCGTAATCGGGATGGTCATATCCCATATGTTTTAAAGCGAAACGCTTGGATAAAAGCTCAAGTAACGTATCGTTTAGTTTCTGCGTGTTCATAACTAGTCGATCAAAATAGAGATAGCGTGTATTTCGACAAAAATAGGTCAATTCAGGTCATGTAATCAAGCCCAAAGCTCAGAGTTTCGCAGAATTACCTAATTCGGTCATCACGACCATACGCAGGGAATTTTTCTAGCCTAATTGGTATGCGTAGTGAAGGACTGTTGTAACAGCTGTAAATCCCAAGGTTGCTGGCTGTTGTAGCTAAGCTGACCCTGTGCTATGCTAAGTGGTGAAGGTACATTGTTGTAATACAGACCACCCGTACCCAAACCCTGCGGCAACGGATTCTGAAACTCACCAGCGAACTGAGCAATCGCATTCAATCCTATGTTCGATTCCAGAGCAGACGTAAGCCACCATTTAATCTTGAGTCGATTGGCAATCTCAATCCATTCTTTACAGGCGGTAAAGCCACCCAGTAACGTAGGCTTGAGAATGATAAACGTGGGCTGAATTTTTTTGAGTAGCCGCATTTTATCCATGTAGTCGTACACGCCGATCAGTTCCTCGTCGAGAGCAATGGGGATAGGGGACTGTTCACACAGGGCCGCCATGGCTTCGGGCTGGCGGGCTTTGATGGGCTGTTCGATGGAATGAATGCTGAGTTCAGCCAGCCGATTGAGTTTTTCCTGAGCTTCTTCCGGGGTCCAGGCTCCGTTGGCATCGACCCGTAGGGTAATGGCTTCGGGTGAAAAACGCTTTCGAATGGAGGTCAGACATTCCATTTCCTGCTCAAAGTCAATGGCTCCAACTTTCATTTTAAGCGTACGAAAACCCGCTTCGAGTTTCTGGTCAATTTGCTGGAGCATCCAGTTTTTATCGCCCATCCAGATCAATCCGTTGATGGGGATTTCCCGCTCACTTTCAGAAAAGCTATTTTTAAAAATCTGTCGTTTCCCTTCGTGTAACAAATCCCGTAGGGCCGTTTCCAGTCCCATTCGAATGGTAGGGTAGCGGGTTTCAACGAGCTGATTAAGGATCAGATCCAGATTCCAGGAAAAAACTTCCAGATCGTAGCGGTTGAAGGCCTGACAGACTTTCTGCAGCGTAGCTTCAAAGTTTACGTAATCGGGACTCAGACCGGCCAGCGGACTGGCTTCACCCAGTCCAAAGCAGTACGGATTTTCGTCATCAAAAACCTTGAGGTAATACGCCGTGTGCTGGGTAAGAGTACCCCTGGACGTGCCGGCTGCAAACCGGAAGTCAAGAATATGCTTGTGAACCAGCACTTTAAGAGACATACTAAAGGGGAATTGTTGGTTTAAAAGGGGGCAAAACTAAACAATTAGCCGCGTTTTGACGTTCTTTGCCGCAATATTTAATCCTGGAGTGTTCCGCAGTGCGGACCTCTGCTTGTCTGGTTTTACCCAACGCATGGGCCCTTTACTTACAATATTACGCCGACTTCTGTTGCCTTTTTCCTGGCTGTACGGATTTATTACTGACTGGAGAAATAGCCTGTATGATCGGGGGCTGACTCCGGTCACGAGCTTTGAGTTACCCGTAATTAGTATTGGTAATCTGACGGTTGGCGGCACGGGAAAAACCCCGCATCTGGAATATTTGATCCGTTTGCTGAGTCCATCCTTCGTGTTGGCGACGCTAAGCCGGGGATATGGTCGGCGTACCCGAGGGTTCCGTATGGCGACGAATCAGGATACGGCCGAAACCCTGGGTGATGAGCCGTTGCAAGTATACCAAAAATTTGGAAAAACCGTACGGGTTACGGTCGGAGAAAAAAGAGCGGAAGGTATTCCGAACATTCGTTCGGCGTTTCCGGAAGTGGCGGCTATTCTGCTCGATGATGCGTATCAGCACCGGGCCGTGCAACCCCGCGTTAATCTGTTGCTTACCGACTATAACCATCCCTTTTATACGGACCACCCTTTTCCTGCCGGAAACCTTCGGGAACGCCGGAACGGAGCCGAGCGGGCAGATGCCATTATCGTAAGCAAATGCCCACCCACCCTTACGGATGAGGAACGGCGACAGATTCAGCAGAAAATACTTCCATATGCCAAGGCTCCGGTTTTCTTTTCCGCAATTCGATACGGACAACCCGTGGCAGTACATACGAACACACAGGCGATCGGAAAGGTGATTCTGGTCTCGGGACTGGCCCGCCCGGAACTCTTTGAAGCTTACGCTCAGCGGCAATTTACCGTTGGACAGCATCTAGCCTTTGGAGATCATTACGCGTATACGCCGAAAGACTGGCAACGGATCGAGCAGGCTTGGGAGCAGAATGGTCGGGGCTGGGTCTTGACTACCGAGAAAGATGCCGTAAAGCTGAAAACGCTGGCACCGCCTGATTTCCCACTGTTTGTCGTGCCGATTGAAGTCTATTTTCTGGAAAGTAACCCCCTGAATTTTGACGAATGGCTACTGGAGCGATCCGGTCTGCACGTTAAAAAAGCTTAAGTCCCCCCGCAACTCATTTTTGCTTGTATTTTTGACGCCGTGAAGCTCTATCGATTCCTAGTCTCTTTTGGTTTTCTGGCCTGTTCGCTGCTGGCGAAGGCACAAACCGTACCCAATCCATTGCCGAATGCCCCGGGCGAAGTGGCTCCCAAACCGGCGGACGATCCCAACCGTCGCGGGAAAATTCTCGATGATTCGACCCAGCAGATTTACGGCCCGACTACTTCCCGGTATTTTTTGGAAGAAGATCTGTTTAACAACCGGAAAACGTTGTACGCAATTGATACCAATTACATCAACTTTCACCGGTTTGATTACCTGGAACACAAGGGCCGCTGGTATACGGACCTGGGCGTACTCAGCTCGGCTTTGCGACCGTTATACTTTACAGCTCCCCAGCAAATTGGAGCCCAATTAGGCTATGACGTCAACTCGCCGTATGCCATTACCCCGTACGACGTCAAGTATTACGATACCAAATCACCGTTTACGCAGGCTTATTTTGTGCAGGGTGGAAATGGACAAAGTGTGCTTCAATTTGATCTGAGTCGAAATGTGAATTCCCAGTGGAATATTGGTCTGCACGTCGAGCGAAATTTGAGTCGACGGCAAATCAGTGTAGGTTCGGCCCGAAGCCGATCCGACCGCGATCTGGGAGGCTTCTGGAATTTTGTAACGCATACCAATTACCACACGAAAGATGAGAAGTACGCCGTGCTGGGTCATTTTCGACTGTATGAACATTCCATTCGTGAACCCGGTGGCATCTATCCCGAAACGAATCCGGCGCGGGCTAATTGGGACAGTGTGCTGGCCGATCCGGCGTCAGCTCAGCAATTTCTGACGGCGTCCCGCAGTCGGGAGCGGCGAAATCAGTTTCACGTCTATCAGGAATATGTGCCTGTGAAGGGATTTCAGGTGTATCACGTCGGAGATTATATCAACCGGTTTAATCGCTACCGCGATCGGAACTATCAAAATTCCGTAACGACGGGCTTTTATAACAACCTGCCCGAACGAACCACCATTGGTGATACCATTCAAGCTCAGGCTAATTACTGGTTGCTGGAAAACAAAATTGGGCTGAAAGGAGCTCTGAAAGGCTTTAACTATCGGGTACACCTCCGCCGCCGGGATTACGGCATCAACCAACGCTCACGTCTGACTATTCAGGGAGATTCAACGACGTTTTTTACCCGTACGGTCATCGTCAACGACAGCGTACGTACGTTGACGGAACGCTTTACGGTTAGCAATCCTACGTACGGAGAACAGACCATTCGTCGCCGGAATGAAAACTTTCTGGGAGCCTGGCTGGCGTATTACTTCAAAGACAGTACCCGCATTGAAGCCGAAGGTGAGTACCTGATTGGGGCGGATTACCGCCTGCACGCCGATTATTACGGCAAATGGTTTAAGGCTACGTTTACGAGCACGCTCAATTCGCCTACCTTGATACAAGAGCGGTTTTTAAGTCCGCTAGTATCCTGGAGTAAGAATTTCGACAATGTCTTTACCAATCAAATCACGGCCTCTGCTCCGGTACGAATCAAGAACTTTTTTGTTGAACCCAGCCTGCAGTACAGCCTCACCAAAAATTACATTTATTACGATACCCAGTCAGTAGCTCAACAGGAAAACAGTGCCATCAGCATGTACCGCATTGGCGTGGACCTGGGCTGGCGAGCTGGAAAATTCAGTACTTCGCATCAGGCTTTTTTCACAACGACATCCGGGCCGGATCTGATTCGGATGCCCAAAGTGTTGACGCGTTCCAAGTTTGCGTTTGACTTTGTGTATTCGAAAGTCATGTACGTACAGGTGGGACTGGATGCTCATTACCGCATGGGTTATTACGCTGATTTTTACCAACCTCTGACCAATCAGTTCTATCTCAATAACACGTATAAAGTACCGGGATTTCTGGTGGTGGATGCCTTTGCGGATGTCCGTATCAACCGCGTCCGCGTATTCGTGCAGTTTAAAAACGTAGCCGATGGTCTGCTTTCAAATGGATACATGCCAACGCCGTATTACCCGGGCATGAAACGAAGCTTTGGCTTTGGCGTGTGCTGGCCGTTGTTTGATTAAAGTTAAGGTCCGTTGCAAGGATGGATGCCAGTCTGCCGGACTGGCATTCGTCGTTTATACGGTTCGAATTACGTACCTTTACTACTAGTTTAATTGGGAAGTATGCCTTCGTTGGATCTCCCGAAACCCGAATTTTTACTCGATCGTCATGTCTTTTCTTTCGGAAACGGCTCGGTATATTTTTGAACGCCATTCGCTGGAAACCATCGCCCGCGTGTGCGTGGTCGTACCCAGCCGCCGGGCCGTATATTTTTTCAAGCAGGAACTGGCTAGCCTCTCGGATCGGCCTTTTCTGGCTCCAGAAGTAGTGGCCATGGACGATTTCATTCTGCAACGGGCGGAAGTCGAAGAAATCGACCCCGTATCGCTGCTGTTTGAACTCTACGACACCTTTAAAACCATTGACCCCCACCTGGATTTTGACCGCTTTACGAGCTGGGCTCCGGTGGTACTGCGGGATTTCGACCAGATTGATCTCTATGACAGCAACGCCAAAGCCGTATTTAGCTGGGTAGAGGCCGAGAAAGCCATCGAACGCTGGAAAATCGACACCACCATTGCTGAAGATTCCTTCACCGATAAATACTTTCGCCTGTTTGAAAATCTGCTCGGAGTTTATGATCAGCTAAAAGCCCGTTTACTCGAAAAGAAGCTGGCGTACCGAGGGATGGCGTATCGCAAAGTGGCCGAGGAGGTGGAAACGATTTTCCTGGATAAACCCAGCCATGCCTTCCATTATTTTTTGGGCTTTAACGCCCTCAGTCAGTCCGAAGAGCGAATTCTGCGGAAGCTGGTGAGCCTGAATAAGGCCGAGATGCTCTGGGATGCCGACGTTTTTTACCTGAGAAATCAGCACGAAGCGGGTCGCTTTGTCCGTAAATACCTAACCGACGCCGAACTGAGTCGGGGCGATTGGAACAAGCGTTTTCGAAATTATCGCGAGTTTCCGCAGGTGCAGACGGTCCCCAGTGATCTGCTGACGCAGTCTAAAAACTTTATCAGTATTGGCGTACCCAATGCCACCATGCAGCCCAAAGTCGCCGCTCATTTGATGGCCCAATGGGAGCAGGGTACAGGAAAAACGAAGGGCTATCAGCCGCCACATACGGCTCTGGTACTGGGCGACGAAAATCTGCTGATGCCGGTCTTGTCCTCAATTCCCAACAGCTACGATGATTTCAACGTTACGATGGGGGTTTCTCTGCGAAATTCCCTGCTGTATTCCTTGGTGGAAAGCTGGTTTGAATTGCAGCGGAATGTGGTAGAATTTCGCCGAAAGGAAGGGCAGGGGACTATTGCTATTCCGAAATTCAGCTACAAGCACATCACTAAGATTCTGCACCATCCCTTCATTCAGAAATACTGGATGGAAAACGAGGGCAGTTTTCGAACCCTGTTACGGACGCTGCGGGATGAAAACCGATTGTTTGCTGATGAAAAGGAGATTAAAGAACTGGGTGGAAACGAACCCCTGATCAATACCCTCTTTACCCGCTGGGACAACGACTCGAGTCGGGCGACCCGGCAGATGTATCGGCTCATCGATCTACTACGGCCCCTGTACGTCGATAAAGATGCCATCGAAACCGAGTACCTATACGAGTTTTATACCATACTCAAACGGCTCGAACGCGTACTGGACGAACGTCGTCAGCCCGTATCTATTAAGTCGTACCGACGATTTTTGCTGGAGTTACTGCGACAAACGAAAATTCCATTTTCGGGAGAACCCGCCGCTCCGCTACAAATCATGGGGATGCTGGAGACCCGGTGTCTCGACTTCGAACGGGTGATTATTCTATCCGTCAATGAAGGCACGTTGCCGACGGGGAAAAAGCAAAATTCGCTGATTCCGTTTGATGCCGCCTGCGAGTTTGGCCTGCCCACGTACATGGACGCCGACGCGGTGATGAGTTATCACTTCTTCCGCCTGTTACAACGGGCCAAGGAAGTCATCTTTCTGCACACGGTACCCGCCGGTGATGGGGCCAAAGCCGAACCCAGTCGTTTTTTACTGCAACTGGAATACGAGCTGGGTGAACAAAACAAGCAGGCTAAGCTGCAGAAAAAGCGGGTAGAGTTCGGCTCCGAACGCAGTCTGGAAGAAGAGCTGCCGGTATTACGCATTACCAAAAACGAGCAGATTCAGCGAGAAATTCTCCAGTCGCTCGCCAATCGGGGGCTGTACGCGACGCACCTGAACATGTATTACCAGTGTTCACTCAAGTACTACTTCAAACGCATTGCCGGGGTAGCTGAAGAAGAGGAGTTGTCGACGACGCTCGAAGCAAACGACTTTGGTACCTGGGTGCACGAAGTGCTCGAACGGATTGACCGGGAGATGATCGAGCGAAACGTTCGCGTGTACGAACGGGCCGATTACGAACGGTTTACGCAGCAGATTCCCAGTCGTCTGGAAGCCGTTTTTCAGGAAAAATTTCCCGGACAGGTCATGAACGAAGGGCAAAACCTGTTGTTGTACAACCTGGCTAAACGCAACCTGCGAAACTACTTCCAGCTACGCATGGACGAACTCGACGCCGGTTACCGCGTGGAAGTGCTCGCTCCGGAACAGAAGCTGGTGGCGACGCTGGCCTATGGCCAGGGTACAGTACAGGTAGCCGGGAAGATCGACCGCCTGGAGCGGGTCAATGACGTTATCCGGATTGTAGATTATAAAACCGGAAAAGTAGACGCGAAGAATCTGGATCTGAAAGTAAACCAGGATGAATGGCAGCCCGTGTTTCTGACGAACCAGAACTGGGACGTGATGCGGCAACTCTGGCTGTATAAATATCTGGTCCTGAAACAAAACGACAAACGCGTTGGCGGCGTAGAACTCTCGGCTACGCAGACCGTACAACCGGGGATGATCTCCTTCCGAAACCTGGCGGCGGGTTTTATGGCTCAGGAAAATCTTCGTTTCCGTCCGGATGAAACGCCGGAAACGTTTCTCGAAGACAGCGAAGCCATGTTAACGCAGTTCATCGACGAGCTGCTTGACCCCAGCCGAGCCTTTGAACAAACCGTGGACCGTAGTCACTGCGAATACTGCGATTACGCCCGGATTTGTGGACGGGCCAATTAAGGATGATGCTAGCCCCGGGGCTGGCATCATCCTTTTTCAAGCGTAGTAAAACCTTACCCGAATGAAGTATACTCGATTAGGTTCCTCGGAATTAGTGGTGAGTGAAATTGCCTTTGGCGGCATGTCACTGCAAAAAGATACGGCTACGAAACTGCTCCAAAAGGCCTTCGATGAAGGAATTACCCTGTTTGATACGGCGGATATTTACGACCAGGGCGAAAACGAACGCCTCATGGGCGAAGCACTGAAAGACCACCGGAAAGAAATCGTACTGGCGACCAAAGTGGGCAATCAGGAGCGGGCCGATGGCAAGGGTTGGGACTGGAACCCGACGAAGGGTTACATTCTGACCTCGGTCGAAAAAAGTCTGAAACGCTTGCAAACCGACTACCTTGATTTGTACCAGTTACACGGCGGTACCATGGATGACCCGATGGATGAAACCATTGAAGCCTTTGAATTGCTGAAAGAGCAGGGAAAAATCCGGGCGTACGGCATTTCATCCATCCGTCCGAACGTGATTGAACAATACGTCAATCGTTCCAATATCGCCAGTGTGATGATGCAGTATAATCTGCTGGACCGTCGTCCGGAAGAAACCTGCCTGGAGCTGTTGCACCAGCACGGCATCAGCGTACTCGCCCGGGGTAGCGTCGCGAAAGGACTGCTGGCCGGAAAACCTGCGGATACCTATCTCAATTATACAGCCGAGGAAGTAAGGGCCGCCGCTGAGGCCGTACAGGCCCTGAGTACGAATGAACGGAATCCGGCTGCTACCGCTATTCGGTACGCTTTGTACCCGCCCGCCGTAGCCGCTGCGGTGGTGGGCGTTCGGACGGCGGAGCAGTTGCAGGACGCCCTGCGAGCGGGCGACGCCAGCCTGGGTGCCGAGGAATACGCGGAACTCGGGGCTGTACTGGCGGCGAACAATTATCAGGAACATCGAATTTCTGCTTCTTAAAATGTGTTATCAGAGATAGAAAGCCAAACGAATGCTCGTATGCTCTTACGTACCATCAAACCCACGCGATATTTCTCGGACGAGCTACTCAGCCATTACCGGCAACAAACCGATCCGGCCGCCGATGCGATTATTGAACAGGTGGCCGCGGCGGGTGGCCCGGCGGGGGTACGCACCTTTCTCCAGCAACGGACGGAAGGCAAAATTCCGCTGAAAGAGGTACCCGAGTGCCGACGCTTTGTTCGTGAAGAGGGACGACTGCCCGACTGGGCTGATCCAAAGCTGATGGCTAGCGGCATTCGCCTTTTTCAGCGGCATCGCGATACCATTACTTTGTTGCTGGGCTGCCTGTCGCTACCGTACGCTTATCTGGCTGCCGATGGGGTGCAGGTACTGGCTCTTTCCAAACGGATGCAGAACGACACGCGGCAACGTCTGGAAGAAACCGGGGCTTTTGTCTTTGGCATTACGGAGGCCGAAGCCTGGCAGGGAAAGTATCCCACCGCCATCGAACGCATTTTGAACGTACGCCTGATTCACGCCGTCGTACGCTGGTTTTGTCAGCATTCGAATCGATGGAACCCGGCCTGGGGCGAGCCCGTCAACCAGGAAGACATGGCCGGTACTAATCTGACATTTAGCTATATCATCATTCAGGGCTTACGGAAAAACGGAATTGAACCCGACGAAAAAGAGGCGGAGGCTTACCTGCATTTCTGGAAAGTGGTAGGCTACCTCAGTGGTGTACCAGAAGACTTGCTACCCGAAAACCTGCGGGAGGCCTACGTACTGGGGCAATCCATTGCCCGGCGATTGTTCCGACCTTCGCCCGAAGGACAGCAGTTAACTCAAGCCTTGCTACGGGCACTGGAGGATACCGTTCCCGAAGGTTTAAAGACCCTCCCGGCGGCTCAGATGCGGTTTTTATTGGGGGATGAGTACGCGGATCAACTGGCACTGCCGGCGGTACCACTGGAAAAAAGACTGGTTCGCTTGTTACCCATGCGAATTTTTTTCCGTCCCTGATGTCCATACTGGTTTGATATTTTCGGGAGAACTAGCCAATTTGCGGCCTTTTTCAGACTGAACGCGATCCGCTGACGGACCGAAAAGGCGAGTACCCAATTATTCATGAAAAGACGATCCGTTCGTCAACAGCCAGCAATTCTATGACTTTCGAAGAAGTAGACACTAAAATCAAGCAACTCGCCGCTCAGAAAGGCGGTACGGGTGACGTAATCAAATTTCAGACCGATGAGGGAAACATTGTCATTGATCGCGATGGTACCGTAACGAACGATGATCGCGAATCAGATGTTACGATTGGTATCAGTGCCAAAGATCTGGGCAAACTCATGACGGGTGACCTCAATCCGATGACGGCTCTGATGTTCGGTAAAATTAAAATTACGGGTGATATGTCGCTCGCCATGAAATTGCAGTCGCTGTTTTAAGTCGCCTTCAGGGCGGTTTATTGCCGCAGAGGCTGTTGATTCTGGTCAACGGCTAAGCCGCCCTGAATTCCCTTTATCATGTCAGGTACGTTTACTTCCACCATTTGTGCCCTCGCTACGCCGACGGGTATTGGTGCCATTGGCGTCATTCGGGTCTCGGGTCCCGAGACTTTCCCGATTGTTCAGAAACTTTTTCAAGGCAAAAATCTGAGCCAACAGGCAACGCATACCATTCACTTCGGAACCATCCGGGACGAAGCCGGGCAAATTGTGGATGAAGTCTTGCTTAGTTTATTCCGAACGCCGCATTCCTATACCCGCGAGGATTCGATTGAAATTTCCTGTCATGGTTCCAACTTCATCATCCAGAAGATTCTTCGTTTGCTCATTAAAAACGGCTGCCGGATGGCCCAGCACGGCGAATTTACGCAACGGGCTTTCCTGAACGGGCAACTAGATCTGGCTCAGGCCGAAGCCGTGGCTGATCTGATTGCCTCGGATACGGAAGTCAGTCACCGGGCGGCGATTCACCAGATTCGCGGGGGATTTTCGAAAGATATCGCTCAGCTACGCGAGCAACTGATTCACTTCGCTTCATTGATTGAACTGGAGCTTGATTTTGGCGAAGAAGACGTCGAGTTTGCGGATCGTACGCAATTACGTCAGCTCATCCGTAACATTCGGCAAACCTTACGTCCCCTCATTGATTCTTTTGAGTTGGGAAACGTGCTGAAAGAGGGGGTGCCCGTAGCGATTGTAGGACCGCCCAACGCCGGGAAATCGACCCTACTCAATGCTCTTTTGAACGAGGAGAAAGCCATTGTGACCGAAATTGCCGGTACCACCCGCGATGTCATTGAAGACACCCTGGTTTTAAGTGGAATCAAGTTCCGCGTGCTGGATACAGCTGGCATTCGGGAAACCAGTGATCGAGTAGAGGCCATCGGCGTCGAACGTTCGCTAGCCGCACTGGACCGGGCCGAAATTATTCTCAAGCTAAGCAGTACGGATGTGGCCAGTGCCGAATTTGAATCCCTATTTGCAGCTCGGGTACCGGAGCCTGGACGGGTGATTCGTATCCACACCAAAGCGGATGTGTACGCGGATCCTTCTGCGGATCTTTCCATTTCTGCCGCTACTGGCCAGGGCATTGAAGAACTCAAGCAACGCCTCGTGGACCGCGTAAACCTCGAGCGGACCAACGACACCGTAGTGACTAATCTTCGCCACTACGAACACCTAACTGCCACCGATACCGCCCTGCAACGGGCCCTCGAAGGCCTCGATGCCGGCATCACCCAGGATTGGCTAGCGATGGACATCCGCCAATCCCTGGTACACCTCGGCGAAATAACGGGACAAATCACGACGGATGATTTGCTGGAGAATATCTTTTCTAAGTTTTGTATTGGCAAGTAATATTGCCAAAGTAGGTCTGATTCACCCCAGGTTGTTTCTAGATGACTTTCAAAACTAGCCATTAACTTTAGTGGTCTATGAAACGAAAGGTTATCTGTTTCTTTTTAGGACCTTTTCTGCTGGGCTGTCAATCAAAGCAGGATCATTACTAGTGGCAAAGGCTTAAACTTGCCAGCGGTATGGAGAAAAATGTTCTAAACATCAGGCATGAAAAGAGAGCTTTTTCGAATGGTTATACACTAGAATATATCACTGCATTCGAGCGTGAGTATTACCTGAGAGATACCCTAAAGAACCGATTGGTCTGGAGCCGGGACAACGAGAAGAATGTTGATTTGGATACCTTGATACACGTAGAAGCAAAGGTGTTTTACTTACAAGGGCAGTCTTATCGGATCGAACATTTTAAATCACAAATGAGAGCCATTGACGAAGGGGTTGATTTTTACAGGAATGATAACTAGGGCCATTGTTGAAAAGAGCGACGTATTGGCCAGTTTACAGCGGACTTCAATCGTAGGATCAGTACCTAAATAAAAAATTTGGGCCTTAGTGAAGGCAGCTTACCCGGCGATAAAAGAATACATTTACAGGAGAGGAATACTTACGCCAGAGATAAAGCCCGGGTTTGAGCCTATCATTGATGAGAGCTACTGGATAGACTAGACATTATGCAGCGTACTATATAGCTAACTCAATTACACTAAACTGAAAAAGCGGGTGACAGTCAGCGGGCGAATTCAAGGGTGACGTCTTCGTGCATCCAGGTACCAAGAGTATAGCCCCCTACAATAGTTTTAATTAGACTTTCAGTATTCGAAAATCGAACACTGCTGAGCTCTTGTTAAAAAGCAATACTTGACGGTAGTTCTAACCACATAGCTGGACGCTTCCCGAACGGCTTGGCCATTCACCATTAGCTTGCCTGACTCCGTGCGAAACATCACCTTACTGTTTTGATACTCGAAAATCTGAATTCCTGTTTGCATAGCTATTTATCAAAACCACGGAAATAAGCCTTCCATCTGACCAAAGGAGCCAATTAACACCTAAGCGTGACGAAATACTACGATAAGTGATAGTATCACCCAGCATTAAACCTCAACTCCTCTCTATCTATGAATTATATCACACTACAGGGCTCATGGTGCTGGTTCTTCGTGGTGCCCATGATCGTGTTTTATCTGATTGGCTTTTACTTCGTGATTCGGTGGCTCTTTGCCTATCTAAAGCAGAAGTTTCCAGGCAAGCGATCCGTCTATGTGGTACTTTGGCAAAAACAGACGCCTGAATTTAGTGTGTTTTATACCCTTAAAGCCGCCAACAAAGAGCGGGATAGACTCGCAGATCAGGGGGTGAGCATGGCAGATATAAAGGTTTTATCCCGCTTCGTCTACAAGAAAGCTACCAAGTGAATCAATGGCGTGCCTAGGGATTCGGAGGCTAAATCCAAATTACCAGGAATTCGGTTAGTTACAAAGATCCTTCATAGCAGATGAGGACAGCAGCTCTCAACTGGACTTCTCTAGTTAAGTGGCCATTCGCTTCCACTAGAGGGGGAGCAAGTTTGTAGGCTCCCTTTAAAACGATTTAGGGTTAATTGAGAGGTCAACTCAAAACTGAGTCGGCTAAATACCGGTGAGGGCGATATTATAATATCTTCAAAAACGATAGTTAGAGGGCAAAGAAGACTTTTTAGAAGTCGTCAACGCGTACGAAGCAACCATTCGGTTGCTTGAGGTGCTAAAAGTAACTTCTTTGATAAAAATCAGATCTTTTATATTTAATGCCTAGTGGCTCAGGGAAAAATACGGGAACGAACAATAGGCTAATCATTGAATTAACAAGGCTATTGATCCGGTCGTCTGAGATCAAGAATGTGTAGAGAGCGTATTCAGCGACTAGAATACCACCCATAGTCAAAATAAAAAGAAGGGGTTGCTTAATCTTGAGAGCCCAATACATGGGAATAAACAAGAATAATAGTAGAGTAAGGGGTAGAAAGACGGCATATAGGCCCGCATAAAATAAAGATGCGGCATTGAAGACTTGCTCTTGGGTGGCCAAGTATACTATGAAAACCAAATACTTAGTGATTCAGAAATAAAAGATTCTCAATCCAGGATGAGGCGTGCGTATCATAGATTGGCAATATGATAAAACCTTGTGTATAGATTGCACTAGCTATGCTAGATAATTATTCCCATCCTGAAAGGCGGTCCTATGCATTGAGTTGTTGGCTATTTTTGAGTGCGTTGAATTACATTTCAGCTAAATCGTCTCAAAATGGCCTTTTTACAGACCGCCTGGGGAGATCAGGCCGATATCATATCCATGGATGAGATCAATCAGGCTATTGCTCAGCTTCAGGACATGGATGAAGAACATGGGGCCTTCTGGGTCGGTGACGATGAGGAGGACTACGTGTTAGAAATACACCGTGACTTAAAAGTAATGGTAAAATTCCCGGAAGATCCCGACGAAGAAAACTGGGGTCAGCTTAGCCGTTGGGAAGATATCCGCACGCTTTATGCACACTTGTTAAGCTAGGATTTTGACCACTTCAGGCAGGCCTTGCATGCGTATATTGGCTAGTCGATTAATATAACCCCTAATTACACCATTTATTCTATACCTAACAGCACACACGATCATTCATGTCTGATAACACCCCCTCGTCTGGTTCGCCACTTACTCCCGACGAGCAAGACAAGCTCCGGGAACTAACCACCCAAAGCTGGAACCTCGAACTAGCGATCTCCGGGGTGGCCATGTTCGCCATCCTGCAATTGCCCGATTTGCTAGAATCGCTGTTCAATTACCTCCGGTATAATTACATGGCTCACACCAGTGGACCCGCGGCCACCTTACCCTCGCTAGCCTATAGCCTGATTCGGGCTACTTGTCATGTTTTGTTTGCGGCTTTTCTGGCCAATTTTGTGATGCGAGCGTTTTGGGTAGGTCTGGTAGGGCTACTAGCCGTTTTTCCCTCGGGCATCCGCTACGACCATATTCCCTTCTCTACGCCTTATGCCCAGAAACGTATGGCTGACGAACTGGGCCCACTCGACCGTTATATTCTCTGGCTCGACAAACGGTGCAACATCGTCTTTGCCCTCGCTTTTCAGTTCGTGTTCCTGCTCGTGGTGATAGCCCTAGTCTACTTGCTGGGGTTACTGTTTTACTTAGTGGTTCAACCCAACGTATCTGCCCCGGTCTGGCTTGGGGTCAAAATGGTCTTAGGCTCCTTACTAGTCGTTTTCTTCTTAGCTATTATCTTGTTGAATCAGAGGAGGATCAGAGAGACCCCCAGGGGCAGTCAGCTTCACTACCGGTTTACGAAGGTAGGACAACTACTATTCTTGGGCTTATACAAACACACCTCCTACGTTACCAACACATTTTATAGCAATATCCGGCCCGGCAAGGTAATTCAGGCGGCAACGATTTCCATGGTAGTACTTTTTGTGGTGTTCTTTCTCGAATACAGCAACTATGTCTTGCCTATGCGAGGGAGAATGTCGCTTTTCAACAGCCGACATCTGTACTCGGCCAGTATCGATAGTCTCTACATCGAGCCTACGGCCTATGACAACCAGCGTCCGGAGGGTGCCTTTATTGGCGGAGCTTCCATCCAGTCAGACGTTATTCGGGAACCTTACCTACGCTTATTCATTGCCTATCCTAAAGCACTCGACACCCTGCTTGAGCAGGTAGTGCCCGAACCAGCCTGGAGTGATACGCTGTCGAGTAGGGGACGTCGGCAGCAGTATGCGATCTGGAGCAGCCAGCAGATCAAGAAGCTGATCCGCATCACCGTGAACGATTCGGTTTATGCTCAACCTGACCTGCTACTTACCAAAGCCGGCAGTCAGGAGCAAAGCGGCTGGCAAACGGTGTTGGTACCAGGTAATCTTAGAACGGGCCATAATCGGCTCGGCGTGGCCCTGCAAGACCCTCGAAAAAAAGAAGCCGATCAACTGGCGACTATTCCGTTCTGGTACGTACCTGAACCCTAATGAAAATAGCTTTGGGTTCATATAATTGCCACTTATATAACAACGCCATGTAGTACAATTTAGCCTTTCTTAGCATGAAGCTCAGCAGGACAGGCTTTGATCATGTCGAGTTGCTCACAAAACCAGTCTAAAATGAATACTGATATCTATCTAGAAGAGCCTCAAGCCAACATCGAGCTCCTGGTGGCAGAAGTAGACAATGGAGGTTTTGGTCAGTACTTCATTAATTCTTTGGGCGTTGATTGCTTCAAAACACTAAGAGCACTTAGAAGTATGGGTAAGGTCAAGACGGCTGAAATCCTTCAACAAGCAATTCATCTAATCAATCCCTAAAACTTGCCTGAAAGCCAGCTTATTGATAAAATCAGAAGTAGACAGATAAAGGAACGGGATGATGAAGATGTAAATAAGGCTCTTCCTACATTGGACTCCTTGTTTTATACCCAGCCTGACGGACCGTTAGCACCATAAGGGTGAATATAATACCTACTTGTAAAACGGCGAAAAACAACGTCATTTAGGCTAACATTAGTCTCCTAAGCTCAGAGCGATCACTGAGAACTATTCATTAATTCTGGACTGAGCCGCCGCAGTGGTCCAAAGCAGTTCGTTAAAGCCAGCGTTTACCTATTGGGTGGGTGTAACCTACCAAGGAAAGAAAGGATGACGGAGCGGGCCGGTAGCCCATAAGCCGTTAACCTGTTCTATACTAGTGAGTCATCAAAAAACAGCATGCGATGATCTACCAAAGCACTCAGCCTCACCCCGCTTTACAGCCCTTTGTCAAAGAATATATTCTGATCCATTTCAACTTTAAGGCGTTGACCGGTCAGCGGCCAGCCCGACTCTTGGAAGCTCGGGCCGAACAAAGCCTTATTTTTTATCCCTCTGGTCAGTTCACCAAAATAAGTCCGGACCAGCAGCAACGACTCGTCATCCCAGCCAGTGTGATTCAAGGCCAGTTACTGAGTAGCTGGTTTCATCACTATCCGGAAAATTTTAAGGTAGTCAAGATTGTTTTTCAGCCCGGAGGACTCTTTCATTGGCTGGGTCAGCTACCCACCACCTATTTTGCTAATGCCGTAGTTGATGCGGAAGATGTACTGGGCCGGGAAACCTACCAGATCCTTCAGCAATTGATGGATACCCAGCAATACGACCGTATGATCCGGACCACCGAGACCTTTCTGCTCACGAGGTTTCAAAAACTGCGTTTACGGATCGAGCCGATCGATCGGCTCAATGGCTTCGGGGAGAAGCTCTCTGGGCCTCTATCTCTGGACGATCTCGTGCATCAGTCCTGTCTTAGCGTTCGGCAGTTTGAACGAAAATTTAAGCAGCGTAATGGGGTGAGCCCTAAATTATTTCTACGGATTGCCCGCTTCAACCGGGCCTTTGCCCTCAAGCAGCGAAAGACAACCTTGGATTGGCTCGCCGTTGCCCTGAGTTGTGGCTACGGAGATTATCAGCATATGGTCAAAGACTTCAAACAATTTGCCGGACTGACGCCGCCTGACCTGCTGGAAGCCCAAGCCCGTGCCCCCGAAAAATTACTCGGTCTTCGGTAAAGATGTCGTTTTTTGACCACCACCCTTTCTACCGGCAAGGCTAGCTTTGTGACCCTCACATCCAGTCGATCAACGCTATGTATCCTCCGACACGCCGTTCTTTCATAGTGCGTTTATCCGCACTCGCCGCTCATCGCTTGCTTTCGCCTACATTAGCGACTACTACTATGGCTAGTTCAGCAACCAAACCCTTTGTGATTCAAGAGAGTGAAGCGCGCTTTGGCCAGCTTTATCAGGTTCTGGGCATGGAGCTCTCCTTAAAAATAGCCGGTCAGGATACCCACCAGCAGTTGACCATGTTTTATGGCAAGTATCATAAAAACGACGGCCCACCTGTCCATGTTCATCATGGACAGGATGAGCAGTTCTACATCGTCGAAGGCGACTTTCTCGTGCAGGTGGGTGAACAGACTTACACCCTGCACGGGGGCGATACTATCTTTTTACCCAGGCAGGTGCCCCATGCCTTTTTAGTACTCAGTGAAACGGGGAAAATGTTTTTTCAGACCAATCCAAGTGGCCAAACCGAAGCACTTTTCAAACGCCTGTCTCAATTGCCAGCTACGGCTACGCTGGAAGAGATCAAACAAGTTCACCAGAAGCATGGCGTCAGTATTGTTGGACCGCGGTTACAAAACTAGGGTACCACTGACTGGGCCACTGGGTTTGAACGGGTGTGCTAGTTGGGTCAAGCACTGTAGGTATTTATTGATTGGGTTAGGGTCGAAAGGGTTCTAGAAGACCCCTATCTGATTATTCACTAGTCAAGGCATCGAAGCGATTTCACTAGAAAACCTGTTTGTCTTACAGAGGAAATCAAAAGATAGACTTCTCTGGAAGATCGATGCCATATCTACTCTATATCCTTTTACATACAACCCTTGGCCAAATGTGAAATGCAGGCATTCGCACGCAAGCATCTACCCGAAAACCCGGCATTTCTCCACCTACTCACTCTTTGTAGAGGCCCAATATATAGTCGGATAGCTGGAAGCCTTTTCAAGGGCAAATTAGGAGTAAAAGAGACGTTTCAGGGGGCAAATCAGTCCACCCGTCGAGCAAATACCACTTAGCTATATAGTCCACTGTAGCTTTAGCTTACTGAATCGCTCAGTGGTGACTTGTTCTGATAAGCAAACGGCTTTAAGGAATGATTCATGGGAAAGCCTACTTGTCGTTGCAGGTAGGCTTTTTTGTGACCGAACTAACTATCCTTCTGCCTGGCTAATGTGAGCCGCAACAATCTGCCAGCCATTCTCGGTCTTATGCCAAACGCGGGTATAGCGGAATAAACCCTCTATGGCACTTTCGCCCACCCATACCCTTAGCTTCATCAGGGCAAACACGATCGCAGTTTCCAGGAACACCTTGATTTTAACCTCCTGTGCGATGATGCTTTCAATGCGTAACTGTCCGGATTGGTGGGCGGCCAGATCATCCGCCTTGCTCAGCAGGTAGCCGGCTGGATCCGTGACAATCACTTCGTCATCGATCAACGCATCCAGTGTTTCTACATCGCTTTGCAGCATAGCCATACGTAAACGTTCTTCCTGGTGTTGGATTTCTTCTAAAGCCTGCATCGTCTTTTTTTAGGCAAAGAACCAAGCATTACTTTGACTCGATAGTCAGTTTTACTTGAGATTTAGTGGGGAATTCAGAGGGCTGGCTATAGGCTTTTGACGGGGCGAAAAATATTTCTTGAATTATTTACTGGAAAAATGCACAAATCAAATCTTAAAACCATTACCATCATGTACAACAAATTTAATTTCACCTCCGCACCGACGGTATTGTTGGCAAAGGCTTAAACTTGCCAGCGGTATAGATAAAAATATTCTAAACATCAGATGTGAAAAAAGAGCTTTCCCGAATGGTTATATACTAGAATATAGCACTGCACTCGAGCGTGAAGATTACCTGAGAGATACCCTAAAGAACCCATTGGTCTGGAGCCGTGGCAACGAGAGGAATGTTGATTTGGATACCTTGATACATGTAGAAACAAAGGTATTTTACCTACAAGGGCAGCCTTATCGGATCGAACATTTCAAATCACAAATGAGAGCCATTGACGAATGGGTTGATTTATACTGGAATGATAACTAGGGCCATTGTTGAAAAGAGCGACGTATTGGCCAGTTTACAGCGTACTTCAATCGTAGGATCAGTACCTAAATAAAAAGATTTAGGCCTTAGTGAAAGTGGCTTACCCGGCGATAAAAGAATACATTTACGTGAGAGGAATGCTTAGGGTAGAGTTAAAGCCTTGGGTTGAGCCTATCATTGATGAGAGCTATTTAATTAATATAGTAGATAGCTAATCTTAATTTGACAAGCTTCAGTCGATTGACAATTAATTTTTTATCCAGAGGCTAATGACATACCAACCCTAAAAGAATATATGCAACGTGAGGAACTAGAGAATACCGCCCTCTTCCTACAGCCGATTATCCGGCTCTAAAAATTGAGTAAGTTGAGGTAAATGCCGACTTTCTCGTGAATTAGGAATTAGAACTTGGTAAACTGACGGTGCATGCTTTGATAGTACCGATGATCTAATAAAATTCATTACTTTTATTAATAGCAGCAAATTCAAGATTTCCAGCGAAGTCGAACGAATTCAGATTTTGGTTTCGGCTTTGCGGAAGTTTCGAGAAATGATTCATGCCGAACTAGGCCTTTGGCTATCTCAAACCAGTAATAGGAACTATTGAGCAAGGTACCCCAAATGTGGTCTTAATACGCTAGAAAATTTTAAAGGATCTTTCGACTAAGGTTACCGTAAGGGTAGAGGCTGAATAAGAGAAGATTCAGCGAAAGATGCAGTACTAGACTTCAATACGCTAAGCCCCTTGTAACGGAATACAGAGGAGGTGTATTGCTGGTATAAATAACTAAATAAGTCAGTTCTATTAATTCGGTTGTTTGTGAGTAGCAGAAGCGATTAGATGAGTATTGGAAAGCAGTATGAGCAGTCTTTTCAATTTAGAGGTCTTTTTTTATTCAACACAGTACTATCTTTGATTGCCTAAATTTAAAAGCTCTATATGAAAATTTTTACCGCTCTTGCTTTTTCCTTAATAGCTACCACCGCTTTTTCCCAAATTGGTATTGGTACCCAAACACCGCACCCAAGTGCCCAATTGGAAGTCAATTCAACGAACAAAGGAATACTTATTCCACGGGTAACGCAGGCCAACAGACCGGGTAGTCCTGGTCAGCCCGAAGCTGTTAATGGCTTAATGATTTACCAAACTGATGTAGACCCGGGATTTTATACCTTCAACGGATCTGCATGGGATAAAATGGTTAGTAAAAGTGAAATTCCCAGTAGTACTTATTTCTACGGAGTGAATGGCTACACCCGGTATTTCGTTTTAGAACCAATCGTACCCAAAATGATGAATTTCCCAGCTATCAATAGTTCTGATGACTTTGAAATCAATGAGGATAAAACCATTTTCACCGTCAAAAAAGCTGGGAATTATTTGGTTAGCTTTTTCATAAGTGCAAAACCAGAGTCTTTAGAGAATAGATATGGATATCAAGCAGCTTTATTTGTGGACCCTTATCCTAGTAGTCAGGCTTACGTGAGATCATCTGATTTAGATTATAAAGTGCAGTCTACTTCTATTATACGATTAAAAGAAGGAGATAAAGTAGGGTTACATGTAGCTCAATACAACCAGCAAACCATTACGCTTCAACTAGATGATTTTGCTCAAGGGGCTTCTCTTACCTTGGTAAGACTTAACTGATGTATTGATAGATAATTAGGATAGCTTATTACCATAGAAAGGCCATTGGCTATCCTATACCATAGTGAGTAGCTAAGAGGTCACTAGGTATCAAAACGTTCGAACCACTAAAGCAGACTCTTTCGGCTAAAGTTACCGTAATGGCTGAAGCTGAGCAAAAGCTAGCTATACGCAAACGTTGTAACTAATCTAAAATATATTTCTGACCCGTCTGGCATTGCTGGGCGGTTTTTTTTAATAGTTCGTATAGTAGTAAGCGTACGAAACAGTAGTCCTACATCTAACGAAATAATACCCCAGTACTGGAAACCTCAGTAGTGGGATTTTCTTGACTTAAGGTAAGAAAAATAGCTATCCTATGGCTGCTGCTTGGAATAGGCTTACTTAGACATTCATTCCCGCCAGAATTGAACCCTTTTACTGCTTAGTGATTACCCACGATTACTAGTTGAGTCCCTCCAACCTTTTTATCGTTATGGATGCTAATAAAAGCAGTTCGCACGCTTCTGTTCAAACGAATGAGTATCAAATCTTACTTGAATCCTTCGCTCAGGCTTTTTGGGAAACCAACGCAGAGGGTTTAGTCGTCGTTGATTCACCGAGCTGGCGGGCCTATACGGGTAAGTCGCTGGGTGAAGGCTGGGTGAAAGCTGTACATCCCGATGATCAGGAATATGCCCTTGCTCAGTGGCAGGAAGCGGCTAAACGGCTCTGGCCCGTAAACGCTGAATTTCGTCTGCAACGACCGGGGGGTGGTTGGCGGTGGACCAACGTGCGGGCGATACCGATCCTTAACGCCGATGGAAGCGTCAAAAAATGGTTGGGCATCAACATTGACATTCAAGCCAAAAAAGAGGCCGAAGCAAACTTATTGCATACGCAGCAAACCTACCAGCAAGAGCTTGAGCAGCAGGTAGCCGAGCGAACCCAACAGTTACAGCAAAGCCAGACTTTACTTAAAGCCACTCTGGATAGTACGCTCGATATGATCCAGGTGTTTAAAGCGGTACGCAATCAAGCCGGTGAAATCATTGATTTTGTCTGGATTCTTAACAATCAGAGTAGTGAACAGCAGTACGGAGATGTAATCGGCCAGAGCCTGCTCACGCTCAATCCCGGCGTGAAAGAAGTCGGCATTTTTGATACGTTCAAGCAAGTCTGCGAAACGGGCATCGCGGATCAGTCCGAGCGGCACTACGCCCATGAACAGTTTGATGGGTGGTTTTATCAGTCCACCGTTAAGCTGGGCGATGGTGTGGCGACGACGACCACCGATATAACGGCTCGCAAGCAGGCAAAAGCCGAGTTAGCGTCTACGAAAGAATTGTTGCAGGCGATTCTTGATAGTACGCCCTTCATTATTCAGGCTTTTGAGGCCGTAAGGGATGATGCTGGTCGCATCAGGGACTTTACCTGGATTATGAACAATCAGGGGGGCGTCAGTCAGAATGGTGAGGTCATTGGTCAACAGCTGCTTAAACTAAACCCGGGCGTAGTAGAAACCGGCTTGTTTGAAAAGTTTGTACAGGTTACCGAAACGGGTCTAGCTATTGAGCAAGAGCAGTATTATTCCCATGAACAGTTTCAGGATCAGTGGTTTTATCAGACCCTAGTGAAAATGGGGGATGGCTTCGTGATGACTACTCAAGATATCACGGAGAAGAAACAAGCGGAACAGGAGCTCAAAGCAAGCAAAGAATTAGTGCAGACCGTTTTTGACGTTACGCTGAATCCCATTGCTTATCACAAAGCCGTACGGGACGAAAACGGCACCTTGGTTGATTTCGAGTTTCAATTAGAAAACCAGCAAGCCCGTAAGTATGCTCTTCAAAACCAAAGGGGTCAGCGATATTCACAGGCGTATCCCGGCATTAAAGACACGCTGGTATTCAAACTGTATCGGGAGGTGGTAGAGACCGGTACTGAATTGAATACTGAAGTCCAGATTAACCTCAAAGGCATGGACCGCTGGTTTCATCTGATGGCCGCTAAACTGGAGGATGGCCTGGTGGCTACTGCGATCGATGTCACGCAGCAAAGAAAAGCGGAGCAGGAATTACTTGAGCAGGCACATCTCATTCGCATGATTAGTGAAATTTTGCCCGATGTTGTAGCCGTAGTCGAGCTTTCCTCTAAAAAGATCCTGCATGCTAACCAAAATCCGATAGTTGTGCTCGGTTTTGACCCGGAGGAAATAGTAGCCATGCCCTTCGCAGATCGGATGAGTTTGTTTCATCCCGAGGATTTGCCCGCTATTCAGGCCTATTATCAGCGGTTTGAGACACTAGCAGACGGAGAGGAAAACAAGACCGAATATCGGCTGAAAAATAAGAAGGGTGATTGGGTGTTACTATCCATTCGTGGCAAAGTGTTCAAGCGGGATGAAGTGGGTCAGGTGACTCAGATTTTGATAATCGCAACCGATTATACGGAACGCAGAAAGGCCGAGCAGGAAAATCTTCGACTGAAAGACGAAATAGCTAAACGTGCTCAGGATAAGTATCAATCGCTATTTAACTCCATCGGCGAAGGCTTCGGTATCATTGAATTGATCTATGACGAGACCGGCTATGCCGTAGATTATCGTTTCATTGAAGTTAATCAAGCCTACCTATCGCACACGGGGCAGGATGACCCGACCGGCAAACTCGGTTCCGAAGTCGCTCCTGGTACGGAATACTATTGGCTGAATACGTACCAAAGCGTGATCGATACCGGAGAGCCGGTTTTTCTAGAGAACTATCACGCTGACTCCGAACGCTGGTACAAGTTGTATGCTTCACGTATTGGCGGGTCAGATAGCCATCAGGTCGCTGTTGTTTTTGAGGACATCACCGAACGTAAACGCCAAGAAGAACAACTGGCATTTTTAGCTGAAATAACTAAAGATCTGATTGATCTAAAGCCCATTAAAGATACGGTGGGCATGCTGGCGGAGAAAATTGGCAAGCATTTCAACGCTCAGTGGTGCAATTTCGGGGAAGTATCTGACACGTTGGAAGTAGAGGTGTTTATGGAGGGCTGGACGGCCGATGACGTACCCTCAGTAAATGGCCGCCACCAGATAAAAGACCTTTGGACCGAAGAACAAATTGCCAAGAATAATGCCGGCGAACTTATCGCGGTAATCGACACGGAGACCGACTCCCGAGTGAGCAAAGAGGCGTATGCGGCCTTACAGATCCGGTCTTTTGTCGCAGTGCCGCTGGCTCATAAGGGTACTTTCAAATTCATGCTGGGAATTGCAGCGATGCAACCCCGGCGGTGGCGTAAGGACGAGATTGAATTAATAAAGGAGTTAACCACGCGAATTTGGAACCGGCTGGAAAAAGCACGCATCGAAGAAGCCTTGCAGAAAAGCGAAGAAAAATACCGCACGTTGTTTAACTCGATTGACGAAGGGGTTGCCATTGTGGAAGTCTTTCCCGACCCGCACGGGCGTATTACCGATCTGATTTGGCATGAAGCGAACCCGGGGGTTGAACGTCATGCGGGAATCGGCGGCTGGTTGGGAAAGCGAGCCAGTGAAATCGTGCCCCATCTGGAACAGGATTGGTTGGATGCGATGAGTGACGTTTATCAAACCGGTGAGTCAGTGCGGATGGAAGCCTATAACGCTGACTTGGGCCGTTGGATTGACACGTACTACTCGCGAGTCGGCGGGGCGGGTAGTCCCTTCATGGCCGCCGTGTTCCAGGACATCACCGAACGCAAACAACAGGCCGAAGAGCAGGCTTTCCTACTTAAATTTTCTGACGAACTACGAACCCAGCTAACGGCGGATGCGGTAGCGAACCGAGCCCTTGAACTACTCACCGAGCAATTACAACTGGATCGCAGTTACATTACCTCGTACTATGTAGAAGAAAACCGGGCCGATCTTGATTATCAACTTGGCAAAGATACCGTGCCCCCCTTGCCTGACCACTTTGTTTTGTCCGACTATCCAGAAGCGTTTAAGGCTATTTTCGATGAGACCTTCGTCATTGAAGATGACTACGAAAGGCAAGGCCTATCCGAGGCCGAAAAGCGAAACAGTAAGAAATTGGGTATGCGAGCAATGGTGGCCTCGACTTTGCGTAAAGGTGAAAATAAGCCCTTGTGGTCCATGGTCGCTATCTCATCGCATCCTCGCCGCTGGACACCCAGAGAGATTAAATTGGTGGAAGCCGTAGCTGAACGCACCTGGGCGGCGGTGGGACGGGCAAAGCTGGAGGAAACCCTGCGGCAATCAGAACAGCGGATTCGGCTGGCGGTAGAGGCTGCCCAGATGGGCACCTGGGAATGGGATTTAGTAAACGACCAGGTGTATTGGAATGAAGAGCATTTTCACTTGTTAGGCATGAACATCGAGCCTAATCCAATCCCTTCCAGTGCATTTACCCGTCACCTGCATCCCGAGGATGCTGAATCGATTCTGACTCAACTACAAGAAGCCATCACGAATCGTACACTTTATGATGCGGAGTTTCGAATGATACGGGAAGATGGAGAAACGCGATGGATGAGCGGCTATGGAAGAGTCACTGCCGAGGAAAATGGCCAGCCCCTGCGGGCTAGCGGAGTCATGGCTGATATTACAAACCGTAAAGTCGTTGAAGAAGCCCTGCGGGAAAATGACGTCCGACTGGCCGCCCTCTTTGAAAGCCTGCCGGTCGGCGTTGGCGTAATGGATAGCACTGGAAAGATCGTGCTGAGCAATCAGAAAATGGACTATTATATGCCCAGCGGTATCATTCCTTCCCGGGACTTAGATCATCCGCAACGCTGGCGTGCGTACGATGCCGAGGGGCAAGCCTTGGCGTTAGAAGACTATCCAGGATCACGGGCACTAAGAGGGGAGTCAGTTGTGCCGGGTATTGAAATGCAATATACCGAAGGGGGGGAATACCTACATTGGGCCCGGGTAGCGGCGGTGCCTATCTGGAGTCAGACGGGCCAGGTCACCGGAGGCGTGGCGGTCATTACCGATATCCATGCATTAAAGCAGACTGAACATCGGTTGAAAGAAGCGGATCGGCGTAAGAATGAGTTTCTGGCCATGCTGGCTCATGAACTTCGCAATCCCATGGCTACGCTTTCCAACGGATTGCAGGTACTATCTCTAACGGTGGCAACCAGTACTCAGGCCCAATCCGTACTGGAGATGATGACTCGCCAGATGAATCACCTGGTACGCATGGTGGACGACCTGCTCGATGTCAGCCGCATTAGTCAGGGGAAGATCGAACTCCGAAAAGAGCGTGTCAATCTAGTCGAACTCATCAACCAGACGACCGAAGCTGTGCGAACCTTGGTGAATTCAAAGCAGCAAAAGCTAACGGTACGTTTGCCGGATACCCCGGTTCAGTTGGAAGGGGATCCTACGCGGCTCATGCAGGTAGTGATGAATCTATTAACGAATGCCTCTCGCTATACAGGCCCACAGGGTAACATTCATTTGAGCTTGGAACACACGGGAAATACGGCTTTACTCCACATCCAGGATACGGGTGTTGGCTTAAGTCCGGATCAGCTAACCTCTATTTTCGAGTTGTTTGTGCAGGTTGATAATTCGTTGGCCCGTTCGGCAGGCGGACTGGGTATAGGGCTTACGCTAGTCAAACAGATTGTCGAACTGCACGGCGGGCAAGTAGAGGCTCAAAGTGAGGGACTGGGCCGGGGTAGTACGTTCATGGTCCGCTTGCCTACCGTAAAAGAGGTTCAATCGCACTTTGCGGTCGGAGAAGACGCAAAAACGGGTCCCCTACGCATTTTGCTGATAGATGATAATCCCGATGCTACGCTCACCCTGCGTATGCTTCTGGAAATACACGGGTATCAGGTACACGCCTGTAATAGCGGCAGGGACGGAATCACAGCGGCGGAAAGTCTCAGACCTGACGTCATTTTGTTGGATATTGGTATGCCCGATGTGGATGGGTATGAAACCTGCCAGCAGATTCGCCAACAGCCTTGGAGCAGGGGAGTATTCATTATAGCGGTTTCGGGATATGGTCAAAAGGAAGACCAACGGAAGGCCCAAGAAGCGGGCTTCAACGAATACTTAACTAAGCCTGTAAATGTGGAGTCATTGATTCAAGTACTGTCCCGGCTTTCTTAACTTGATTCGCTTAAATAGTAGTAGCTGTGGATCATTAGTATTTACAGCCCGTACTATAGAATTCATTGATCAGGTACATTGAAAAAAGATAATCATGAAACGCTCCGATTTTTGCACTGATGAGCGGCTTTCAAAGTAGGTCAAAATGTACGGTACCCTTCGCATTTTGTATTAGAATACCGGGATATTCAACTAATAGAAAAACATGCTCAATAAAAGGCTATTGACTTTTCCCACACTCACTACGGAACGGTTGACACTTCGGCAATTGTTAGAAAACGATGGGCAAGCCATTTTTTGCTTCGATCTGACCCAGTAATAAACAAGTACCTTGATCGAAAGCCGAGTCAAACCTTAGAGGAAGCATTGCAATTTATTCGAAGCATTCAGGCCAATAATCTTCTGTATTGGGCTATTGTAGAGACTTTTAACGGAAAGGTGGTAGGAACCATTGGTCTTTTTAACGTTTCAAACGAAGGCAATACAGGCGAAATAGGCTATGAGCTTTTACCGGAGTACCAAAGACAAGGAATGATGAATGAAGCAATGAAGAAAGTCATTGCATTTGCCGTTGACATACTTGGAATCAAAACCATTGAAGCTTTCACTCATAAAGACAACCAACGTTAAACTAAACTGCTTCAAATACTAAACTTTGAGCAAGCGGAAATTGTCGACGCAGCCAATCCTGATTTGATCGTGTTTTGGCTAATAAACTGAGGAATTAAATAAAAAGACGATTAGGTGTAATTACAATATAATAATAACTCAACCTGAATTTCACTGACTGCCTATCTTAGTTACTGCTTACCATCAACCTGCACATTTAAGTCGGTTCATTCAATAACTACCTTGTCAACACACTCACTTTTTTCATTGATATGGATCAAAGAGCACATTTCATTAAAGATGAGATCGGGTGCATGAAGACAAAAAGCTACTCTTCTACTTTTAGGTAGCTAAGCAGGAAGAATGATTATAGGTGTCTCGAATGAAGCATACTAATCACTAATCCGATTTGCCCCAGGTGATAAAGGTCATGTTGAATGATACCATTGATGAGGTATTCAAACGTATGTCCCTGATCGTTGTAGGGGATTGCTAATACTTCATCCGACTGCTGGCTCAGCAATTCAATTAAACGGGTCTGATTGCTTATCAACTCTTGCTGTAAAGTATTCCATCCTAAAGCCTGAAGCTGCTCCAGTGAAGGCCAATCCTGAGCACTTTGCATCTGGATTTGATAGTCATAATTGCCTTCCAGCCGCTTGATTAAGACCTGACGCCAGGCAATCAGATGAGCCAGGATTTCAGCTGCCGAGTGAACAGGTGGATAGGGTCTTTGAAAGGCTTGCTCGCTAGTTAAGCTTCCCGTCTTTTTCAACAGGGTCTCATCCAGCCAGGGTTGTCCATTAAACAGGCTTTCGAGTTGGGAAATATAATAGGCGACTGTCATGACATGGTCGGTAAGGTTAGGGGGTAAAGCTAGCTAGATACAGGTTAAGATACCTTTGGCCAGGAGTGAAAATATTTTGAACGAATAGTTTGATGAATCCAGCCGGTTGGATTCATCAAACTATTCACAAGCGTTGAGATAGCCTGCCTGGTATGAGCGTTGAGAAGTTATACCATGGCTGGCTAAGAGGTGTGGCGGCGGTTAAGAACTAGGTCTGCCGTTCGTACCAAGAAGCTTATCAGATTGTCTGGTATTTACGTATATTGGCAAGGATTCTATTCAGGACACTAACATGACAGGTAAACAAATTTTTGACAATTACCAGAGAAACGGACGAGCAGCACCCGTAGGTAGTGAGGAACGGGAATATGGAGGTCTGTTACTAACGGCATTGATGACCGTAGGCAAAGAGGAGCTTTTCGCTACGCTGGAAGAAGCCGAAAAGACGGGTAAGAAAGTCGCCCTCACGTATCCTGCTGAATCCGTTCCTGCGGAGCCTAACGGCATTACCCTGGTTGACTAATTCGCCTTTTCGTAGGACTAGGGTTGGTTGAGAATTGAGTTGTAATTATCTGGTAAACAATGATCTATGATATAACTCATGAAGCCATCGATCTTAAGAAGTCTAAGGGCAGGTAAATATTAAAAGAGCTTACGCAGAGTACGTAGGTAGGTGCCGTCCCTAATCCTTACGCTGATTATCTGGCTCTGGAAGAAGTTGAGGTGTATACCGATTTTATCTATTTAAAACGTGAATTTTACACGTATAAAGCCGCTCCGGATATCCGAAGCGGCTTTATACGTGTAAAGGGAGATCACTTGAAACCGTTAAGGTAAGCGTCTGTAAGCTTCGTCTGCACCACCTCCAGCGGGTAGAAGCTCATAACCTGGTATACTAAGACTGCCAAAAGGGGGAAGTAATCCACTTAGACCCGTTTGAGGTCCAGCAAAAGCTTCGGTGCGGCCGCGGTCCAGGGCGTTTAACAGGCTTATGTCACCCCGTTGAAGGATGTTTCTACCGCGAATAATAAACGTATCGCGGCCTTGGGATCGTGGATCAACTTGAGTAATATTCTGAGCCACAACCAAACCTACTCCAGAAATTCTACGGGCTTCTATCGGTGTGTTGTTGACGGTCCAGGAACCTAGGTAAGTCCTGCTAAAATAAACATCCGTAACATTTTGAAAACGATCCTTGACGCGATAAGCTGGAGAGCCGTCAGTAGCCGTCACTTGCTCGAAATCAGAACCTAGGTCGTTGACGCTGAAACCTGAAACAAACCATCCATTTGCATCTGGACCTGGTTCAAAGCAGCCACTAGCTCCTTGTGCGATGGCGGCTGGATTAAAGTCGCTCCGTGCAATGAATTGGCCACCCCGAATAAGAAAGCGTGAACCAAATTGAGGCTCCGGTAAAATTTGTCCTACGTATTGTCGATCACCGTCCCCGGCAATGATTACTTGAAAACGACTATTAGGCACGGTGTTCCAAGTCCCCAATTCTCTTCCAAAGGTAAGGGTAGCACATTGCCCTCCCTGGCTTAGTCTGGCACCAGCTTGTTTGCTTATTGCGGGCGTAGGGGTGTCAATCTCTTGCCTGTTGCAACTCATAGGTATGGTGATCAGACCCACCAGAATCGCATAAAGTCCTTTTCGCAATGTTTGATTCTTGTACATGTTTCGTTCCATTGTATAGATTTAGAAATACCCGTTAAGTGGCCATTCTCTGCGGGTGAGTTACCAGATCAATCTGCTGAACAAAGTTGATTGCCAAGTACTCCGAATACAATAGGGGAAAACCATGGATTTTATAGAACAAATAGGGGAATTCGCTAGCTAATGCGATCAAGTATTTTGATAGCAATTTGGCGTAACTTACTTGTTGATTGAAGGGATAATTTCTGAACTATTCGAAGCTTATGATTCTCGACCGTTTTTACACTGATCGAAAGCTTACTAGCTATTTCCTGATTGGATTCACCCCAACCAATGAGACCTATTACCTCGCGTTCGCGAGAAGTAAGTTTGGCAAGGTAATTTAGCATTTCCGGGTGATTATCCACGGCCGTTAATGGGATCGATGCATAGCGAAGGCCTTGCTGAAGTTGATGTAAGCAAGACCGCAGATCTTGGACGGAAAAGATTGCCGGTAAAAGTCCACTTAAGTCTAAAGAGTTGAATAATTGATGATTTCCTTCGGAGGATAAAAATACAATACACTTTGTTGCTAACTTGGGTGTTGCCCGGATTTGTTGAAGTAACCCGAAGGTGTATTGGTAGAGTGAAAGCTGGGGTGGTTGAATCAGGAAGAAGTCAGGAGCCAGAAAGCTTACTGCTTGATGAATTGGCGTATGATGATCTTCTAAATTGATTAACAGATACTCGTCAGATAGGGAATTGATGATGGAGAGCTGTTCGGCCTTGAGTGCGGGTAAATGATAGGCAATAGTCAGAGGTAGGCGGCAAGAATTCATAAGAGCGTGGCGGATTAGTGGATGGCCAATTTAATCTCTTTTAAGTCTAACTTCCGCTAAGTGCACGAACTAATTTTCAGCGACTTAGCGAAAGGCAGCAGTAGGGAAGGGAAGTGCCTATAGACTTAAAGGGAAAATGCAATCCTACAAGGCCTGATGCATCTTTTAAATGAATAAAGTTTAAATTAGAGCTACTGGTATCGTGCAACAGGAGGTAAAAACTAGTAGGACTTTTGAGCTTAACTCTACTCCAATTCATTTATTCCGTTGCTTTTATTAGTGCTCTTTACTTTTATTATTCTTTTAGAGAGGTAATGAGCTGTCATAACTTAAGTCAAGAAATATTTAATTCTTACGAGAATGAGAGCTTCGAATAAGTTATTAAGGGCTATAATTCAATACAAAGGCTTTAAAATAGGTGTTAGAACTAGTTTTTACAATAAGTGATCGTTAGAATTTACATATCCTACAGTCAAGTTTTAAAAACAATTTATGTTATTCGCTTATTGACAGTAACCGTTGGATATACTATATGTAAAGAATATTATACAAAAGAATGTGTAGTTCTAATAGCTATCTAAAAATATCCTTAAGCTATGATGCGAAAGTGTTTTGATTATTATTAAAAATAAAACTATCTTTTATAGTGATAAAACAGTAGCAACGTAGAACTTGAATTTTTATAATCTATGCTTCTGACTTTCTAGGTGTAAATAACTTTTAGATTGTAAGACTCAGCGGATAATAGGGTTGTCAAATCGTTGAATTAACCTATATAGGAATATTGAACCTGTCTTGTTATTTAAAACGAAAGAATTAGTCCGTTGTGTTCAGTATATATTCCGCTCAGGTAGTTGAATCTTAAGCAGCGGCGTTTGCTCCGTTGTATCGAGGAGATCAACTGGAAAACAAATAATCAGATTCTGCATAGCTAGTAAAAAAGGCAGCAAATTACTCCTATTAGCAATCAGACCGGATGATCTCCCCTAACTACCGCGACAGGACAGAGGAGTAGCGAAACGCTTCTTCTGGCAAACTAAGATGGAACTAGTAAAGGGTAGATGAGATCTCAATGGATCGAAAAAAGAATGACGTCTATACCGATCAAATCCGATTCATTCGAATCAAAAGGTAAGTTAGACTAGCTTCGTATGTTCTCCTCCGGTAATCATCTAGCATGTTTTACCTCTTTCCTCCCCACTAAAAAGATGGTATAAGTTTTGTGATTATTTAGGGTACGTATCTATTCCATCATACTATTATGAAAAATACAACGGGTGCTGACCCTATCTTCAAAACGAAAACCTCTCCCTCGGCAGAGCCGGCTTTACAGGAACTCTTTTTGGATTGTCTACGGGATATCTACTGGGCCGAAAATCATTTGGTACAGAGTCTTCCTAAGATGATTAGTTCCGCCACTTCCGATAAACTCAAAAAAGCGATTGAAGATCACCTGACGCAGACTGAAACGCACGTGGATCGCCTGGAGCAAATCTTCGAGATCCTCGGCGAGAAAGCCATTGCCAAGAAATGCGATGCGATGGAAGGCCTGACTAAAGAAGGAGAAGGCATCATTGAAAGTACCGACGAGGGTACTGCCACACGCGACGTTGGCATTATTCTGGCTTCGCAAAAAGTGGAGCACTATGAAATTGCCACGTACGGCGGCTTGACCCAATTGGCTCAAACGCTGGGCTATGACGACGTTTCTTCATTACTTGCTCAAACGCTGGAAGAAGAAAAACAAGCAGACGCCCTGTTAACGGAAGTAGCCGAAAGCGACGTGAATTACAAAGCTTCTCAGGAAGCCTAAGCCTAGTATCTATTCTTACGAGTTACGAGCAAAATGACGCATCAACCCAATCAACCAGGAAACGATAAAATCGATAATCTGGCTCCGCATACCGAGCAATCCTCGGGTGAAAAAATGACGACCAATACAGGTCTGAAAATTAGCGACGATAATAACTCCCTGAAAGCGGGAGATCGGGGTCCTTCCCTGCTGGAAGACTTCATTTTACGCGAAAAAATCACGCACTTCGACCACGAACGGATTCCGGAACGCGTTGTACACGCCCGGGGATCGGGAGCACACGGTGTGTTCAAGGTGTATGAGTCCATGGCTCATCTGACGAAAGCCCAGTTTCTGAATGATCCTTCGCTGGAAACGCCCGTGTTTGTGCGTTTTTCGACCGTTGCCGGCTCGCGAGGATCGACGGATTTGGCCCGCGATGTTCGCGGTTTTGCCGTTAAGTTCTACACGCAGGAAGGTAATTTTGATTTGGTAGGGAACAACATGCCCGTATTCTTCATTCAGGATGCCATCAAATTTCCAGACCTCATTCACGCTGTTAAGCCGGAACCGGATAATGAAATTCCACAGGCCGCTTCCGCTCACGATACATTCTGGGATTTTATTTCTCTGATGCCCGAATCCGCTCACATGGTTATGTGGGCCATGAGTGACCGAGCCCTGCCCCGCAGCTACCGGATGATGGAAGGCTTTGGCGTTCATACCTTCCGGTTTGTCAATGCGGAAGGCGTATCAAGTTTCGTTAAATTCCACTGGAAACCCCTGTTAGGTGTTCACTCGGTGGCCTGGGACGAGGCTCAGAATATTTCCGGGAAAGACCCCGATTTTCACCGTCGCGACTTATGGGATGCGATTGAAAGCGGTCATTTCCCGGAATGGGAACTCGGTGTGCAAATCGTAGCCGAAGAAGATGAGTTTAAATTTGACTTTGACCTGCTCGATTCGACCAAAATCATTCCCGAAGAACTGGTACCCGTGCAACGCATTGGTAAACTAACGTTGAATCGTAATCCCGATAACTTCTTTGCGGAAACCGAGCAAGTGGCTTTCCACCTCGGACATGTTGTACCGGGTATTGATTTCACCAACGATCCCTTGTTACAGGGACGTTTGTTCTCCTATACGGATACGCAGCTGTTACGTTTGGGGGGACCTAATTTCCAGGAAATTCCGATCAACCGTCCCCTCAATACGGTACACAATAACCAGCGGGACGGTCACATGCGTCAGATGATCAATAAGGGAAAAGCGAGTTATCACCCTAATTCCTTAGGTGGCGGTTATCCCGAGCAGTCGAAGTCTTCGGAAGGCGGCTTTTCCAGTTATCCTGAACGCATTGAAGCCCGAAAAGTACGAGCCCGTAGCAAGAGCTTCATGGATCACTTCAGTCAGGCCCGACTCTTTTTCAACAGTCAGTCCGAACCCGAGAAGAACCATATTATTGATGCATTAAGCTTCGAATTGGGTAAGGTAAAAACCGTGGCTATTCGGGAACGTATGCTGGGTATTTTATCACTAATCGATAAAAACCTCGCCGCTGAAGTAGCCTTTGCCTTACGTATTCCGGTACCCCAGGATCCGGCTTTGCCCGTTAATCACAGTGTCCCAGCCGATGCAGATCCTGCGGATTATGATTCCGTCATGGCAGAAGGGTCATTGACTTCCTCGGAAGCCCTGAGTATGGCTAATACCATCAAAGACAGTATCCAAACGCGAAAAGTCGCTTTTCTGGCTGCGGATGGAGTGGACGAAGAATCACTCCAGATTGTGAAAAGCAAGCTGGAAGCCGAAGGTGCTGTAGTAGAAGTCATTGCTCCGCGACTCAATTTCATTCTATCGGCTGATAATACTGAAATTCCCGTCGATCACAGTTTCCTGACGGCGGCATCCGTGTTATACGATGCGGTGTATGTACCCGGAGGAACGAATAGTGTCGCTGCGGTAGAAGCGGAAGCCGATGCGGTTCATTTCTTAAATGAGGCCTTCAAACATTGCAAGCCGATTGCAGCTCACGCTTCAGCTCTGCAAGTACTGGAATCAACGTATTTTGCGAAAAAACTACCAGCCGACTTTTCGGAAGATACCGTTTTACGGGAAGGTTTAGTAGTAAGCGATGATTCCGCAACACTAGCTGACTTGTTTACGAAAGCGATTGCTCAGCATCGTTTCTGGGAACGAGAAAAACCCAGAAAAATTCCAGCTTAGGTTTCACTAAGAAAAAGCCCAGTCTGATAATTTCAGACTGGGCTTTTTCTTAGCTGCGGTTTTTACATGTAACGTATCAGGTGTTACGTTCTATCGCTATTCATCTTTCAGTAATTCAGCAGCTTCGATATTATTCTGTTGTAAGGCCAGGTCCATCACGGTTAAGCCTCGTACGTCGCGAATCGTTTTATCGGCTCCGTACTGGAGCAATAATTTCACTACTTCGTTTCGACCAAACATGGCGGCAAACATCAGGGCGGTTCCGCCATTGCCGTGCTGCAAATTTAAATCCGCTCCCTGAGCAATGAGTAACTCGGCCAGATCCGTATAGCCCTTGAAACTTACGCCCATCAGTGCCGTATTTCCGCCAAAATCCTGAGCATTGACATCAGCCCCGGCCTGAAGCAGAAGCCGGGCTGCTTCAAATTGATGATTATAGCAGGCAATGATCAGGGGCGTATACCCTTTCTCATCACGAGCGTTGACATTAGTATGACGATCAATTAATTCCTGAATAACAGCCGTTTCTCCCAGACGGGCGGCGTGAATAAGTACAGGTTCCAGATTGGTAAGGCCAGCAACGGAAGATTCGGTCATCGTAGGTTTTAGTAAGTATAAAACAAGTCTATCTCCTATTCTGCACAAATAGTATACCAGCACCAGGGGTGATCTTCCCATGAACTGCATGATTTAGTACATACTTCCCAGCAGCACGCCCATGGAATATACTGAACAAGCATTCTCCATGGCTAAGTGCATTCCAGTTTGGTTGCGGTACTTTATTCGCTCCGAAGATTTTGGGAATGGAATGGGTCTCTAGTAGTAAGACAAGTATCTGGAAAACCACTTACACGAATCGTACGTAACGCTCCGAAGAGGAACAAAAAGAAATCTAGATATAACGGGGATGAAATGCTGGCCTGGCGTTTCCACTTTCTCATTTGCTAATGCTGCTGTTCAAGCACCTACAGATTTGATCAAACTACAGGTGACTAAGGTAATAGTTGAGTCTACTAGAAGCACTGGCAACCTACTTACTGTAATCAGCAAGTTTATTCACCCCAACTGATTAGCGATTCATCCCTTTTATTTTTTTACCGGAAGGTAGAGCATATTCTTTGTTTTACCAATGAAACAAAGAATATGCTCTACCTTCCTCGTCACCGAACAGTTTTTATTACTCAATTTATCGTCCTCTTTTTATTCTGGTACTTAGTTAAATACTATTTGTCAAAGGACACCCTTTATTTGTATACGAGTACATTTTTAGTAGCCTTTGTATTCGCTCTGATGGGCTTACTAAGCTATGAGATTATCATCAAATCCATTTTTTCAACGGAGCAGAATAAGAGCCTTCTCGGGCGTATCTTTTGCTTTGGAAGTGTTCTCCTTCTGAGTCAAGTGGTCTTAGAGGTCGTCAATCTGTCGAAGAGTATACCCTTTGTAGCTTACGTTGACCGCATAATGCATCCGGGGGACGCAATTAAAAGCTTCATGGTGGCTTTAAGCGGATGGTCTCAAAGAACATGGGCTTTATCCAGACTACTGGGTTCTTTAGTCCTTTATAGCCTGTTAGGATTCTGCTACTTGGCTGTAGACACTTTTTATCGACGTAGGCAACTTTCTTTAGCGGCCCGCGAATCCGAGTTAGGACTGCTAAAAACTCAGATTAATCCGCACTTTTTATACAATGCTCTGAATACGATTTATGGTCAATCCTTGCGGGAAAATCAGTCTTCCATCACTGAATCCATTCAACAGATAGCTACCCAAGCACGCAAGATGCTAACCGTTGAAAAGGCCTTAGAAATCCCCGCATTTTCTAAAAAGAAGGTGCTAGTCAAAGTATCAGTATGTTTAGGGCTAGTGAGCTTTGCCTATTATGCCTACTTATATTATATAACGCACCCAACGCCGGAAAACGCTTTTCTACCCTTTATATGGTACAAGATCATTGCAGGGGTAGAAGGGACATTGGTAAAAGGCTTAATCTGGTCAATCTTCACGTATATCTACTTTAGGTTTTTATTCCAACGCTTATGGACCAAAAAAGACGTGGGTATAGCCATTGTATGGAAAGGACTAAACTATCTGGCAGGGCTATGGGTACTAGCGTTTGCGTATTGGATTGTTATAAATATTCAATTTACCTTTAACCAATGGCTAGTGAGAATCGGTTCGCCCTATCAAGGCTCTATCTACGGCTTTGGTACGCAGTACTTCTGGGAAGTTACGCATACGCTTATGGATTACCAGCGGATGCTAAGGAGCGTATGGGTGATTTGGGTATCGAGCACTATTCCCTACTTAGGTACTGCGGTTGTGTACCAGGCCATTCTCTGGTATCAGCAGTCCAGGCATTTGGAAAAGCAGGTACAAAAGCAAAAAAAGCTAAATAGTAATCCGTATTTACTCGACCAGCTTCAATCGCTGCTCAGGGGCCAGCCTTCTTTAGTGGGTACAGCTACCGGGCAAAGTTTTCAGCAACTAGTTGCTCTCATGGCCTATATACAGGATACGGATGCCGAGAAGCAAGTTCCTTTAACCAGCGAGCTTACATTTGTTAAAGCCTATCTTGACTTTCAACGGAAACGAATTCCTACAGATACATCCATTGTCATTCAAACGGAACTGCCTACGCATATACCTGCACTTTCGATTGCCCCACTTTTATTGATTCCTTTCATCGAGAATGCCTTTCAGTACGGTATCCGCACAGATGCTCCCTGTTGGATTCGATTGGAGATTAGTTGTAAGGGCTCGCAGTTAATAATGAAGCTTGCTAATACCGTGGTTCCCCAAACTAACTTGCCCAACAGCTCGGGAATTGGCCTGAAAAATGTGAAGAAACGGCTACATTTACTTTACGACCGTCAGCATACGTTAGAGATACATTCGAATGAACATACGTATCAGGTATACCTGTGCATTCATCTGGACCATTACTAGCTAATACATCCCTGCCATGCTTACCTGCCTAGCCATCGATGATGAACCCATTGCTCTAGAGATTATTCAAACCTTTGCCGAACGGATTCCTTTCTTGGAGCTTAAAGCTACTTTTACCAATCCCCGTAAGGCACTGGATTTTCTCCGCTCGGAACCGGTCGATCTAGTTTTTCTAGATGTTAATATGCCCGTGTTTAATGGGCTGGAAGTCGCAGAAATTCTTCGCAGGCAAACGGCGGTGATTTTCACTACGGCTTACCCTGAATATGCCTTAAAAGGCTATGAGCTGGAAGTAGCCGATTATCTGCTCAAACCCATTGCTTTCGATCGTTTTTTGCAAGCTACGCAGAAAATCAGGGATCGGAACCGCTCATGCTCTGTAGTTGCTTCAACTCCCCTTTTTGTCAAGGACGGCTACGAATGGGTAGGTATTCAGCCTCACCTGATTCAGTATTTGGAGTCAGCCGATAATTACGTTAAGATCTGTCAGGCCCACCAAACCATTCTTATTAGAAGCAGTTACCCGAATTGCTGAATTTGCTTCCTGCGGGTGATTTTGTTCGTGTACATCGCTCTTTTGTGGTTAACATCCAATACATCCAGCGAATGGGTCGTTCAGAAATTCAAATGGCCTCTCGGCAAATTCCTATCGGAGTTTCTTATCGTGCACAAGTGGAGGCCTTGCTGTAAAATACCCCAATACAAACTAGAGAGGGAGAAAACAATCAGTTTCTTCTTTGCTACTTAGCGGAGGAGCTGTGTCCTAAAGTCTATTATTTATCTCAGGAAAGGTGCATTTGACCATTAACTACGTCTTCTTAGCCATATGGTGTGCTTTTATTTAATAAAGAACGCCAGGGTGTCTCCAAATTGATTACTTCCAGATTCTTCCTTTTAACAAATCGCATGAACGAACTAGATAGAGCAGAACTGCTCTTCAGCTACCCGTCATAGGTAAATAATAAGGAAACCGCAGCTACTAATTATTTTCAGCTGAAAGACAATACCTTACCAATACGTAGGGTCTATCCTAATTTTCAATCCATACAAATAACACTTTATTTGTACACCAAACATATGTATCAAACGATGACAAAGATTAACGTAATCGCTACCCTGTGTCTGCTTCTTGGACTGGTTCAATTTTCACAGGCCCAAATGACCCTTGAAGAAAACGTCAAAGAGTGGGAGCGGGCCAAGGCCTACACCAAAGAGTACTTGGATGCCATGCCTGAGTCGGGCTATAGCCTCAAGCCTACGGCTGAAATCCGGTCTTTTGCCCAGCAAATGCTTCATCTAAGCGATGCCAATTACGGATTTGCTTCAGCCGCTACGGGTGAGAAAAGCCCATATGGAATGGGGGAGTTGGAAAAATCGACGACGGATCTATCGAAAGCGAATGTGACCAAGCTAGTCTTAGCGGGGTATGATTTTGTGATTGAAGGCATAAAGAAGCTGAAACCCACTCAGCTCAATGAAAAGGTTAAACTCTTTGGTCGGTTCGAGATGACGCGGGCCATGGTTTTAGCGAAGGATTTTGAACATCAGACACATCACCGGGGACAAACTACAGTTTACCTGCGGTTAGCAGGGGTAACTCCGCCTCAGGAAAAATTATTCTAACTTTCTCGGTTTTACCAACTAAGCCCCGCCCAGACCATTCACTCAATGGTCTGGACGGGGCTTAGTCTATACTAGTCATTGGTTCATAGAAAATGGCCAGGGGAGAAAGTTCTTTAACCGACAAACCTACGCTTTAATCAATGTAAATGATTGATGCCCAGAACCTATTTATCTTTTGCTCCTCCGCTCCAAGTACTATTTTTTATAAAAAATAATCTATTTCATCTTGAAATTTACATATTAGCTCTAATTGTACTATTCAGTCAAATCCAGATGAAACAAGTCCTGCAATTTATGGTCATTAGTTGGGTCATTGCTTCCTGCAATCAGGTAGAAAAGCCTACTGCACAGGTTGATGAGCCTACTAAGTATGGGTCCAATCAGGGGAAATATGTAACCCTATATCAAACAAAAATCTATTATGAAGAGTATGGGAAAGGCGTTCCGTTGTTGCTTTTGCACCAGGGGTTAGGATCGATAGAAAACTTGTCGGGTATCATACCCGAACTGTCAAAACACTACCGGGTGATCGCACCGGATGCTCCGGGACACGGTCGCTCGGAGCACGCGGATACTTTGAGTGGCGAACGAATGGCCGAGTACTACTCGCAACTGATCGATCAGTTGGGGCTGGATAGTGCGTATGTGATGGGTTGGAGCCTGGGCGGAAACACAGCTTTACTGCTGGCAGCCAAAAGACCCGACAAAATAAAGAAAGTGGTAAGCGGTGCGTCGAACGCCAAAGCAAGCGGACTGACCGAGGAGGGACGTAACTTATTGAAAGAATACACGGTTGAAGCCGTCAAGGAAGATAAAGATTGGTTAGAACATTATCAGCAGATGAATCCAGAACCGGAAAAGTGGATCAAGTTTTGGGAGGACAATCAGAAAATGTGGGCCAGGGAGATTAAAATCCCAGACGATAAACTCACCGCCATCCACGTACCGGTATTACTCATTCGTGGGGACAGAGACCTCATTAAACTGGAACACACGATAGCCATGTATAAAGCACTCCGCTATGGACAATTATGTGTGTATCCGAATGTAGGACACGAAATGCCCGAGGAGAAAGGATCAATACTGGCTGGGATCGCGATTGATTTTCTGAATCAAAGAAACGCTCCTAACTAAGGGGCTTTTGAAATGACACTCCAGGGTGGAAACGCTATTCATAGGATCGGCCCAAGGGTGAAGCACTCTTTTCGAAGCAAACTAAGTTTCAAAGGTCCGTAAGGAAAATAGAATGCGGTCTTTTGTGGTTGTTTAGGTACGAAGAAGTGGCCATTTCCCCGTACCTAAATTCCCCGTAACTCCGTGATTTCACCCAGTGTATTAGGGCTATAAGTTACAGTACTGCTTTCCTTTCATAGTACGGCATCAATGGCAGTAGCGTACTCGGCAGGATATTGCATCCCCCAAACTATTGTTCTAAGTAATCCCTTGCAAAGGCTACCCAATCCTTGATTGATGGATCTAAATACACATCGGGCTGAATACCAATGTTATCAATGGGATAGTCTGGCAACCGTAAGGCTCGATACGTGGGCATGAATAATTGAAAGGGAGGGCAATCAAAGTCAATTAGAAAGGCATTTCCGTAATCCAAGGCCCCATAGCTGGGGGTGCCTAGTACCTTGACTTTTTTACTTTGCTTGGCAATAAATAAAAAATATTCCGCCGAACTGCCGGTGCCTTTGTTGGCAAGAATAATAATCTGCTGAGGACTTTTAAGAGCTACGGTTAGGGTATCAATAAAAAAAGATTTTCCGGTACTGGTAAAGTTTACAAACCTTCCCAAATTTGCCTTTAATGTCTGAATCTGTTGATCGATTTTCTGCGTTGGCGTATCCTTACCCAGGCTTTTTTTATACGTTTCTAAATTATTAATATACGTTTGAGTAGCCAGGAATTCGACTCCTGTATGGCGTATAAACTTTCCTGAAATGTAGGGGAGTAGTTTTTGATAGGCATCCGTAGTTCCGCCGGGATTGCCCCGCAGGTCAATGATCAGATTTTGACTAGATTCCAGTAAGGCAGTATGCTCAGTAAGCAGCTGGTTGATCGTCTCTACATGCTGGTACTCAAAACTGGGTAGTCTTAAGACTGAGGTCTTTGCTGATACTTTTTTGAAGTAAAAGCCTTCCAGTTCTTTGCGACGGCTTTCGATCTGGCCGTTGTCGATGCGGGGTTTGGGAGTTTGTTTAGTTAAGACCACCTGGATCTGCTCTAAAAACAAAAGGGCTCCATAAAAACTTTGATACTGTCCTTTCTGAATGGATCGGTCCATCAAGGCGTACGTAAAGCTACCATTGGCAAGCAACTTGAATTTAATGTCTTTCGGTTTCCAGGCATTGGAGGCAGACTCAAGGATGAACCCGATGTATTCGTTAGCAGGGGTCTTCTTTAAACCAACTTTGTATCCTGGCATCGTATAAATGCCTTCCACACTGTCCGGTGTGGTTTGGAGATCTTTCTCAAATTCCTTTAAATCAATCGTCAGCTTCTCGCTAAATGTAGTAGTAGCTGCTACGAAGGGCGTGCCATTCGCTCCCACCCAGAGATGTGGATCTTTGAAAAAATCTGTATAGGTTTTCAATACACTCGGGCAGCCCTTCGCATCTCTACCCTTTGCCTGTTTATGAAGCGTTTGCTTGAGGCTTTGATAGAGGGAAGTGTCTTTGGTTTTACTTGAAAAGCCGGGGTATTCGCGTTCTACTTTGAGCACCAGTTTTTGCAAAGCTTGCGTACAGGGGCACTGGAGGGGTTGAGCTTGGAGGGGTAGGACAAGTAGTACGAAAAAGGCAGACAGGTAAAGTAATGGTTTCATTGGGATACAAATCAGTTGTCGGGCAAAGGTAGGGGGGGCTGACTCGCTGAAATTGTAAAAATGGAAACACTTAGATAAAGAGCCAAAGGCATTCCTGATCGGTATCTACCTTCTTAAAGAAAGTATAAGGACTGACAGAAGTAAATTGCTTGAAATCTTTGATGAGGTGGGACTGATCGTAAAACAAGCTTTCGTGAGAGAGCTCCGTTAAACTTTTCATATTTTTTTGTTTCGCTATAGCTGCTCTAAAGCGATGAATCTTACGATATTCTACCGGGGATTTACCGACTACTTTGCTAAAGAGCTTACTGAGGTACTGCCTTGAAAAGCCATTTTTATGAGCGATGCCCTCTATTCTTTCTTCGGATTCAAGAGCCAAGATAACCTCTTTGATGGGTGGAAATTCTTTGATCTGTAGCTTTGAAAGCCAATACGCTTCCAACTTTTTTCGCTGAAGTATTCGATCTGAAGTCGAAAGAATCTCGGTCATGTTGGGAATGAAATCAGGAAAGGGATTAAAATCAAGGGCGGTATTTTGTTCAAAAAGCGTATGCGGATCCTTAATGAACTGATTGATTCCCAGAGGCTTAAAATAAATGGTTACTTCGAGTATGGGTCCATCGTAAAGCACTTCAATGGGCGTCGTATAACGAGAAACAAAGTTGGAGAGAACCGTTGGCTGAGCAGAGTGTCTAACGAAGAGTTTATTTTCTCCCATTTCGATAGCTACGTCCTGGCTTACGGAAACAATGAAAAAATTGTTAGGGAAGGTCCAATAATGAAGATTACTGGCATGTTCACTAGGGGAAATAAAGTAATACCCCTCGATATAGGGACTTAAGGCTTCTAACGTAGGTCTATAGAATTCCAGGTTCATGGGATCTCGTGTAAAGCTTGATCATAGGTAAATGCACTTGCAAAAAAGAACTAAATAAAGATTCAAGCAACGTTAGGAGATGCACCAACTAAAATTCAGATGCGTCGGCTCAGCGTGACCCGGTCACGCTGAGCTAGCAATGGGCGATAAAGAGATATTTGCCGTATCGCGTAGTATCTATAACGTATGCTACTGCTGGCCTTAGCGAATTCAAGATAATTTACGATGATGCGTACGGATGAGAGGTGGCTAGGCATGCCTAAAAGGGAGTGGTTTGTGCGTTTCTTTTTTGAATATCATCTTCAGTTCTGGGAAGAAAAATGGTATGTAGGTTTTGTTGGGCTTCGGTCTGTACCTGTTCGATAAACGGGAGAAAGATTTGATTATACGCCTGAAACGCTACCTCAATGTTTCCCTCGTGTTTTTGTAAGGCATCGGCTAAAGCGGCAGCACCACTGATGGCCAGGGAGCCCCCCATACCCGCCGCCGGAGAAGCACAATAAGCGGCATCGCCCACTAGGGCCACCCGGCCCTTGGTCCAGGAGGGCATTTTAATTTGGTAGAATTCAACGAAATAAAAATTATCCGACTGCTGCATTTCGTCTAATAGCTCGGCAGTTCGCCAGCTTTCGCCCGCAAACTGCTCAAGAATCAGTTGCCTTTGCTGTACTTTATTGCGGTAATCATAGGGGATCTCTTGATCGGAAACAAAGCTAAAAATAACGTCCGTTTTATTCTGGTAGGCATTTAGAGTAATGGATTTGCCCGGTACTCTATAAAGCTGCATGGTGCCTGGTTTGATCAGTAGTTTATTTAAAATCGTGAGTGAAGCATACGCATTTAAAAAATGGGCATAGTCCGCTTCCTTACCAAACCAAAGCTTTCTTACCCCCGAATGAACCCCATCGCAACCAATCACCAGATGAAAAGTACGTTGTAAACCAGTTCTAAATTCTACGTCTATCCCTTCTGTATGCTCTCGCAAGGCTGTAATGCTGTCGTCAAACAGAAAGGTAACGTCCGTTGATAACGCTTTGAAGAGAATATCAATTAATACTTCGCGTTCAATCTCTATCTCATCAGAATCAATACCCTCCATTTGGATGAAGCCTTCCGTACCATCGTTCGCATTCTTGAACTCGACCCGGTCAACGTGTAAGCGTTGTTTGCTTAATTCATCAAACAGCCCCATGCGTTTCACTACGTCTATTGTAGCACCTTTCAAGTCTACGGCAGCTCCATTAACTCGGGGTTGCGGGGCTATTTCAACTACGGTTACCCGATACCCTAATTGATTCATCCACCAGGCTGTACTAAGTCCGGCTATACTAGCACCCGAAATGAGCACTTCTTGTCCTTTTATTGAGTCCATGATTTGTATGATTTTCAATGGCTCAAAGGAACGTAGACAACTCAGGGTAATAAATGCCAGGACCGGGTAAGTATTGGACTAATCGCGGCTTTTAGCTCGAAAGGCTAAGGCACTTAGGCCCGTAACTTTGGTAAAAAGCCGGGAAAAATAAGGGTAATCGTCGAAGCCTAAGGTAGCGGCAATTTCTTTCACCGATTGATCGGAGTGATAGAGCAAGCGTTTTGCTTCTAAAATGATGCGTTGCTGGATATGATGAGAAACGGACTGGCCAGTCGTATTTTTAACGCATTCGTTGAGATAAGCGGTTGAAAGATGTAATTGCTGAGCGTAGGCTGCCGGACGTTTGCCGGTCGTATAATTCCTTTCTAGCAGCTCCCTAAAAGCTTTGGTTATCATTTCACATCGCGAAAGCTTAGGGGTGGTTTGGGTTTGCTCTAAATAAGTGGCAAGAATCAGAGCAATCAGGGCGTTACAACTATCCTTTAGGATAGAGTGCCGTAAGGGATCAGCCTTCCGTTTAAAAACGTTCAGGCAAAGGGCTACTGCCTGAGCAATGAGAGTTAAGGGTTCGGGTGCTAGGACTAAGGGCTTCAGCGGGGCGAGATGTTCTAAGCGATTCAAATACTCCGCGTTCAGATTTTCATTGGTAATAGCCAAACTGACGACGGTTACCTGACCAAGAGCTGTAGTCCGGTGTACCTGATTAGGATGGATGTAAATGACTGACGAGGGTTCCATTTGGTAGTGTTGGAAATCAACGTCAATATAAACGGTTCCCTCTTCCAGTAAGTGAAAGGTATGGGTGTTGTGGCGGTGTGCGAATCGACCTTCTTCAACAATACTGGGGTCATGTAAGGGAGGTAAATACGGGAAGGTTATTTTTTCAATGGAGATTCCCGTATCCCGCTCGTCCGTCATCGTATTAACTGGTATGAGTTTCGTTTTTTTAGTCATGGGGTTGCATTTCTTGGGGAAGACCAGAAAGGCTCTTCATTTTTCAATAATATAGACGGCCCTGTTTTTAGACGTACCACTCCCGGTCTGTTTTACGATAGTGATACCTCACCAAACTTTTTCAACCAATCAAGAAACTCACGATCTGGTGATCCGCATTAATTTTCTAAATATATCAGGATAGGAACGAAAAGGTAGACCGGTTATACCTATTCTCCCGTCCATCGGCAATCAGGAATTCGTACTGCCGAAAAGCCGCTTGCCTACTACCCAGCATTAGGTAGTAGGCAAATAGAGTAAATTCGTTGTGTATGCGAAGAGTGTTTTACGTAAGAAGCTTCGTGAGGCAGGCGACTAGTTTACTGCTCGGCCAGCAGAGGGGCTTTCCCTACAAAGTCGTTACTGGTTAAGGCGTCAACCATAAATCGAGCCAGCTGCTGGCGACTGATGGTAAAGGGGGAAGGGGTCTGCCCGTAATGCACCAGTAGTGTTCCACCAAGTTGCTTGTCATTAAGAGCTACGGGTCGGGCGATGACCCAGTCCAGATTCGATTGCCGTAGTAAGGTTTCCTGGGCATCATGGTCGGCAAAGACCAGCTTGAAGTTCGTGAACCGGATCATCAGCCGCATGTACCAGGGGGCCAAGGGTTTGGAGTCTCCTGCTCCAATGGAAGAGAGGGTCACGATGCGTCGTAGGCCTAACTCGTTCATAGCCGTGATGGTATGATCCATGGTGGTCTTTAGCGTATGGGGTGGGGTCATTCGCTTAAGCGAGAAGGAGTCTGTCTCCGATAGTGCACTCAGCGTGCTAATGACAAAATCACACCCTTGCATGGCTCGCCGTACATCGGCTAGATAGGTAGGCAATCCGTGCACCACGGTGAGATGAGGAGACTGGATCGTAAGTTTTTCGGGATTACGGACTAAGGCAGTCACGGCATATCCCTGTTGTAACGCGTAGGCTAGTACTAAACGGCCCGTGCGACCGGTAGCTCCATAGATTAAAATTCGTTTCATACGAATGAATAAAGGGTCAAGTTGCCCGTCAGTTACTGGCACTTTTCTGGATGATCGCTGTCTGATTCGTCAAGGATCCGAACGTATCCCAACTGGGGCGTTCAAGGATCGGATTGAACAGGACGGCATCCAAGCGATCCCTATCCAGCCAGGATCATCGTTGCGGCCTTGCTACTGCCTGCCAGCCTAAGGCCGTGCAAAAGTCTGGGCAGGTTTAGCTAGTTTTGGTATGAATTACCAAAAGGATACCGGTTACCAAAAGGATACTATTATGCTTAGTTGCCCCGGCTCTGCTAGCAAAAGTCAACACCAGGCGGTCCGTGATACGCTGGATGTGATCAGCGGCAAGTGGAAACTTGTTATTTTGGCCATGCTACTGGATCGGCCCTATCGGTTTAAGGAGCTAAGCCGTGAGCTTGGGATCTCCCCACGCGTTCTGTCGAAAGAATTACAGGAAATGGAACAGCATCAGCTGGTGAGGCGGACCGTATGTGATACGCGTCCAGTCACGGTCGAGTACGCAAGCAGCGATCACGGTCGTAGTCTACTAAGCGTCGTGCAGGCGATGAGTGATTGGGGATATCTGCACCACGAAACTATTGTGGGCAAAAAGCGTAGTGATGATCCTGCGGCTAAAATGGGTTGAATGCTAGCAAGACCTGCAAATTCATGGAGATTTCTTTACCTGTTGGTTAGCGATGTAGAACAATTCTGGAAAGTAGAAAGGCTACTTTTTGAGGCAAGCGTTTGCTTGAGTAGACCTGCTTTTATTCAAGGTCTCGGATCGCTTGAATAGACTAGGTCGTATTGTTTTGATGCTAATCGTGTCAGCGTACTCGCATTAGTTGCGTGTGCGAGTCAAACGCTCGACTCACTAAAGAAAGTCGATGAGCCTGTTCAGTAAAGACTTCTTGAATCTTTTGGGCGGTACTAGGCAAAAGAGCCAATACAACAGTTAGATTAATTTATTGGCGTATACTTAAAACGACTTCTATATTCTTGCGGAGAATAACCATAAACTTGCCTAAACTGACGACCTACATTTTTAGTGTCCGTAAAGCCCAGATCCAAGGCTATATCAAAAATAGCCTGATCCGTCTCCAGTAACTTTTTAGAGAATTTCTCCATTCGCAAGTTCTGCATGTACTTGTAAATCGGAAAACCCACCGATTGCTGAAATCTAAGCTCTAATGTTCGGCGAGAAAGGGGGAGTTGTCTGACTACATCTTCTACCTGAAGGTTTTTATCAATGTTTTGGTGAATGAATTTCAAAGCCATAGCAATGGATTCATCCTGAGTGGCATAGATATCGGTAGATTGTCGGGTTACGATTTGGGTGGGCCGAACTACGATGTCATAAAACTTGTCCGTTCCATGTTTGATCATGGATTCCAGCAAACGAGCGGCTTCATAGCCGCCTTTTTCAGCATCCTGAGCAATACTGGAAAGGGGAGGATCGGAAATTTCGCAGAACATGCCATCATTATCCACGCCCAATACGGCCACATCCTGGGGAATGCGAATGCCCGAGTGGCGGCAGGCCTCGGTGATATGTAAACCCAAACGATCATCACAGGACATGATGGCGATAGGCTTGGGTAATGATGTGAGCCACTGGCTCAACGCACTGGGCTTGTAATACCATAACTCTTCACTGCTTTCTTCCTGGTTTTCGAAGTAATGAACCGAGTGCCCCACCTGATGCAATCGCTCTTCAAAACCTTGCGATCGTTCACGGGACCAAACGATGTGTTCAAAACCATAAAAGGCAAAATGCCGAAAGCCCTTGCGAAGAAAATAGTCGGCTCCCATTGCTCCCGCCTCGCGGTGTGCTCCCGTGATGTTAGGGATCTGGGTAAAACGTTCTTTAAAGTCCTGAGCAATCGTTGGAATACCTGACTTTACAATGGTACTAATGCTGGAATCATTATAGAGTTGACCAATGATGCCATCGGCTCCCCATTCTTTGGCCCAATCAAGAATCCCTTCCATGCCCAGCGTCTCCCGATTGTAAAGGGGCATGAGGCAAAAAATCCAGGGACCTTTCTCCCGGGAATAACGGGTAATGCCTTTCAGTAATTCTTTGCTATATTCTTCGGAAAAATCGATCAGTAAAATGATTTTGTACATAGCGAAGCAGGAGCGAGTTAGTAGACAATAGCAGGGGCAGAACTTACCAGGGCTGCGGCTCCCAGAACACCACTATTTTCATCATCAGAAGGGAGAATCAGAAGGCGACGAAGAGTTTCTGAGTACGAAAAATCCGATAAGTGAGCCCGCATCGAAGGTTCAAAAAAGGCAAAGGCTTTAGAAATGGATCCCCCCATGATGATAATCTCGGGGTCGTAAGCATATAAAATTGTTTTAATAGCCTGAGCCAGATGCCGACCGAATTCCGCCCAGAGCATCAACGCATGAGTATGACCAACGGTAGCCAGTTCATAAGCTTCTAGTGGAGTGATTTGGTGTAGATCCGTAAAAAAAGAGGCCGAACAGTAATACTCTAGGGTTCGGTCCAGGTAACTCAACATTCCAATTTCCCCGGCTCCGCAATTAGATCCCATATACAACTCACCGTTCAGGATGAGGCCACTTCCCAAACCCGTCCCTGTGCACAGACCAAGAGCCGAAGAATAGTTACGGGCGAGACCATATTGATACTGCCCGAGTATAAAGCAGTTGACATCATTATTAATCCAGACGGGCAAGTCTAAGGCTTTCTCCAGAATGTCTTTTAACGGTACTTCCTCCCATGAGGGGATATTCACGACCTGATAGACAATGCCTTTTCGCACATCCACGACCGAAGGCACTCCAATACCAATACCTTCTACCGGGTATTGACATAAGGGACGAATCAGGTCGATGAGTTGAGATAAGGTATGCGTAAGGGAATCTTTTTGCTTCAGTATGTGGCGGCGGAGGGTGTGTACTTGACCCCCCTGCACAAGACCTGCCCGGATATTCGTTCCTCCCAAATCAACGCCGATCCTCATGAATACTATCGATTACTTATTTTCTTCAACTCGGCTTCTTTACGGGCTTTGTACTCCTGAAAGCGGTTGCGATATTCTTCCTTTTGCTGAGGCGTATTTCGTTTCTGATACTCCGCCGGAAGCTCCAATCGTTCGGCGGGTAACTCAGGATCGTGATCTACCAGCCTGTTTTTGCCTTTAGCATTTTTGATGAGTTCAAAGGCATCGTATTTCTCACCCGTTACTGCATAGGATTGATACTTCAAGGTATCCTGGCTTACCTGAATGGTTTGAAAAAGCTGAATATTCGAGGCCGCCCGGTTCATCCAGTCCTGCAAGCCAATCTCGTACATTTTAGGCCCACTGACGGAAACGACATAAATAGGTCCATCGGGCTGTTTTCGACTTTTACCCAAGGGCATGTTTAATCCGCGACCATAGGTGTGGTCATGGCCCTGTAAAACCAGATCTACACCGTATTGGCGGTAAATGGGTTCCATGCGGTCTCGCCACTCATCATTATCCCGCCCTTTGGACGTAGAATACACGGGGTGATGGTGCATGACAATCGTCCACCGATTCGGATTGGTTTTAAGGACATCCAGCAGCCAGTTGGCCTGTTTTTCCAGAACTACGGAATCCAGTAAAGCCCCCTGTGAATCCAGTGAGATGAAACGAGTTCCTTGGTAATCAATATAGTACGCCGTTTCCGTTAATCCCTGTGGACCGTTTTCGGGCAGTACAAAAGATGGCCGCCAGTGATAAGATACCCGGCGATTCCCATTTTCCATTTTGAAATATTCGTGGTTACCCGGCACCGCCAACGTAGGGATCATACCGTTAATCCAGCCGCCCGCTTCGAACCACTCGCCCCATTGCCAGTCCGTGTTCGAAGAGTTAATCAGGTCCCCGGCGTGCAAAATGAGCTGGACGTTAGGCAACTTGGAATAAGCTCCGCGAATGGCCCGCGACCAAAGCGAACGAATGTCATTCTGAGCATCCCCAAAATACAGGAATGAAAACGGAGCCGGTTTATCATGAGCCGTTGTGAAGTGAAACCACTCGCTCCAATGCGTACCATCACCTACCCGATACGCGTACTGGGTAGCGGGTTTAAGATTTGTAAAGTGAGCCGAGTGGTAATGCACGGTTTTTCCTTCCAGGACCACTCGCTCGGTTTGAGCATCAATGGTTTGGGCCTTGGCAACCATATCGGGTGAGGCATCCGCTTCAACAATTGCCGCTACTGATTTGATCACGGTTGAATCCGTCCGCCAGTTCATGGATTGAGAAGTGGCCACATTTCCCTGATAGCCCATGATCAGACGATCGGGGAAAGCCGTTGGCGTATACGATTTATGTTCCTGAGCCTGAGCTATCGATACAGACAGAAGGGAAAGAAGACAAGCTTTTTTGAGCATGATGAAATAAGTTAGGGCATCTGGGCAAGGGCACGCCGAAGTTCAGTAACGTGGTCGGTCTGAATGCAATCCACGCCACAAGTCACGGCTTTTCGGTACCAGAGGAGGGTATCTTTATGATCCAATAAATCGACAAAAACCAGAATGTGATGTTTATGAAGCTCGGCCACTAGGGCAGGGGTCAGTAATTCCGCAGCAACGTCAAAGGCATAAGGTTTCAGACGTTCGGCTTTCTCCTGCCAGTTACCCATTTTGGGAAAGGCGGGCATGAGCTGAAGACTTGAATCTTCCTGCTTTAACTGAGCTAGGTAAGCATCGTTTCCGTAAAAAACCGCCTCTTTTTCGAGATTGTATTTCTTCAGTACGTGAACTAGTGGACGCGGCTCTACCGCTTTGCAGTCTACGTACAATTTTGCTTTAGTAGGATGATCGGCATTCCAGCGGGTGACCAGCTGACAGACTTCAGCAAGCGTAGGAATGGGCTGTTTAAAATCCGGCCAGCCTTTTCCGGCCGGAATGGATTTCAGTTCTTTCCAGGTACGATCGGCGACGGGGCCATTCGCCTTTGTCGTGCGATCTAACGTTCCGTCATGGAGAATGACCAGCTGAGAATCCCGGGTCGTTCGTACGTCAATTTCTAGATAATCAGTACCCTGACGCAAAGCTTCCTGAAAAGTGGCCAGCGTATTTTCAGGAGCTAGACCCGAAGCCCCCCGGTGAGCAGAAATAAGTATAGTTCGGTTCGTATTCATCGCCAGTAGTCCTGACACGATTAAGGTCATAACCAAAAATACTACCGGCCGTAGTTGCTTTTGCATGCGAGTAAATGTGAATGCTGGAGGTAATACGGCAAAGGCGATGAAAAGGACTACGGTTGGGTGTGTTAATTTGAAAATAGTAGGGAATGATTCGACGGAGCAGCCTTGATAATACCCAAATATCTGCCTAGCCAATAGGGGAGTAACCAGGTATCTCCGGCACTGAATTCACTCTGACCAGTACCGTTTTCATCCAGAATAAAAGTGTTGCGATTGTGTCGCTGCATGGGTCGCTCGGCCGGAGATACTACCTGCGACGTAGTTTGTTTACGGAAATTGTCGGGTAAAAATCGTAGATCCTGACGATGACTGTTTTGAATACGCCAGTCGATTAAATCCAGTGGATAGTGCTGTAAATACCAGATCGATTCTTTAACATCGAACGTTTGGGTACCCGTCAAGGCAGTGAAGAAATTCCAGGTTGCATCTTTTTCCGGACGCTCGGCCTGCCAATGATCGATGATCGCTTTCCGGTAGTGAGATCGTAGGGTATCATTGAACGCATAACGATAAAGACCCCAATAGCCAAGAAAATACATCTCGTCGTCGGAATGATTCCAGCCCTCCGAGAGCAGCTTACTATGCTCGTCGGCGTTGTCCGGAGCTTTACCGATTTCGTTCATGGGGCGGGCTAGGTTCGCCAGATAGCCATGTTTCTTCATCAGTTCAAAGGCCTTCTGACGGTATTTTTCCTTTTTTGTGAAATGAAAAGCCGTTTGCAGCATCCCGATGATATTGGAAGAATTGAGCTTTCGGTCACCCACATTTACCGGAAATGAATTGACGTATTCAGGATTCCAGCGGCCCCATTTGGTCGGCTTGCCATCGTAATCCACTAGATACAAATCATGGCTGACAATGTGATTCATTAAAGTATCCAGCAAACGAATGGCTTTCGCTTGCAGATTGGGATCGTTGACCAATTCGGCCACCGTAGCAAAAGCGAATACGTGGCCAATGGCTTCGTCGCTGCTGGTGGTGGCCTTCCAAGTCCAGCCCGGTTGTGGGGAATTTTGCCAGACTTTAGAGTCGGCTAACTGAGACTTGATACTGCTACGCTCGAACGAACGAGCCGGAAACCCGGGAACAGGTGTAAGGGTATAAAGCCGTTCCAAGGCATCCAGCGATTCACGGCAATTTTCCAAAGCCTGTTTTTCTTGAGTCGCGGCATAACGAAACGCCTGACTTCCCAAATACATCGAAGTCCACAGACCGTCGTTATCCGCATCAGCGAGGTAACCCGTCGCAAGATTTCCCTTCTCCATTCCTTCCAGCGAAGCATTGAAGCCATTACGGATATGTCGGGCTCTGACCTGATTTTCAAAGAAATAAGCTTTATCCTGAAGAGTAATCGATTGTTTGCTAAGTTGAGCCAGTCCATGGGTAGTAAAAACCAGAATAGTCTGCTGCGGTCCTTGGGCTATGGATACGACCTGATCTCCCGGTAACCAGCGTTCTCCCTGAAAATAAGCATAGGTTCCATCGGGTTTTGGCGTAAACACACCCTGGTTTGTTCCCAGCCACGGATGCCCATCAATGAGGGCGATGGCAGAAATGGATACACTCGGAAGTTTAGTATGCAGCGTAGGCTGCTTCGCTCTTTTATTCCAGTGATAATAGCCTTTTTCACTTCCCAGATAGATACTGGTATCGTTCAGGGCAAGACTGGTGAAACCATCGCCGGAGTAATAGTTCTGTAGTTGGTGATTCTGGAGCGTATAAAGATTTGTAACGGTCAGAATCCAGAAAGTATTCCGGGCGTAATGAATCGCTTTTACGTCTTCTCCGGTCAGTTTCGTTTGCCAGAGGGTGAGAGAATCTTTGATATATTCCAATGAA